>NZ_CP175504.1:648838-973258 GCF_049262615.1 Planococcus daihaiensis | reverse complement strand
GCTCCTTTTCCAAAGTCTATTTTCATTATAGGGGAGAAAATGATTATCGTCATCCTTTTCAAAACATTCATGTTTTATTTTAGAAAATAAATGCATTTAATGCCAATTAATATTCGACATATCTAAAAAATTGGGTTATATAACCAGTTATTTTTGAGATTAAATAAAATCACTACCCGTTAACAAAATATTGTGTAATAATAGTCAACATAAAAGGTTCGAGTTTCGAAATGTTCAGGAGGCAATTTTTTTGAAAACAGTATTTTCCTACGCTAAACCATATACATTTTACATTGTTATCGCATTAGTCCTTATGCTGCTGGAATTATTTGTGGAATTGATCCAGCCTCTTGTGATAGCGGGCATCATCGATGATGGGATTGTGGCGGGGGACAGAGATGTGATCATTCAGCTCGGCATGCTGCTGATGGGTCTGTCGCTTGTGGCTTTTGCTTCAGGTGTCGCCAACTCCTATTTTGCAGCCCACGTGTCACAAAGTTTCTCGTTTGATCTGCGGAAGTCGGTCTATGGCAAAATCCAGTCGTTTTCACTTGCGATGTTCAATAAATTCCCGGCTTCAGGCCTGATTACCCGATTGACGAGTGACGTCACGCTCGTGCAGCAGATTCTGTTCATGAGTTTGCGCATTATGCTGCGCGCCCCGTTATTGGTGATCGGTAGTATGATCATGGCGTTTGTGGTCAATCCCAAGCTCGCGATTTATTTGGTGATCGTTTTTCCTGTTCTTTTGGCTTTCCTCTATATAATGGTGAAAAAAGGCGTCGTCTATTTCAGCTTTGTGCAGCAACGGCTTGACCGGGTCAATCGGATGGTGCAGGAAAATCTGCAGGCAGTCCGCCTGATCAAAGCGTATTTGCGCGGCAAGTATGAAGCCAATCGTTTCTCTGAAGTGGCGGGCTCGTTGAAAACTGATACGGTCAAAGCGTTTCGGATCATGGAAATCATCCTGCCGATTCTGCTGTTCGGTATGAACTTATCGCTGTTGGCGGTGTTGTGGTTTGGCGCATTTGAAATTCAAAGCGGCGACGCACAAATCGGTGAACTGGTCGCCATTGTCAATTACGCAATGCGAATGACCGGCGCATTCTCGATGTTTTCATTCATCATCATGGCTTTTGCCCGTTCGAAAGCGTCATCTGAACGGATAGAAGAAATTCTCCTTGCTGAAGACGTGCGTGAAAAGGACGTTAAAGGAGAATCAGAAATTTTGCGGCGGGGGGATGTCGTATTTGAAAATGTATCGTTTACCTACCCGGGTACTTCTGTTCCGGTACTGAAAAACTTGTCGTTCCATATTAAAGCCAATGAAAAACTGGCGATTATGGGCGCTACCGGATCCGGGAAGTCTTCACTGCTCCAATTGATCCCGAGATTTTATGATGTTACCGGTGGCAAAGTGATGATCCACGGCAGAGATGTGAGAAATTGGTCGCTGAGTGCCTTGCGCAAAACGATCGGTGTAGTGCCGCAGCAATCCCTGTTATTTACAGGGACAATTTCGGATAACCTTTCCTGGGGCAAGGAACATGCGCGCCAGGATGAACTATCGGACGCTGCTGTTAAAGCGCAGATCCACGATACCGTGGTGAGATTCCCGAAAGGCTATTCGACGCGTGTTGGCCAAAAAGGGGTCAATCTGTCGGGCGGGCAAAAACAGCGGCTGTCCATTGCGCGTGCGCTTGTTCGAAAACCAGCCATTTTGATATTGGATGACAGCACCAGTGCGTTGGATGTAAAAACGGAAGCGACGTTGTGGCAGGAATTGGAGCAGGAACAAGCAACAATGCTCGTGGTAACGCAAAAAATCCGCACAGCAATGCGGGCTGATCATATCCTTCTTCTTGAAGAAGGGGAAATATCGGCATACGGCACCCATGCAGAATTGCTGGAGCACTCCGAATTGTACAGAAAGATTGCCTTGTCGCAACAGGAAGAGGAGGTGGATGAATATGTTTGATGCCATTCGTCGCCCTTTCGGCTATGAACCGATAATCAAAAAAGAAGATCTGAAAAGGGATCCGGACAAAAAAACGGAACGGGCTCAAAACTGGAAATCCACGCTGCACCGCATCTGGAAACTGGTCGATGAACAACGCTTTCTTTTGATTGTGGTGCTGGCGCTGGTATTCGTCAGTTCAGCCCTGGCTCTTCTGGGACCTTATTTAATCGGTAGAGTCTTGATCGACCAATACATCATTCCCGAACAATTCGGGGGGATGGGAATTATCATTGTGTGGCTGGTGCTGATTTATATCGGCCACTCCATTTCCCTGTATTTGCAGAATTACTGGATGGTGGGAATCGCCCAGCAGGTTATTTACCGGATGCGCACAGGGTTGTTCAAGCATTTTCAGAAACTTCCTGTGTCCTTCTTCGACAAGCGGCAGCACGGTGAATTGATGAGCCGTATGACCAATGACGTGGAGAATGTTTCGGCTACGCTGAACACGTCGTTTATCCAGGTGTTCTCGAGCATCCTGACACTGACGGGAACAGCGGTGGTCATGTTTCTGCTAAGTCCGTTGCTGACCCTCCTGACGTTTTTCATCATTCCGCTGATGTATGTTTCGGTTCAGTGGATTACGAAAAGGACGGGACGTTTGTATAAAGAGCAGCAACGTGCCGTTGGTGATTTGAACGGCATGATCGAAGAAACCATTTCCGGTCAAAAGATCGTCAAGGCGTTTTCGCAGGAACCGCGGGTGATGGATGAATTTCTTGTGAAAAGTGAACGTCTTCGCCGCGCCGGTTTCTGGGCGTGGACGTATGCTGGTTTTATTCCGAAAGTGATGAACTTCTTGAATAACGGCAGCTTCGCGATTGTCGCCGGCGTTGGGGGAATTTTAGCGCTCAACGGCTCTGTGTCAATCGGTGTTATCGTCATCTTTACGGAATACTCCCGCCAATTCACGCGGCCGTTAAACGATTTGGCCAACCAATTCAATACTGTGCTGTCGGCAATCGCCGGTGCGGAGCGGGTCTTTGCAATTATGGATGAAACGGAAGAAAAAGATGATTTGGTGAAAAATGCCGACAAGGAATTTTCCGGCGAAGTGGAATTTGATAATGTTTCATTTAAATATGAAGGGGCCGAAGAAGAATGGACGATCCGCGACGTCAGCTTTTCAGTCGGCATCGGGCAGACCGCTGCACTGGTCGGTGCAACGGGTGCGGGCAAGACAACGATCATGCAATTGCTCGCCCGGTTCTATGATGCCAATGAAGGCGAGATCCGGATTGATGGAACGCCGATATCCTCGATGCCACGGGAAACGCTGCGCAAGCAGATCGCCTTTGTTTTGCAGGATCCATTCCTGTTCGAAACTTCGGTTTACGATAATATCCGCTACGGAAAACTGGATGCAACACAAGAGGAAGTTATTGAAGCGGCGAAGAAAGCCAATGCCCATGACTTTATCCAAAAGCTGCCAAATGGCTATGATACGGTGCTAGAAGGAGACGGCTCCATGATTTCGCAGGGGCAGAAGCAATTGCTGTCAATTGCGCGTGCGTTGATTGCGGACCCGGTCATTCTGCTGCTGGATGAAGCGACGAGCAGTATCGATACCGTAACCGAATTAAAAATTCAGGAAGCGCTCGAACGGCTGATGGCCGGCAGAACCAGTTTCGTTATCGCCCACAGGTTGAATACAGTGCGCCAGGCGGATTTGGTTTTTGTCATGGAGATGGGCAAATTGGTGGAAGCAGGAACGCAGCAAGAGCTGCTGAATAAAGACGGTTTGTATGCCACGATGCTGGCAGATGCGAAATTATAACAAAGGTTCCGGAGGGCGAGCATTTAGCCTCCGGGATTTTTTTATGGATAAACAACTTTCCGTGCGGATATGATACGATAAATAAAAAAAGGAACAGGTGGTACAAAGATGGATATTTCCCTTTCAATTGCATCGTTTCCACTGGATTCTGACACGATACAAGATATGAAGGAACTTTTAGAACTCAGCGAGCAGGATTACAGCAAACCGCTGTTTAAATCCAGCTGGGATCAATTTGATGCCAGCGGTTTCGCCGTGCTTGCCTATACAGAAGAGAATGAATTGCTCGGCTTTGCCGCGGCAATGGATGTCATCGGTTTGGATTCCTATGAATGGTCTGCTTTTGTTCATCCGGGTTTTAGAAGGTTGACCATTGGCTCGGCATTGGCCGGGGGTGTGGATTACGGTTTGAAGCAGCGGCAGGCTGCAGATGAACATGCGGCTTTTGTGGAAGAAGAAAGCGCCAAAAGTTTTATGGAGAGTCTGGGTTATCAACCGGATTTTAAGGAAATAGAGCTTGCAGCGGAACCGCAGGAAGATTTTTCATTGCCGGAGCAAACCGTTGTCATTCCGTACAACGGGGAACTGGATGCGCTCGAGAGGCTGATGTCCGCCGCTTTCGATGAAGAGGTTCTTCCGGTTGTGCATTATAATATAGCAAGCAGTGACCGGGCCGTGTTCCTAATGAAGCGGGATGACGCGTTGGTGGCAAGCGCTGCGCTGATCGATCAAGGGGACAGCGAACTTTGGATAACTGCCTTTGCTGTAAACCCCGCCGACCAGGGGCAAGGCTATGGCAAGGCTTTCCTGTTATGGTGCCGGCAACACGCTGCACAACTGGGGAAAAAACGGGTTGTTCTTGAAGTGGAAACAGAAAATGATGCTTTGGCTGTCTATGAAAAATCGGGTTTTATTCCGGTACATACAGTCGCATATTGGAAAAAGTCTCAATAACGGTTTAAATAAATGTATGCAGAATGATAGCGCAGTTTACCCATCAGCAGAGAAAAAGCAGAGCCAGAAGGAGCCATTCCAATGGATAAATATAATAACGGTCAGAACATTGCCGCAGCGTCAGAAAAAAATATCCGCACTGATTTCAAGGAAAGCATGACTTATGGAGAATATTTGCATCTGGATCAATTGCTGACAGCACAGGACGGGGTCAGCGGCCATCACGACGAAACCCTGTTTATCGTCATTCATCAAGTGTCAGAACTTTGGATGAAATTGATCCTGCATGAACTGCGCGCCGCAATACGCAGCATTGAAGCGGATGATTTGCAGCCGGCGTTCAAGCAAATGGCGCGTGTATCGAAAATTCAATCGCAGATCATTAACGGTTGGGACGTTTTGGCGACGATGACGCCGGCGGAATATATGGAATTTCGCGATGATTTAGGCAATGCCAGTGGGTTCCAGTCCTATCAATACCGGATGATCGAATTCGCTTTGGGCTATAAAACCAAGCATGTACTGAAAATTTACGAGAAGGATCCAGCACTTCTCGAGGAATTAACGGCTGCTTTCAATGCGCCAGGCCTATATGATGCGGCTATTCAAAAATTGGCACGCAGCGGTTTTGCGATAGATAAGGAAGTTCTCGACCGGGACATTACAACGGTTTACGAACCGAATGACAGTGTCAGGGAGGCCTGGATCGCGGTTTATCGTGATGTGGATACGCACTGGGAATTGTATCAAATGGCTGAAAAGCTTGTTGATATCGAAGACTGGCTGCAGCAATGGCGCTTCCGGCATATGAAGACGGTGGAGCGCATCATCGGATTCAAGCAGGGCACAGGCGGCTCGTCGGGAGTCAATTATTTGAAGAAAGTGCTGGATCAATATTTCTTCCCGGAATTATGGGAGATCAGAACAGAAATTTAAGGGGTGTCTTATGAGAATTTACGCACACAGGGGATGTTCAGGAACGCATCCGGAAAATACGTTGGCGGCTTTTAAAGCGGCGGCAGAGTTGCCGATTACAGGTGTTGAAATTGATGTCCATCTGACGATCGATGGCGAAATAGTGGTGATCCACGATGAAAAAGTCAATCGGACAACGGATGGAAAAGGTTATATAAAAGATATGACGTTGAACGAAGTGCGAAAGCTGGATGCGGGTTCATGGTTTTCGGAAGAATGGGCGGGGGAGAAGATTCCCACATTGGATGAAGTGTTCGATGTTTTCCAGGACACCAATCACCGCTTGAATATTGAGTTGAAAACGGATGTGTTCCCTTACGTGGGTCTCGTGGATAAAGTGTTGGAAAAAGCTGAGAGACGCGGCTTTGCTGATCGCATCCTCATTTCTTCTTTTAACCACGAGGATGTGCAGACTGTTTGCCACAAGAAAACGGTGGAATCGGCGATTTTAACATTGGACGTCTATGTCGATGTTTACGATTACGCAAGAGTGGTCGGAACGAACCGCATCCACATGTCGCTGCCGGGAGCTTTTCGCCGTATGGCAACGGATGCATTGCGCAAAGGCGCCATTGTTTATGTCTACACCGTTAATAAGCTTGAATACGCACAACAACTGCAACAAATCGGCATTCACGGTATCTTTACCGATTTTCCAGAGAAAATGCTGGCAGAACTGGAAAGCCCGGTAAATCAATAAAAAAGAACGGCTTCTGATAACCGATATTCCGCAAAACAGCTTGCTAAGACCTTGGCCGAAGCCTGCGAGGTCAAGTCTTTGCGACGAAGCAGCGAAGCGATGCAGGAGCATGCTTATTTTCCCCTTCCCCAAGGAGGCGTCTGCGCTGTTTTGCTCCATATCTCAAAATCGTTTTTTAAAAATGGAGAGCCATCCAAATTCTGCGTTGAATGAGACAGTTGACACTGAGGTTCTACACAGAACCTGAATGAAGCAAAGCAGCGACCAAGACCCCGGAGTGAGCAATGCGAGTGAGAAGGCATGGACGTGAGCTCGTGGAAAGCGTCCGTCTAAAGCGAAATGATTGAAGTGTGTACGTCTTTCTCAATAAAAGAAAAAGAAGACGCCGGCAGCTTGCCGGCGTCTTCTTTTTTTACCATTTCGCATAATGCTCTTCAATGGAGCCAAGCAATTGGGAAATTTTTAACTTCTTTCCGTCTGCGTAGCGTACGTACCCGTTATAATAGCCAAACATCTGATGAACTTCCGATTTGACTAATTTCATATCGCTTTTGGAAATCCGTTCGAAAAAGGGGGTAAATTCCAATTTTACATCATCCGAAAATTTACTGGCAATCTGCCAAGGCTCTTTAAAATTTTCTGTATTGTAGTGAAAAAGTACATCTTCATGAATTTTATGCATTTTGCCATTGACGAAAAAAGCATTCTCCGTCATCCCTGTTCCATCCGTCCATTTGCCGCCAAAATTCAACCCGATAATTTTACCGAGCGACCTTTGCGAAGCCATGGCCCAATTCCAGGAAGATTCCCGGGGCCAAACCCCTCTTCCGGTATCCAATACGGCAAAGCTTTCTACCGGCTCGAAGTTAAAAAGCTCTGCACCTATTTTCACGGTTCCGGTTGCCGGCAGACACAGATGCTTACCGGTGAACTGGAAAGTTTGGCGATTCCATGGAATGACCACATTCATCGACTCGTGGTTTTTGGGGTGGCTGACATCCAGGTCAGCTGTCAGTTTTTCGCCGTCAAAATCATCAACCTCAACTGTAATCCGTGTTGAATCCTGGTTATAAAGAAATTCAATTGCCATTTCAGGATGCTGGAATTTACAGGTTTCCATCGCTTCATCCGCGATGATGCGCTTTCTGGAAAAGGGCATAACGATGGTCTTTTCATAAAAACGCTGGGTTTCGTAGTTCAGGAAATAAACAAAACAGACTGTGGCGTAATCCAAGTGGCTGATGGTAGCAGAAAACATGATTTCTTCTCCGAACACACACCAATAATTCCACTTTTTCTTGCGCATGAAATTGCCTTTAAGGTTGCTGACGATAAGCGGGGTACGTGCAAATCCAATAGCTTCAGGGTTTAACTGGCCTTTGGCATCACAAAGTTCTACGCTCTTATAGATCTCGCGTTCAACATGCTGCATTCCTTCCACCTCACCGTCATTCTGCTTTCATTGTAGCAGAAGAAACGATTGATATCTCCTAATAACTCCCTGCAGCCAAATATTATTGAGGACTCATTCTCCACATAAATGCCAAGGTGCCTTCTCCTGCGTGAACAGCAAGAGATGAACTCAAATCACCGATAACGATTTGTGCTTCCGGAATGACTTTCAACACTTCGCGTTTCAGGTTTTCAGCTTCTTCCAGCGTGTTGCCATGCATAATCTGGAAAGTGTCTACGCCATGTTCTTCATGATCTTTCACGGCGTGGTCGATCAGGTACTTCACAGCTTTCTTGTGGGAGCGGACTTTGTCGATTGGCTTCAATTCACCTTCGGCAGTGAGCTGGACAATCGGTTTGACTTGCAGCAGGCTGCCGATATAATATTGAGCGCCGCTCATCCGGCCGCCTTTATACAATTGGGTGAGATTGCCGATTAAAATGTAATTGCGGAAATCAGCAGTTTCTTTTTCCAGTTTTTTGGCGATTTGTTCTGCTTCAAGGCCTTCTTTTTGCAGCTCCAAGCCGCGTTCCATCAATCCCGTCAAGCCATAGGACAAGGCAAGCGAATCGACTGCATACACTTTGAATTCCGACATATCGGCACCGGCTATGGAAGAGGCGATGGTTCCGCTTAATTTTGCAGAAGCATGGACCGCGATCGCGCAGTCATATTCTTCTTTCAGCTTGTCGTAAAGCTCCGCAAATTTGCCGGCAGACGGCTGAGAGGTTTTCGGGAATTCCGGAGCAGCTTTAATGCGTTCATATAATTGAGCCTGGGTAAGGTCGACTCCGTCAATAAATTCTTCAGTGCCAAAATGGATATTCAGCGGCACAACATAGACATCTGGATGCGCTTTCATTTCTTCGGTAACATAACCTGTTGAATCAATTACCCATGCAATCGGTTTTTTCATAAGTCAACATCCCATCTTTTAATTTTTTTGAATAATAAAACTATAACATGAATAGTATTATGCGGATAGAGCGACACCGCTGAATATTCAGCGATGGCCGCAAACTTGCATCAGCTCTTGGCAAAACGGTTCGTATAGGATTCTTCGATGTCAAAACGATGGCGGTAAACAATAATAATTATGGCAAGAATCAGCGGCCAGACAATGGCGAATACCTGAAGAACGGCTGCCATCGTAATAAAGGCTGTAAAGGCGCATAACATGCATAAAGTGGCACTTTTAAAAAATGGATAAAAGGCGATGAACATGACAAACATGGCGAGAAACAGTTCAGGCGTTAAAAAGAACGTGACGCCGATAAAAACCGCGATGCCTTTTCCGCCGCGTCCAGGGAGCCAAAAAGGGAATAGATGCCCAATCACGGCCAAAAGTCCGGAGACGGCAATGGCCCATAACGGGAAATTGAAATAAAACCCCACAAAAACCAATAATGCCCCTTTCCCGGCATCACCCAGGAACGTCAGCAGAAAAGCCCGCTTGCCGATGACAGCACCGGCGTTGCGTGCGCCAAGATTGCCGCTCAGTTCTTTGGTGAGATCGACCCCTTTCCATTTGCCGACGAGCCAGGCGGTCATGAGCGTTCCGACCAAATAGGAAAAAATAAAATAAATCAGCATTGCATTGCCTCCAATAATTGCTTCTATATGTATATAAGTAAATCAGTTTTTTCTTAGGAATGAAACAGCGCAACGAAAAAACCTTCCCGCTGTCAGGAGCGGGAAGGTGGATAATCTGGATTTATTTCAATGCAGAAGCTTCAAACAGGTAGTCGCAGATGACGCGCAAACCTTTGTCGAAGTTTTCAAGATGGAAATGTTCGTTTGGCGCATGGAAGTTTTCAGACGCCAGGCCGAAGCCCATCAAAACGACAGGGCGTTCAAGAATTTCATCGAACGCGGCAACGATTGGAATCGATCCGCCCATGCGGGTGAACGCTGTCGGCACGCCGTAAATTTTTTCGTAAGAACGGCCGGCTGCCTGAATTGCCGGGTGGTCGAATGGTGTCAGGAACGGCTTGCCTTTATCGAATTCCGTAATTTCAACAGAAACGCCAGCCGGCTTATGCGCTTCGACATGCGCTTTTAATTTGGCGATAATGTCATCCGGATCCTGGTTCGGCACAAGGCGGCAGGTGATTTTGCTGCTGGCTTCTGCTGGCAGCACGGTCTTGATGCCTTCCCCGGAGAAGCCGCCAGTGATGCCGTTGAGTTCAAGGGTCGGACGGATCCATGTGCGTTCAACAAATGAATAGCCCTGTTCGCCAAAATCTTCGGTGATGCCAAGATCCCGCTTTTCATCCTCAAGATTGAATTCGAGGGCGGCGAATTCCGCGCGTTCTTTGTCGGACACCGGCAGCACGTCGTCGTAGAATCCTTCGACTTGGATGACGCCTTCTTTATCGCGGAAGCTTTCCAGAATTTCAACGATGGCATGGAGTGGATTCTGAACAGCCCCGCCGTATAATCCCGAATGCAAATCTCCTTTTGGACCTTTCACATCGATCTGAATGCCGGCGAGCCCGCGTAAGCCATAGCATACTGCCGGTCGGCCCGGCCCTTGCATACCGGTATCCGAGATGACAATGATGTCAGCTTCCAGCGCATTTTTATTTTTCTCGACATATGCCGGCAGACTTGGACTGCCGATTTCCTCTTCACCTTCGATGATGAATTTCATATTGACGGGAAGTTCGCCGTTTTGCTGCAGCAGCGCTTCGGCGGCTTTGATATGCATGAAGGTTTGCCCTTTATCATCGCTTGCTCCGCGCGCGTACAATTTATTGTCGCGAACCTGTGGCTCGAAAGGCGGCGATTCCCAGAGATGCAGCGGGTCGACCGGCTGGACGTCGTAATGGCCATAGACCAATACAGTCGGTTTGCCTTCAGCATGGAGCCAGTCGGCGTAGACGAGCGGATGGCCGCCGGTTTCGTCGATTTTAACATTCTCGAGTCCTGCTTTTTGAAATGCTTTAACCAGCCATTCGGCAGCTGTCAGCATATCTTCTTTGTGTTCGGATAATGAACTGACAGAAGGGATGCGGAGGAACTTTTCCAGTTCTTCGAGATGTTCCCCGCGTCGTTCCTGAAAATAGCGATCAATTTGTTTTGCTTCCATTTAAAAACCTCTTTTCATAAATTTCTTATTAATGGGAAAAGTATAACATAAGGAAGTGATAGTTTTCGACAGATGGAAAAACGCTGTGATATAATTATCATTACGGAAATTAGCTCGTAAAAATTTTGTGTTTTAGACACTGGAGGAAACAATTTTGTTTATAGCGTTGGGAATATTTTTAATGATGTCGTTCTTCTTATCGGGAAGCGAAACGGCATTGACTGCGGTTAATAGGATGAAGGTCCATCTTCGCGCGGAGCAGGGGGATGTAAAAGCACAGAAGCTGCAGAAGTTAATTGCGAAGCCGGACCGGATGATCACTACCATATTAATCGGAAATAATATCGCCAATATCATGCTGCCAACCCTTGTTACCATGATTGCTATTGATAGAGGATGGGAAGTCGGGCTTGCTACGGCAATTTTGACGCTCACATTGATTATCTTCGGTGAAGTGCTGCCAAAAACCATTGCGGCAACATTTTCGGATAAAGTCGCCTATATTGTTGGTCCTGTAATCTGGGTGCTTGTGGTTTTACTCAAGCCGCTTACTTGGCTGCTCGCGCAGTTCACCAATGTATTCATCCGCATCATTTCAAAAGGCCACGTCAAAGAAGCGACGATGACCAAGGAAGAATTGCGGACCATGGTGGATATCGCCTCGACTGAAGGTACTTTTGAAGAAGATGAATCTGAACGCATCAAAGGCGTCCTGGATTTTCCGCACAAAGACGTTTCGGACGTCATGTCTGCCCACCGGACAGATATTGTCGGGATTCCGTTGGATTCAACTTACGAAGAAATCCGGGATCTGATTCTGGATTCCTCGTATACCCGTTACCCGGTATATGAAGACAGCCTGGATAACGTAGTTGGCCTGTTTTATTCCAAGAAATTGATCGAATGGTCAATGAACCCGAATCTGACGCTGCAGGAATTGATGGATGATAACCCATTATTCGTAGTGCAGTCCGTCAGCGTTGAAAAAGTATTCAAAATGATGATGGCCAAGAAAAAACATATGGCGGTTATTTTGGATGAATACGGCGGAACGCTCGGAATTGTCACACACGAAGACATTATCGAAGAAATGATCGGCCAGGATATCGAAGACGAGACGGATGAGGAAGATGATGAGCTGGTCTTTGTTATGACCGACACGACCTTATCCTGCCACGGCCGCCTGGAAATCGAAGATGTCAACGAAATGTTCGAAGTGGAAGTGCCGAACGACCACGATACCATCGCCGGATTTGTCATGCAGCAGCTTGGCCACGTGCCGGACGAAGGCGAACAATTCACATATGAGAATCTGCACGTCGAAGTAAATGAAATGGACCGCAACCGGATTGTCCGGTTGACGATCACAAAAAAAAGTGAAGAAGTCTACGCGTAAACCTGCCTTTGGGCGGGTTTTTTTGTTGTCCAGACTCCGGCGGCCCAGCTCTTCGGATCATAAGCCGGTCCAATTACGTGGCAAAAACCGCCACTTCATTGTTCCGTCTTGTGCCTTTCAGAGCTAAACGGGCGCCGTCGCTTTTCTTTATTACAACAATGTAAGGCAAATGAAAGCGGGAGCGATAGAGTGAAAGGTTCCTTTCCGGCACAATAAGGTTAATAAGAAAAACTGGACGGAGGAACCTTTCATGGAAAGTTTATACACAGAGTACAATCGCTATATTTATCATTTATGCCTGAAGCTGACGCGCAATAAAGTCGAGGCCGAAGATCTGATGCAAGAAGTGTGGCTGAAAGTGGTACGTTATGAATCGTCAATCGAGGATGTCAATCATGTCAAAGCCTGGCTGACAACAATCTGTATGAATACTTTCCGTGATCGGTACCGTAAAAATGTACGCCGCAGCAAACATGTGCAGCAGCAGCCGGAAGGCCTGGATATTTCCCTGCTGGACCTTATCCCGTCAGATACTGCCGGAGCTGCAGAAATATTGGAGCAACAGGATGTTTCGGTTTTGCTGCAAAATAAGATTTCGCAATTGGATACGATTTACCGGACGACAATCGTCTATTTTTATGTCCATCAGCTATCATTGATTGAAATTGCCGAAGCGATGAAAGTGTCGATTGGGACTGTCAAATCCCGTCTTTTCCGCGGTAAGCAAAGGTTGAAGGATTTATTGCTTGAAGATGTACAGACGCGCGAATACGTCTTGCCTGCTTAAAGTCGCTTTTCTGTTGTTTCTATATATAATGAAAGATGTGCCGAAATGGGGCATGTCTTTTTTTGTGAAAATTTATCGGATATGAGTTTGCAGAACTATTTAATATAATAGGATAAAATATTGGAAAATATTTAAAGAATTTTTTCTGCAATTGCAGTAGAATTAGGACAGATGAGGGGGACATGAGGATGAAAAAAAGAGTGAGCGGCTGGAGCAAACGCAAAAGAATAATTATGGGCATTCTCGGCGTGCTCGCAATGATGTATATTGGGGTAATTGTCTGGCATACGTTTAAACCCTTGCCTGAGGGCCTCCAATACGCAGGCGATCTCCACCAGGTGGAAGACGTGGAAATGATTTACGACCTGTCTTTTGCTCAGGATCAGGAAGGTACAGATTTGCAACATGAGCTGCGAATTTTTGATGAAATCTATGCAATGATTGAAGAAGCAGAGGAATTTATCGTCATTGATCTGTTCCTTTTTGATAACTATTCGGATCTGGAAGTCGATTTTCCTGCAGTGGCGGAAACGCTGACCAATAAATTGCTGGCAAAAAAAGAGGAAGATCCTGATTTCCCCATTTATTTCATAACGGATCCACTGAATTTTGGGTACGGATCTTATGAAAGCCAGCTGCTCGGTACGATGGAAGACGAAGGCATTGAAGTGATCGTGACGGATCTGGACGAGCTGCGTGATTCCACACCGTTATATTCGGGACTTTACCGAGTCGTTTTTCAGTGGTTTGATGCAGGCGGAAAGGGCTGGCTGCCGAATGGCATGTCGAGTGATGCGCCTGAGTTGACGATTTCATCGTATCTGAAAATGATGAACATCAAAGCCAATCACCGCAAAGCAGTCATTACGGAAAAAGAGGCAATCATCAGTTCCGCCAATCCGCATAACGCCAGTGGCCTGCATGGCAATATGGCTTTTAAAGTAAGTGGTCCGGTGATAAATGATATTTTGGAATCAGAAGAGGCGGTTTCGAAATTTTCCGGGGGACCGGAATTTCCGCGTGCAGAGGTACAAGAACAGCAAGGCGATTACCAGGTACAATACGTGACGGAAAAGAAAGTGCTGGATACGCTAGTAGCGGATATAGAGAAGACTGAAGAAGGCGACAGCATCCATCTGGCTATGTTCTATATAGCCGAAGGCGCTGTCGTGAACGCGCTCACCGAAGCTGCCAATCGTGGTGTGAAGGTGAGAATGGTGCTCGATCCGAACGAAAATGCGTTCGGGACAGAGAAAACCGGCCTGCCCAATCGTCCGGCTGTTCATGAAATGCTCGCGGAAACGGATGATCGGATCGAAGTGCGCTGGTATAATGCCGTGGTCGGCCAATTCCATACCAAATCAATCATGATCAATACTGCGGAAGAAAGCTATATTTCCGGCGGCTCGACCAATTACACGGAACGAGCCTTCATGAATTATAATGTTGAAAGCAATCTCCGGATCGTTGCCCCGAATGACAGTGAACTCGTCGGGGAGATGGATGAGTATTTTGACCGTATATGGGATAACGAAGATGCACTGTATACCCTTGAGACAGACGCTTATCAGGATGACTTCACATTCTGGCAGCGGGGGATTTACGGTTTCCAGAAAATCTTTAAGTTAACAACATATTAAAAAAAAGAGCTCTTCCCGAAACCGGGAAGGGCTCTTTGACCGTTTTATTTGATTTGCGGCTCTTTGCCTGATGTGATCCATTCTTCTACGTCCCAAACTTTCGTTGCAAGGCCTTCGTAAAATTCAGGTTCGTGACTGACGAGTACGATGGTGCCTTTGTAAGCTTGCATCGCACGTTTCAATTCGGCTTTGGCGTCGATGTCCAAGTGGTTAGTCGGTTCATCGAAAATCAGCCAATTGCTTTCTTCCATCATTAATTTGCATAAACGGACTTTGGCTTGTTCGCCACCGCTCAGTTGCGTCATCGAACGGGAGATGTGTTCGTTTTTCAAACCGGTGCGTGCAAGTGCGCCGCGCACTTGCCCCTGATCCATGCTCGGGTAAGCGGCCCAGATTTCATCAAGCGGCGTATGGGTAGGCGCTTTGGTTTCCTGTTCAAAATAACTCGGTGTTAAATATTCTCCCAGAAGAACGTTGCCGTCTAAAGGTTTAATTTTGCCAAGCATCGTTTTGAGTAATGTCGATTTCCCGACGCCGTTCATGCCGACGAGCGCAATTTTTTCACCGCGTTCGATCATGAACGACAACGGCGGCAATAAGGGATTGTCATAGCCGATCGACAACGCTTCCGCTTCCACTACATAGCGGCTCGGGCTGCGTGTTTCCTTGAATGCAAATTGCGGTTTCGCCGCAACTTCAGGCTTGTCGATGCGGTCCATACGGTCAAGCTGTTTCTGGCGTGACTTCGCGCGTCCGGTAGTTGAGGCACGCGCTTTGTTTTTGGCAATGAACGTTTCAGTCTTCTTGATCATATCTTCTTGTCTTTCATAAGCATCCAGATGCTGCTGCTTGGCTAGCTCCGCCAACTCGATGAATTTTTCGTAACTTGCCGTGTAGCGTGACAGACGTGAGAATTCCAAATGGAAAATGACACCCGTCACTGAACTCATAAATTCTGTATCATGGGAAATCAAAAGGAACGCATGCGGATAGTTTTTCAAATAATTGACGAGCCACTGGATATGTTCTTCGTCGAGATAGTTGGTCGGCTCATCGAGCAAAAGGACTTTTGGTTTTTCCAAAAGAAGCTTCGCCAACAGCAATTTCGTGCGCTGTCCGCCGGATAACGCTTCAACCGGACGTTCGAGTCCGATTGCATCCAGCCCAAGGCCACGTGCAATTTCGTCGATTTTGCCATCAAGCGTATAGAAGTCACCGGCATCAAGCGTATCTTGCGCTTCGGCCATCTGCTCCATCAATTCTTCAAGATCAGCATCAGGTTCGCCCATCTTCATAGCGATTTCATTTAACTCTTCTTCCTTTTTGTAAAGCGGAAGAAACGCATCCTGCATCGTTTCGCGGATTGTCCGCCCCGGCTGCAATTGCGTGTGCTGATCCAGGTAACCGTAATGCGTGCGCGGCTGCCATTCGACACGGCCTTCATCGTGGATTAATTTGCCTGTTAAAATATTCATCATCGTCGATTTGCCGACACCGTTTGCGCCGACAAGGCCGACATGTTCGCCTTCGATCAAGCGGAAAGACACGTCGTTAAACAATGTCCGGTCGCCGAATGTGTGGCTTAAATTTTCTACTGTCAATAAACTCATGTAAGTAATTCCTCCATTTATAGCTGTAAAGCCCGGTCGTTTGGTGACCGTCCATAGCATTCAATATTCTAATTGTCTGTCCGTTTCCGTGGCTGGAGCTCTGCTCGCTTACAGGAAAGCACTCAATAAAAAAACCGCGGTTACAAAGCCGCGAGTTTTTGGTTTAATTCCGCCAGTTGCTGTTCCATTCGTTCGAGACGCTGTTCCGCCTTCTCCACCATTTTGGCGTGTCCTGTCGTTTCCAGTTTCTCGATATCACCTTGATGGCGAACGTAATCCATCTTTAATTCAGCGATTTCATATTCGATTTCCTGCCTGTTCACATAATCACCCGCATTTTTCCTTCATTATAGCATATTTTAATGAAATTAAAATCATTTCGACTGGCATACCGCTTTTAATTGGAGGAATAATAAACGTATAATATGGAAATAGATTTAAAGAGGGGGCGAAAGCTTATCGATACTTTATTATTTGATCTCATGTTAATCATCTTTCTCGGCGTCGTTTCACAATGGCTGGCCTGGCGCTTTCGCTTTCCTGCTATTGTCCTGATGTCGATAGCCGGCCTGATCGTCGGTCCGTTTTTGGGCATCATTGATCCGGAAGAAAGTTTCGGGGAATTATTTAAACCTTTCATATCACTGGCTGTTGCCATCATTTTATTTGAAGGAAGTTTGAATTTGAATTTCAAGGAAATCCGGGGATTCAATAAGCCGGTGCTGCGGATTGTCACAATCGGTGCATTTATCGCCTGGATCACCGGCTCGCTTGCAGCCCATTACATAGCCGGGTTGTCGTGGGCAGTGGCTTTCGTCATTGGCGGCCTCTTCATCGTCACCGGCCCGACCGTCATCCTGCCGCTGCTGCGCCAGGCAAAATTGAAAGCCCGTCCGGCGGCAATCCTCAAATGGGAAGGCATTGTCGTCGATCCGTTCGGCGCATTGCTGGCATTATTCGCGTTTCAGTTTGTGCTGTTTGCAATCGGTGACGAAACTGCCGGTGCGTTCGGCCTGTTCTTCCTGGCGTCGCTATTTGCTGTGGCACTTGGCGCAGGAGTTGGCTGGCTGCTTGGCTGGTTGTTCGAGAACGGCCAGGTGCCGGAATTCCTTAAGGCGCCGATCGTTTTCGGCGTCGTGCTGCTGACATTCGTGCTCTCTGACATTGTCATGCATGAAACCGGGTTGCTCGCAGTTACTGCAATGGGAATGGTCATGGCGAACATGCACATCGCATCCATCAACGACATGCGGCATTTCAAAGAGAACATCTCGGTGTTGCTGATTTCGAGTATTTTCGTCATGCTCACCGCCTCGTTAAGCCTCGATGTCCTGATTGAAATCTTCAATTGGCGCATCATCGCATTTGTGTTGGCGACCCTGTTCCTCGTGCGCCCTTTGTCGATTTGGCTGTCGACAATCCGTACGGATCTGACATGGCAGGAAAAAACACTGATCGGCTGGATTGCGCCTCGGGGCATTGTGGCGCTGACAGTTTCCGGTTATTTCGCGGGCGTTTTGCTCGATGCCGGATTTGAAGATGCTGAACTATTAACGGCCCTGACATTCGCTTTGGTGTTCTCAACAGTTGTCGCCCATGGCTTTACAATCGGCTGGGTAGGGCGAAAACTTGGACTGTCCACTGGCGATGAACCCGGAATCATCATTGTTGGCGTCGGGCGCTTTGTCATCAAGCTGGGTGAAGCCCTTTCCGGAAACAAAAAAAATGTGCTTATCATGGACCCTTCGTGGGGAAGGCTGCAACCCGCCCGCCTCGCTGGATTGAAAACTTTCACCGGAGAGATTCTTTCCGAACACACCGAATATGAGATGGATTTTACTCCTTACGAAACAATGCTGCTGGCAGGGGAAATCGATTCCTATAATGCATTGGTCGTGAATAATTATGTGCCGGAGTTCGGCCGTGAAAACCTGTACCAGACAGCAATCCACCAAGGCGATCCGGCTGATTTCCATGCTTCATTGAAAGGCAGAATGCTGTTCGGGAATGAATGGAATATACATGAATTGGATAAGAAAGCCGAAGAGGGCTATACAATTCGCAAAACGCAATTGACCGAACAATACACATACGAAGAATACAAGCGGAACTCGAGCTCCGATACCATCCTGCTCTACCTTCAACGGGAGCAAGGGAAAATCGAGTTCTTCACTAGCGGCAATCTGCCGGAACCGAAACTGGGCGATACGATTGTCAGTTTCACGTCTCCGGAGAGCCAATCCGACCGCATCCAGGAACGTCTGCAAAACAAGCGCGCCAAGAACGCGCCATCTCAGCCTAAAGAATGAAATCTCGATTTCATAAGGTATTTCGATACGTATCCGCAATCGCTGTTTGTTATGATGGAATAAAGCTTGGTCAGGTAATCTTTTTTTATTGCCGGATCAGCAAAGAAAAAATAATGAGAGGCAGCAAGGCTGCCCAGCATATACGGACTCGAGGAGGAACAGTTTTATGAAGATTTTATTAGTGGACGGCACCATCGTGGGAAGAAAAACGGGTGCGGTATTGGAGCAGATTAAAATGTATATCCAGGAATTCGAGCCGGAAATGGAACTCGACATCCTAAGCCTGGCTGATTACGAGCATCAATTCGTCGATGGACGACCGCTCGGCGAATACAATGAGAGCATGCAAGAACTGGCTCGCCGCTTTAACGAGGCGGATGGTTATATTATTGCATCGCCAATATTCCAGGGTTCGATTCCTGGCGTTTTGAAAAATACATTCGATCTGTTGCATCCGCATACGATGCGTTACAAACCGGTATCGATTGTGGCAAACGGCGGCACCTACCAGCATCACTTGGTCATCGAAAATCAGCTGAAGCCGATTCTCGACTATTTCCGCTGTCTCGTGACGCCGAATTATGTGTACACGCACACGAGCCATTTTGATGCCGACAACAATATTGTTAATGAAGACGTCCACGACCGCCTTCGCGAGCTGGCCCGCGTTTTCGTGCAATACGCCGAAATGAGCAAGCATCTATCAAAGGAAACATTGGATAAACACTGAGCTTGATGAGACGAGAAAAAACCTCCTGCGGGAGGTTTTTTTGAGTTGTTGAAGAGTGACTGCAGCTTTACAATAGTGCCTTGGCATATGTTTCCTTCGAGTGAAGATATGGAGCTTTCCAGTTGTTATGCAGAGATCAAAATGTAAAAGCAAAATTCAAGAGAAAAATGGATGCTTTTCGCTCAAACCCATGCGAAAAGCGAAAAACCGCAAGTTCAAAAGCATAGCGGGCGTTTTCGCGGAGCGAAAATGCCCTGCTCTTAAGGAAATCTTCGCATTTGAGAAGATTTTTTCAATTCATCCTGAGGTTTTATTCCCATAAAATAAATTTGAAAACCCCATCCAACTGCCTTCCACAGTTGAAAATGTTATAATAACCAAATGAGAAATGAGGGTGAATAAATATGAAATCAATCGTAATAGCGGAAAAACCATCGGTGGCGCGCGACATTGCGCGTGTGCTCGGATGCAGCCAGAAAGGGAATGGCTTTTTTGAAGGACAGCAGCATATTGTCACGTGGGCGCTGGGCCATTTGGTGACGCATGCGCAGCCGGAGCAATACGACAACGACTTCAAGGAATGGAAGATGGAGACTCTGCCGATCATTCCGAAACCGTTCAAACTGGTGCCGATCAAACAATCAATGAAGCAATTCAACGCGGTCAAAGCGCAGCTGAACCGTGGCGACGTGAAAGACGTGATCATCGCAACGGATGCCGGGCGCGAAGGGGAACTTGTGGCGCGCTGGATCCTGGAGAAAACGAACAACAGGAAGCCAATCAAACGTCTGTGGATTTCGTCGGTTACCGACAAAGCGATCATAGACGGCTTCAACAACCTGAAAGACGGCAAAGCTTACGAAAATCTCTACCAGGCGGCAGTTGCGCGGGCGGAAGCTGACTGGGTTGTCGGCATTAACGCGACACGCGCATTGACGGTGAAATACAACGCGCAGCTATCGACCGGCCGTGTGCAGACGCCGACGCTTGCGATGATTGCGGAGCGCGAACAGCAAATCCGCAACTTCCAGCCGAAGCCATATTTCGGCATGCAGGCGATTACGGACCAGGCCGCGTTCACATGGACGGACGGCAATTCGACACAATCGTTTGATAAGGCGAAGATCGATGCTTTATTCGCGAAGCTGGACCAAACGCATGAAGGCACTGTGACAGACATCAAAATCACACCGAAGAAACAGCCGGCACCGCCTTTATTCGACTTGACCGAACTGCAAAAAGAAGCGTATAAACGCTATAGCTGGTCGGCAAAAGAGACGCTCAACACGCTGCAGAACCTGTATGAGCGCTATAAAATCGTGACTTATCCGCGGACGGATTCGAAGCATTTGACGTCCGACATGAAAGATACGCTGAAAGGCCGCATCAAAGCGGTGCAGACGGGACCATACCGCCCGCTTGCTGCGACGATCCTCAAATCGCCGGTGGCGGCGCAAAAAGGGGTCATCGATGATGCGAAAGTATCCGACCACCACGCCATCATTCCGACGGAGGAGGCTCCGCCGCTGCATGAACTGTCGGCGAACGAGCATAAATTATACGATATGATCGTCAAGCGTTTCCTGGCGGTGTTTTATCCGCAATATGAGTATGACCAGACGACGGTCAAACTTGAAGCTGGAGGCGAGACGTTCCAGGCAAAAGGCAATACAGTGCGCAATGAAGGCTGGAAACGGATCTACCTCGATGACAACGAAGACAAAGACACGACCTTGCCGAAATTTGAAAAGGGGCAGACGCTGCACATCAAAGGCATCTCCCTGACCGAAGGCAAAACGAAGCCGCCCGCTTTCTTCAATGAAGGAACGCTGCTCGGCGCGATGGAAAATCCGGCGCAGTTCATGGCCGGTGAATCGAAGGAATCCATCCGGACACTCGGCGAAACGGGTGGGCTTGGAACCGTAGCAACACGTGCGGACGTCATCGATAAATTATTCAATACTTTCCTGATCGAGAAAAAAGGCAAAGATTTGACGATCACCTCAAAAGGGCGGCAATTGCTGGAACTTGTGCCAGAAGATTTGAAATCACCGAAACTGACAGCGGACTGGGAGCAGCAGCTGACGAAAATCGCCAAAGGGCAACTGAAAAAAGCGGTCTTCATTCAGGAAATGATCCTATTTGCCGAAAAATCGGTGTCCGACATCAAGAAGAGCGACAAAAAATTCAAGCACGATAACATCAGCGGCAAGATGTGCCCGGATTGCGGCAAGCCACTCCTTGAAGTCAACGGCAAGCGCGGCAAGATGAATGTCTGCCAGGACCGCGAATGCGGCTACAAGAAACA
The DNA here is from genome assembly GCF_049262615.1 of Planococcus daihaiensis. GTDB lineage: Bacteria > Bacillota > Bacilli > Bacillales_A > Planococcaceae > Planococcus. The sequence continues at coordinate 951,508 of NZ_CP175504.1, read as the reverse complement.
AGTGGCGATGCTGACGAATGCGCGCTGCCCGAATTGCCATAAGAAATTGGAAATGCAGGGAGAAGGCGACGGCAAGATCTTTGTCTGCAAATGCGGCCACCGCGAAAAGCTGTCGGCATTTGAGAAACGCAAGAAATCCGGCCAGTCCAAAGCGACCAAAAAAGACGTCAATCAATTCTTGAAGCAGCAGGACGAGCCGCCGCAAAATAACGCAATGGCGGAAGCATTGAAGAAAATGATGGAACAAAAAGACTGACAGGAGTTGGCGAAATGTCAAAGAAAGCTCCAAAAACCAATGCGGCTCGCATCCTGGACCGCGAAAAGATACCCTATGAGCAGCTGCAATACAGCAGTGACGACGGGAAAACCGACGGCGTATCAGTCGCCGCGAAAATCGGTTTTCCGGTTGAAGCCGTCTATAAAACGCTGGTGGCAGCTGGAAATTCCAACAGCCATTACGTCTTTTTGGTTCCGGCAGCAGCTGAACTGAATTTGAAACTGGCCGCGAAAGCCTGCGGTGAAAAGAAAATCGAAATGGTGCCGGTAAAAGAGATTTTGCCGCTTACCGGCTATGTGCGCGGCGGCTGTTCGCCGCTGGGCATGAAAAAGCCGTTTCCGACTTTTATCGCCAGTGAAGCGGCGGACCGCGAAGAAATCATTGTCTCCGCAGGTAAGATCGGCGCACAATTAAAACTGTCGCCACACGACTTATTGCAAGTATCGGGCGGACAACTGGCGGAGTTGACGGATGCCCGTTGAACATTTGCTTTTCGTCAATCCGGCGAAAAGTCTTTAATAGAAAGAAGGATGGCGGATGACTGTTTCTATGTATTATCGGTGGCTGTTCTTCCTGGTCGGCATGATGGTGTTGGGACTGGGAATTACGATGACCATCAAAGGCGATCGCCTCGGCATCGGCCCGTGGGATGTCCTGCATGTCGGTCTGTATCAGAATTTCGGATTGACCATCGGCAGCTGGGCAATCATTGCGGGCTTTGTGTTGATCAGCGTCACATCGCTTGTCCGGCGCAGGTGGCCGCAATTCGGCACCCTATTGAATATGGTGTCGATCGGATTATTTATTGATCTGTTCAATTTTCTTATTCCGGATATCGAGTCGATGGCAGGCCAAATACTCATTTTTACAGCGGGCATCATTGTGATGGGCTATGGCGTCGGCATGTATGTGGCGCCAAAAATGGGAGCGGGACCTCGGGATGATCTGATGCTGATCCTCGTGCAGCAGACGGGGTTCAGCGTCAGTGTGATCCGGACGGCGATTGAAGTGACCGTTGCGGTATTGGGCTGGTTGCTCGGCGGCCCGATCGGCATTGGCACGGTGATAATCGCATTGCTGCTCGGCCGTATTGTTCAAATATCGCTCGTGCAATGTGAAACGCTGCTGAAACGGCTGATCCTGAAACGTCAGGACGAACTGCCGCCAATTTTAAAACTGTGAAAGATAAGGCCCGGTGCTTGCCGGGTCTTTTATTGTGCCTAAATTTTAATGTCGAATAAAAGCTGATAGTTGAACATGCGAAAAGCATGTGTTATAAATAAAACCTAGTAAGACTATTGGTTTTGTTTATTATACCATTGAAGAGAGCAGGCGTTCAAATATGGGAAGAGAATTTGTGGAGATATTCGATGAATGGGTTCATACCTATGATGACTCTGTCAGCGGCCATGACCCGGAATACGCTTCAGTTTTTAAAGGTTACCAGGAGATTTTAGCAGCAGTCTCCAATAGAGCGGCAGGACCTGTCGTCGAATTTGGCACGGGCACCGGGAATCTGACAGCCGCGCTATTGGAGCGTGGTTATGATGTTGTCGGCATCGAGCCGAATGCAGCAATGCGCAAAGTGGCAAAAGAGAAATTTCCGGAGATTGTTCTTCTGGACGGCGATTTTCTGAATTTCGATTTGCCGGCAGCGCCGAAGAGTTTTGTCAGCAGTTATGCGTTCCATCATTTGACGGATGAGGAGAAAACAGAGGCGATTCAGCTTTACGCGTCAATTCTGCCACGTGGAGGCAAAATCGTCTTTGCGGATACCGTGTTCGAATCGGAAGAAGCGAAATTGGGACGCATTGTCTACGAAGAAGGCGAAGAGCATCCAAACCTGGTGGAGGATTTAAAGCGCGAATACTATACAACGGTGCCCGTGCTGAAAGCGATTTTCGAGAAAAATGGATTTGATATAGAATTTACCCCGATGAATGATTACGTCATCCTGATGGATGCAACCAAACGATGAGAGGAAGATTCATATGAAAAAAATGAACGTAGAAAGTTTCAACCTTGACCATACAAAAGTAGTGGCGCCGTACGTGCGTCTGGCCGGAGAAAAAACAGGAGCAAACGGCGATACAATCCGCAAATACGATATCCGTTTCAAGCAGCCGAACAAAGAGCACATGGAAATGCCAGGTCTTCATTCCTTGGAGCATATGATGGCGGAACACAGCCGCAACCATTCGGACCAGATCATCGACATCGGGCCAATGGGCTGCCAGACAGGCTATTATCTATCATTGATCAACCACGATGACTTTGATGATGTATTGCGCATCATCGAAAACACGTTGGAAGATGTCATCAAAGCCGACGAAGTGCCGGCCTGCAATGAAGTGCAATGCGGTTGGGCAGCAAGCCACAGCTTAGAAGGCGCGAAAGAATTGGCGCGTGAGATGCTGGCGAAAAAAGATGAATGGCACCAGGTTTTCGTCCACGAAACTGTTTGAGGAGAAAAGATATGAAATTTGCTACAGGCATCCAACAATTGATCGGTGATACACCGCTTTTGGAACTGACGAATATGGACATTCCGAACGGCTGTCGCATTTTTGCCAAACTGGAATATTTCAATCCGGGGGGCAGCGTCAAAGACCGCCTGGGTGTTTCTTTAATAGAAGATGCTGAACGCCGCGGCGTTTTGAAGCCCGGTGGCACAATGATCGAGCCGACTGCCGGAAACACAGGCATCGGTCTCGCGATTGCCGCCATCGGCAAAGGCTATAAAGTGAAATTTGTCGTACCCGAAAAATTCAGCCAGGAAAAACAAGGGCTGATGCGCGCACTTGGCGCAGAAGTCATTAATACACCGACTGAAAAGGGTATGAAAGGCGCCATTGAAAAAGCCCAGCAGCTTGCAAAAGAAGAGCGGGCTTTTTCACCCGCGCAATTTTCAAATCCCGCCAATCCGGAAACGTATGTCCGGACGCTTGGCCCTGAATTATGGCAGGCGCTTGAAGGGGAGATCAATGTATTTGTCGCGGGAGCGGGTTCCGGTGGCACATTTATGGGCACGTCCCGCTATTTGAAAGGGCAGAACGCAACTATAAAGACAGTAATCGTAGAACCGGAAGGCTCAATTTTGAACGGCGGTGAATCCGGAGCGCATCTGACAGAAGGCATTGGAATGGAGTTTCTGCCCGATTACATGCACACGTCTTATTTTGATGCCATCCACACAATCACCGACCGCGAAGCTTTTGCGGCGTTAAAAGAATTGGCGAAACGGGAAGGCTTATTGGTCGGCAGCTCTTCCGGAGCGGCATTCGTTGCTGCTCTGCGGGAAGCTGAAACCGCCAAACCCGGCAGCCACATCGTTACGGTGTTTGCTGATTCCAGCGAACGTTATATGAGCCAGGATATTTATAATAGAACCTTCGAGGAGGAAAATTGATGAGAGCCAAAACGAGATTGATTCACGGCGGCATTGTCGGAGATGAAGCGACGGGCGCAGTCTCTACGCCGATTTACCAGGTAAGCACCTATAAACAGGAAGCTGTCGGCAAATTCAAAGGCTACGAATATTCACGTACCGGCAACCCGACGCGCCACGCGCTGGAAGAGCTGATCGCGGATGTCGAATACGGCCACGCCGGATTTGCATTCGGTTCTGGTATGGCGGCGATTTCATCGGTCATGATGCTGTTCTCGGCAGGCGACCACGTGATCCTGACGGACGACGTATACGGCGGCACTTACCGTGTCATGAATAAAGTGCTGAACCGCTTCGGCTTGGAATTCACCTTTGTGGATACCGGCAATCTAGAAGAAGTGGAAGCGGCAGTTCAGGAAAATACAAAAGCGATTTTCATTGAAACACCGACAAATCCATTATTGAAAGTGACGGACATTGAAGCTGTGGCGAAATTTGCGAAATCGAAAGGTCTACTAACGATTGTCGACAATACATTCATGACACCTTATTTGCAGAGCCCGCTCAAGCTTGGTGCGGATATTGTGCTGCACTCTGCCACGAAATACATTGGCGGACACAGCGATGTGGTGGCGGGGCTTGTTGTGGTGAATACTGAAGAACTGGCAACAGATCTTCATTTTGTCCAAAATTCAGTCGGCGCCATTTTAGGGCCGCAGGATTCATGGCTGTTGATGCGCGGATTGAAAACACTCGGCATCCGCATGGAAGAAACGGGCAGCAACGCCCAAAGAATCGCTGAATTCCTGAAAGGCCATGACGCTGTTGGAACGGTCATTTATCCGGGACTGCCCGAGCATAAAGGCCACGAGTTGATAAAACAACAGGCTACCGGTTTTGGCGGGATGATTTCATTTGACGTGGGCAGCAAAGAAAAAGCGGGCGAACTTCTGGCGAAATTGAAATACTTCACATTGGCCGAAAGCCTGGGCGCGGTCGAGAGCCTGATTTCGGTTCCGGCTCAAATGACGCACGCTTCGATTCCAGTCGAGCGCCGCGCAGAACTTGGTATTGTGGAAGGCTTGGTCCGAATTTCGGTCGGCATTGAAGACGTGGAAGATTTGATCGAAGACCTGGAGCAGGCATTGGAGTAATAAAAATTTTAGATAACGCAGAAAAGCCGCCTATATGGCGGTTTTTTATTTTATTCATATATCGTTAAGCAGGTAATAAATAGTATATTTTAGAAATAAAAGCAAAACTATTTACCTAATAATTCGGAAGTCGAAATAATCTATATACCCTATTCTTTTGAAATGTCTGGCATGTTAATATTTTATTAGTTTTAAAAATTCTGACAAATTTGAAAGGGGTAAAATAAATGATTAAAAGCAAGTGGGTTTCGATATTATCAGCAAGTGCGTTAACGCTCTCTTTATTGGCGCCGGCAGCATTGGCGACACCGACAGAAGCTGTGCCTTCTGCAGTCGATTGGAATGCTGAGCGATACGGGGAAAGAATCGATATTGACCAAAGCCTCCACGAACTGTCACAGGACGCTGAGTTCTTAAAAGAAGCGGAAGCGAAAATCAAGGCGCAGGCAGGATCTTTAAATGATGAAGCTGATGGAAATGGCGACGAAGCTTCAGCGGATCCAGACTTTACATACGATGGCGGAACAAAATTATTCCTTGACCGCAATTTGGCGTTCAAAGAGTTCACGCTTCGCAGTGTGGGCGACAACGTCGAAATCTGGGTAGCAAAAGATTTGGCATACGGTCCCGATAATCCGAAACCGGCTGACGTCGTGACACAAGGCCAAGTGGATCTATTGCGTGATGAATTCGAAGGCAATATTTACCCGGTGGCGACGGATTTCTTCGGAACACCGGATTCGTTGGATGGCTCCAATTCTCCACTGCCAGGAATGGTCGGGCTGCCTGAAGGGTATTACGAAGGCTCGGATAAAGTGATCATGCTTGTTGATAACGTCCAGGATCAAGGATGGAACGATCCATCGTATCCTTTCTTCGTAGCCGGTTTCTTCTGGCAAACGCTTGAAAATTATACAGACCGCAACATCATCACAATCGATACGAATTCATGGGAAACACGTCTGGAGAGCACATTCTTCGGGACAACAATCCATGAACTCCAGCATTTGATCCAGGCGGATAATGACCCTTCTGAAGAAACTTGGTTAAATGAAGGGATGTCCACGTTCTCTGAATTCCTGGGAGGCTATGGCCACGGCGAAGGGTCCATCAACTTCTATTTGGACCACCCGGAAAACTCGTTAGTAAACTGGGATGAGCATGGAACAGCTGAAACTGGGCCTGAAACAATTGCGGATTATGGTCAGGTTTACTTGTTCACACTCTATATGTACGACAAATTCGGCCAGGAATTCATTCGTGAACTGGCAACTGATGGCGACAACCAGGGTATGGCAAGCGTCAACAAAACGCTGGAGGACTATGGCACAGGCTTAACATTTACAGAACTGTACCAGAACTTCATGACGGCGTTGACTTTGGATAACTCGGATGTGAGCAGTGACTATAATATCGACAGTATTGACTTGCGCAATCTGCCAGTTGGCACGGATGGCGAAGTGCGCGGCAAAACAGTCGACTTTGAAAAAGCATTAACATTTGAAAAAGAAGGCGTACCGGCATGGGGCGGCGACTTTAAAGAATTCGACTTCGGCAAAGATGTGCGCGGCCTTGAATTCGACGGCGTAGATTTCCTGCCATTGCAATGGGGGACTGTTGCGAACCCGGTGGATGCATCGGAACAAGTATTGCATGCTGATAACGGTGATGAAGCAGATCAGGCCTTGATCTTCGGTGCAACTGTTCCAGCTGACGACGCTGTGCTGACGTTCGATCATTACTACGATATTGAAGAGGGTTGGGATTACGGTGTTGTTCAGGTTTCCACTGACAATGGTGAAACGTGGACTTCTCTTGAAAATGACAACACACGCACGGATGTAGTTGAAGAAGGCTATCCGAAAATTAAAGAAAACGTTCCAGGATTCACGGGCCATAAATTGGATTGGTCAACCGAAACATTCGACCTTGCAGCTTATGCCGGACAAGATGTCTTAGTGTCATTCCGCAATTTGACGGATTGGGGTTACAACGACACAGGCTGGTTCATCAAAAATGTTCAATTGGGCGACTTTTCCGCTGATGGATCTTCTACAGAACCATTCCAGTCACTTGGCCAATTAAAAGGTGAATACGTCGATTTTACAACTACATTCATCCAAACGAAGAAAAATGGCCAACAGCACGTTTTCCACGTTGACCCGTTCAACGTGACGGAAAAAGAAGCTTTGGATCTTCAAAACGTCCTGCGTGAAGGCAATGTGAAAATGATCACTTCTTACGCTGCAGCAGCAGGTGAGCGTGAAGCAAAGGATTTCACATATGAAGTATTATACAAAGAAGATAACCCGAACAAAGGCAAAGGCAAAAACAACGGAAAAGTTAAAAATTAAGAATTGATCAAAAAGCGGACTGCGGTCCGCTTTTTCTTTTAGTCAAGATTGCGTTATGATAGGAGGGTAGAATAATCAGGAATATGAAAGGAAGATTATATTGTCAAAAAAATTAGATGCTTTCTTGAACGACAACCTCAACGAACTTAAAGAGCAAGGTTTATATAACGAAATCGACCCGGTTGAAGGACCGAACGGACCAATTATCAAAATACGCGGAAAAGACCTCATCAATTTGTCATCAAACAATTATCTGGGCCTCGCAACTAACGAAGACCTGAAGCAAGTTGCCAAAGATGCAATCGATAAATACGGCGTCGGTGCCGGTGCCGTCCGCACAATCAACGGTACGCTCGACCTTCACGTGAAGCTGGAAGAAAAACTGGCGGAGTTTAAAGGGACGGAAGCTGCGATTTCATACCAATCGGGCTTTAACTGCAATATGGCGGCAATTTCCGGTGTCATGGATAAAAACGATGCGATTCTGTCGGATCAGTTAAACCACGCATCCATCATTGACGGCTGCCGTTTGTCCAAAGCGAAAATCATTGCCTACAAACATTCGGATATGGAAGACCTTCGTGCTAAAGCGAAAGAAGCGACTGAATCCGGCTTATACAATAAAGTGATGGTCATCACGGACGGTGTCTTTTCAATGGACGGAGACATTGCAAAACTTCCGGAAATCGTGGACATTGCAAAAGAATTTGACTTGATCACGTATGTCGATGATGCGCATGGCTCTGGCGTTACCGGCAAAGGGAAAGGCACCGTGAAGCATTTCGGCCTTGAAAAAGAAGTTGACATGCAGATGGGGACGTTGTCAAAAGCGGTCGGAATTGTCGGCGGTTATGTAGCCGGCAAGCAAAACCTGATTGACTGGTTGAAAGTCCGCTCGCGTCCATTCCTGTTCTCCACAGCTGTTACTCCTGGCGATGTTGCCGCAACCACGGCTGCAATCCAGATGATCATTGATTCCACCGAATTGCATGACCAGCTGTGGGAAAATGGGGATTACCTGAAAAAGGGCCTGAAAGAATTGGGCTTTGATATCGGTGAGTCTGAAACACCGATCACGCCTTGTATCATCGGTGAAGAGAAACTGTCACAGCAATTCTCGAAACGACTCTTCGAAGAAGGCGTCTACGCTAAATCGATCGTCTTCCCGACAGTACCCAAAGGCGCAGGCCGCGTCCGCAATATGCCAACTGCGGCCCATACCAAAGAAATGCTGGACCAGGCGATTGCGACATACGAAAAAGTCGGAAAAGAGCTTGGGATTATTAACTAATTGAAAAATCGCCCCACCGGACAATGCCGGTGGGGCGATTTTTTTGGGTTAAGCGATGGGTTTCTTCATACGCTCAAAACTTTTTTCCAAAGTATATTTTTGCACGCCGCGAGCTGCGCCAACACTTTTCTCCACTAAAGAATAAAAGCGGGCATCATTCTTTTCAAAAGCGATCAAAGCCTCGATGGAATGCTTCATCCAAGGTTCGGGGATCCCTTTACTGATATCCGCGGCCCGTTCGAGATCACCGGATGCTACCGCTGCGTGCGCCAAATAATAACTGCGCATCGGCTCTCGGTCAATCCCCTCAGCATGCTGTTGCGCAATGCTGGATTGCCCGCGGTAAATGGCCAGTAAAGTGCGGTAAACCGATTGCATGGTCGCTTGTTTGTGTACAGCTAAAATCCGTTCAATCGCATTTTCAATATCCTGATCACTTCCGTGGCCCAGGGCATATGGAAAAGCAAAAATTGCTTTGAAGCGGTTTCGTTTTATATACCGCTCAATCTGGCGCAATGAATTGGAAAAGTAAACAGCATAAATTCCCGGCAACACCATTGTCACCAGATATAGACTAATTACTATGAAAAAAACCAGCCATCGGGATGTGCCGATGGAGATTAAAAATGACGTAACAGCCATTCCGGTGAGGAATATCGCAATCAATCGCAGGGATTTCATGAGCCACCTCCAATAAGAAAGTATGAATAAGATTTATTTTACTGTAACCCTTTTCATGAAAGGCTTTTTACCAGTATATCAAAAACAAGTCCATGCTGGGATTCTTAAATTCATTGTGTTTTCAAAGAGAACAATTTATAATGTCGGTATAGCAAAGACTGTTGTATCAATGGTTAAAGATGTAAATTTGTGTTTTTACAGAGGACATATGTTTTAGCTGAGAGGGGTTTATTTGATGAAACGAATTATGATTACTGGTGCCTTGGGGCAGATTGGTTCGGAATTGACGGGAAAACTGAGAGAAATTTACGGAGCAGACAATGTTTTGGCGACGGATATCCGTCCTTCTGATGATACAAGCGGGCCGTTTGAAATTCTGGATGTTACGGATGCGCAGAAAATGCGCGATTTGGCGAAGGATTTCGAAGCCGATACGATGCTGCATATGGCTGCCTTATTGTCGGCAACAGCAGAAGAAAATCCATTGCTTGCATGGAATTTGAATATGGGTGGCCTGGTGAACGCGCTGGAAGCGTCACGCGAACTCGGGATGCAATTTTTCACGCCAAGTTCAATCGGCGCATTTGGCCCGTCAACACCGAAGAACGACACGCCGCAGGACACGCTGCAGCGCCCGACAACGATGTACGGCGTCAATAAAGTCGCGGGCGAACTGCTATGCGATTATTATTACCAGAAATTCGGCGTCGACACGCGCGGTGTCCGGTTTCCCGGGTTAATTTCGTATGTAGCCCAGCCAGGCGGCGGCACGACAGATTACGCCGTGGATATTTACTACAAAGCTTTGGAACAGGGAAGCTACACTTCTTATATTGCTAAAGGAACCTATATGGACATGATGTATATGCCGGACGCCCTTCAGGCGATCATTGATCTGATGGAAGCGGATGGGGATAAATTGGAACATCGCAATGCGTTCAACGTAACGGCGATGAGCTTCGAACCGGAAGAGATTGCGGCTTCTATCCGCAAGCATATTCCTGATTTCCAGATGAACTACGATGTGGATCCTGCCCGCCAGGCAATCGCAGACAGCTGGCCGGACAGCATCGATGCATCCGCCGCGAAAAAGGAGTGGGGCTTCAAAACCACCTACGACCTGGACGCGATGACGGAAGACATGCTCGAAAAGTTAAAAGCAAAACTGCAAAACGCATAAAACTTAAAATAAAAACGCCCTCCGCAACCGCGGAAGGCGTTTTCTCTTTTATTAGAATAGTAGATGTGCAACACCGGCAATGATTGGCAAAGCAATCACTGTGCGGAGAAGGAAAATTACAACAAGGTCGAAGAAGTTTACCGGAATTTTAGAGCCGAGCAATACTCCGCCCACTTCTGACAAGTAAATCAGCTGTGTAACAGACAAAGTTGCGACGACGAAGCGCGTCAATTCAGATTCGATTCCTGCACCAAGAATGGCCGGCAGGAACATATCAGCAAAACCGACCACCATCAATTGGGCCGCATCAGCTGCTTCAGGAATGCCGAGCAAGTTCAAGTATGGCACGAAAGGTGCGCCAAGAACAACAAAGGTTTGTGTGTATTCAGCAAGGATCAAGGCAATTGTTCCGAATGCCATAACTACCGGTGCAACACCAATCCACATATCCAAAACGTTTTTAAAGCCGTCTTTGAAGAACTTGCTTGCAGAACGGTTGCTATCGGCTTTTTCGAGCGCTTTTTCCATGCCGTGTGTAGCAACATTGTATCCTTTGGGAACATCTTCCGTCTGAGAATCCTGCTCGGTACCATCCATGAACGTTGTCGGTTTACGGGTTAATGGATAGATACGCGGCATGATCAACGCAAGAATGACACCTGTAAGGATGACAGTTCCGTAATACGGAAGGAAATAACTTGCGAGACCGATTTCACCGATAACGACAATCGCAAACGTGATCGATACAACCGAGAAAGTTGTTCCGATAATTGCTGCTTCACGTTGCGTATATTTATTGGCTTCATACTGCTTGCTTGTTAGGAGAACACCGATTGTTCCATCACCGACCCAAGATGCAAGTGCATCAATAGATGAACGGCCAGGAAGACGGAACAAAGGCCGCATGATTTTCATCATCATGGAGCTGAAAAATTCCAGCAGACCGAAGTTCATCAATAGCGGCAATAGCAGTCCAGCAAATAGGAAGATAGTGAACAGGAACGATAATAATCCATCTCCAGAAAGAAGAAGGCCACCTGTATATTCATTCCAAATAGGTTCTGGTCCAACTTGGAACAGGACCATGAAAGCGAAAACTGCAGCCAAAACGCGTGTAATCGTCCAGAATATGTGGACATTAAAGAGTTTGTCGAAGAACGGTACGTCTTCGTCTGTATTCGGTTTTTTGGTTATGTATACCAATGATCCCAGTGCAGCTATCGACAAAATGACGAGCAGGATCCATGGAACCACTGATTGAATCTGATCCGCCATCCAGTTGGCCAGGACTGCGATGGTAACCATCCATTCCGTATCACCATCAGCATTAGTTGTTGGAACAGGAACCAGGAACAGCAGAATTCCGAGTAATGAAGGAATTAGAAATAAGAGCCATGTGGACGTAGAAAACTTTTTCATTAACTTTCCCCTTTTCTTAGTGTATTTCGAAACATTCTGATTACCAATTATACAGCATTCTTCCCCAAGAGAACGCTTTCAGTAATATTGTTTTATTTTATCTGAAATGAAAAGAAAAAACACCCCCAATTTCAATTAAGAAAAGAGGGGTGCGAAATTCTAGAAAGTTTTTTCGAAATCATCGTCCCAGCGGTAGTTATAAAATCGTTCCTGTGTGAGCCAGTTTTCAGTTTCTGTATCCCCTTGAGCCAGTTTATGCTCCATTTCTTCGAGCATCCAGGCCGTCTGTGAAATATGTGCTTTCATGGAAGCCATTTTCTGGTCTCTGACCGGGGTAATGTCATAGACAATATCCGGTTTGCCGAGAACGTCCAGCGTATTATTGGCAAAAGCTACGCAATGCAGCTTCGGCCGATCCTTCATCCGGCGCACAGCCCGGACAACCGCACGCGCGGTTGCTTCGTGATCGGGATGGACGGCAAAGTCCGGGTAAAAAGTGATGATTAAAGATGGATTCAATTCTTCTATCAGATCAGTCATCATGCCGACCATTTTTTCGTCATTTTCAAATTCAATCGTTTTATCACGCAAGCCCATCATGCGAAGGTCCGTCAGACCCATTGCTTCCGCAGATGCATGCAGCTCTTTTTTTCGAATTTCCGGCAGTGATTCCCGTGTGGCAAATGGCGGATTCCCTAAATTCCTGCCCATTTCGCCAAGCGTCAGGCAAGCGTATGTAACCGGCGTTCCCTGTTTGATATGTGTCGTGATGGTTCCCGAAACTCCGAACGCTTCATCGTCCGGGTGAGGGAATACGACCAATACATGTTGTTCTTTTGGTATCGTCATTTCTTTTCCCCCTCAATAACTGAATGGTGTTTCGCTGATTTCCAGCGCAACCGCAAGTTTTCCCGTACCGTCGTGCCCCGCGAGCAACAAGCGGCCTTCGTCATCCATTTCGTAATGGGTGATGCCTTGTGCATATACCCAGCCATGCGGCAATTTCAATCCGACACGGTGCGGGCTGTCTCCGACAACTTTGCCCAATTCATAATTGATGACAACGTTGCGGATAAAAGCTCCGGCATTAAAAAACGCTTCATTGAAATGGCTGGCATAGGATCCATTCGTGGTTTCCAGGTGAAGATAAACATCTTTCCCGGCGAACGCATCCAATTGGACCTGCAATTTCTTCACTTCGACTAATTCCACGATAAAACCCTCCTCTGGCAATCCGTATTTTTTAAGTATATGGAAAAAATACTGAGAATGCGATTAGTTAGCTCTCTGGGTTTCGAAATAATGAAAAATGATTGAGGGGGGCTATGGAATGAAATAGTAAACCCCTCACACAGTTTGAGGGTTTTGTTTTTTATTCTGGAGCAGCAAATACAGCATGAGAAGTACGAAAAGGGAGAACATACTGCCCATATTTATATACACTGCCATCATTTCATCGACATCCATGAAATTCATAACAAAATCAGGGCCAATCAAAAACAGAGGAATAATGACTGTAATCCATGTTTTTGACCAAATGGCGCCGATGATGAAAATGATCACGCCAACCGCCGCAATGATCCACATCACTTCTCTGGATGGAATATAGAACGGTTGAAAATAAAAGATATCAAGGAACAATACTGCAGACATCAGGCCAACTGTAATCAGCTGAATACTGATGAAGATGGTGAGCTCTTTTTTGGTTGACCATTTCTTCGTTGCCATCTGCCGAAATGTGACAATATAAGCGCTAATGCTTGCCACTGCAATCAATGGGAAAGCGATTAACTTTAATAATGAAAAGCTCAAATCGCCCCTGATGGCAGAACCTGTTATAAAATAGGCGATTAACAGAAGGATGAACATAGGCATGAGTTTAACGAGCCCGTAAAAATCAGTTGTCATTTCATTGCTGATATTTTTCATATAAGCTTCAGGTGATCCTCCTGTTACCGTATCCAAATTTTTGCCGCGGCTTTCGGCATCTTCAAGATGTCCCCGCAGCTCCTCTGTAATTTCCTTGATCTCGCTGTCTTTTTTCCCTGAAGTCATCAAATACAATTTCAAATTGGCAATGAATTCCTGACTGTCTTTTGACAAAACCATTATATTTCCTCCTTCACGAGTCGATTGACCGATTGGGATAAACTGTCCCAGCGTTCCTTGAATTCCAGGTACTCCTGTTCACCTGCGGGGGTGAGTGTGTAATATTTTCGTTTCGGTCCGCTTGGTGATTCTTTCATGACCGATTTTACGAAACCCTCTTTTTGAAGCCGCAGCAGAACCGGATAGATGCTGCCTTCGCTGACCATCCGGAATCCATAGAGCTCCAATTTCTCGATCATTTCATAGCCATAGGTTTCGCCTTTTTGAATGATGGCCAACAAACAGCCATCGAGAATTCCTTTAAGCATTTGGCTGGATGACATCGCTTCACTCCATTCTTCTATATGGCATAGCAAGTTACTGCGTTGTAATGCAATATAGCACGTGAATAAAATGAATGTCAACTATATTGTTAAACAAGTTAGCGATCTTTTCAGCAGGAGTTTTTGTGCTCCAAAGAGAACTAAATAACTTGAGAAGTTAAGGGGCAAAGGGGAGAAAGAGATGATTCGAATCATCAGGTTATCAGAATGTACAATTGAACAAGGGGTAGAAGCATGGAATAAAGGATTTGAAGGCTACCATTTTGACATGACGACAACGCCAGAAGCCTTTACCAAAAGGATGATGCAGGAAGAGCTGTCGAAAGAATTATCGGTAGTAGCTTTTGATGGGAAACTGCCAATAGGCATCGTACTGAACGGGATCAGGGAATCTGCTGGCAGAAAAATTGGTTGGAACGGCGGAACTGGAGTCGCAATGTCCTGGCGCAAAAGGGGCGTGGGCTTGCAGCTGATGGAGAAGACGCTGGAACTCCTGAAAGAACAAGAGGTGGAAATTGCCACACTTGAAGCCATTTCGAGTAATGGCAAGGCAATCGAGTTATACAAGAAGCTGGGCTATGACATCGTTGATAAACTGCACTTTATGAAATTGGATGGAGCAGTGGAAAAGCCTGAAGCAACGGAGTCAGCGCATTATCAAATTCGGCAAACGAGTCCTGAAGAAATTGCTGCCTTGCCTTTTTACCGTGGCGATTTTCCGTGGCAGGTTCAATGGCAGAGTGTTAGAGATGGTGAAGGAATATTGGCATTTAATGAAGAAGGAGAGACAGTCGGCTACGCGATTTTCCGGAAAATGAAGGATGAACATGGCAATCATTCACGGACATTGTTGTTTCAATGCGAAACAGCACCAGATAAAAGGGAGCGTGAAGAAATATCGAGGATTTTAATGAATGAAGTTTTCGACAATTTTGATGATACCATCAGCCGGACAGCAATCAACGTGCCGGTTTCAGGGAATTCTCTGACTTATAAAACACTTAAACACCTTGGATTTGTGAAAAACATAGAACAGGTATTTATGAAGAAAGAGCTATAGAGGAAAAGAAAAGGAGGACGCATTTTTTGCGTCCTCCTTTCTATTTGGAGAATCAGAAATTACAACTCCAATACTTCCACTTCTGTTTTCGGAAATTTATTCGCAGCACCGTGCATGACAGGGCCGACGTATTCGTTCAGCTTCCAGCCGTGTTCGATGGCCGCTGAAACGAAAATTTTGGCGTTCAAAACAGCATCCTTCACGGATTGGCCGTTGGCGATATTCGCCGTGATGGCAGCTGCGAATGTGCAGCCGGCGCCGTGGTTGTAATCAGTATCCGTTTTCGTTGCTGTCAGCAAATAATGTTTTTCGCCGTCAAACAGCAAATCAGCCGCTTTTTCGTGCTTCAACTGCTTGCCGCCTTTGACGACAACAAATTGCGCGCCGCTGGCATGGATTTTCTCAGCCGCTGCCTGCATTTCTTCAACCGTGCTGATGCGGCCGAGACGCGATAACTCTCCAGCTTCGACAAGGTTCGGCGTTACCACTTTAGCGTTTGGCAATAAATACTTGATCATGGCATCGACGTTTTCAGGGAACATAACTTCCGCTTCACCTTTGCAGGCCATAACCGGATCGATGACGACGTCTTTGATGCCGGAAGCGGCAATCGCTTCGCCAGCCGCCTGGATGATTTCAGCTGTCGGCAGCATACCTGTTTTGAGTGCATCAACACCCGTGGAAAAAGCGGTTGTCATTTGTGTTTTTATTGTATCAACAGGAATCGGGTGAACTCCGTGGCTCCAATTATTATTCGGATCCATCGTGACGATGACCGTCAACGCGTTCATCCCGTAAGTTCCGTGTTCCTGAAAAGTTTTAAGGTCAGCCTGGATGCCGGCACCGCCGGATGTATCGGATCCTGCAATTGTTAATGTTTTTTTGAGTGACATGTATATGACTCCTCCAATAGATAGAATGTTTGCTATGTTTCATTTTAACAAAACGCCCTGCATTTACAATCTATTGGGCTTCTGAGGCCATAATAGAAGAAATGACGTGAGCGCACCGACTATTGCAAAAAGCGCTGCAAAAATTCCCATTACCGGGTTGCCGCTTTTAAAAAGACCAAATGCTATAAGAAATGTTAAAATGGTAGCAATTGCGATGACAGCACCCAGACAGCCGACACCAGCACTTTTGGCGCTTTCAGGAGCAGTATCGCCTTTTGTCGAAGATACGGTTTTGATTTTATTCAGCCAGTCAGACATGGGCATCGCTCCTTTATAGAAATATCGTACCACGGGAATCGCCTGAAAAAAATAGAAAGAGGGATGTCAATTGGCTAAGGATCCGAAACTGACAGAGGTAGAACGATTGCTGGAAGAAATGAAGGGCAAAGAAGGCACCGAGGAATCCGGCTTCTGGAAATCCATAGGAGTGATGATGAGCGTTTTCCGCAATTCATTCCTTGTAGTGATTGTTATATTATTGCTCCTGCTCGTGGCATTGCCGCTTGGCACCTGGTGGATGATCCAGGGCAGCACAGCGACAGAAAGCAAAGGCGCATTTTTGGAAAGGATGCAGGATTTGAATGAATTATCAAGTGCTGAAGCTTTCTCGAAAGTCATTATTGAACGACAGGACAATGCCGTATTCGGCCGTGAAATCGGTATCGACCTGCCAGGTACCAAACGCCAGCTGCTGGTGGTAATTCCAGGGTCAGTCCGTGCCGGCATTGACTTTTCGGGCATAACGGAAGAAGATATCGTATTGGATGAAGAAGGAAAAACCGCAACGCTTACGTTGCCGAATGCCGATTTCCTGGGAGGTCCCGAATTGTTTATGGACCAGGTCGAAGTTTATTCCTATGAAGGATTATTCAGAGGCGGCGGCGATATTTCCGAAGCCTATGAATTGGCGGAAGAAGCGAAGCAATTGATGCTGGAAGAAACACGGGGCCAGGGAGTGCTTGAACTGGCGGAAAAAAATGCAGCACGCTCGGTCGAAGAGATGTTCCAATTGGTTGACTATGACGTAACCGTAGAGTTTGAAGACTGAGGAGTGGTGGCGATGGCGAAAAAGATCCTTTCCAACGATTGGCAGGAAGTGGTTGGGGGAGAATTCGATAAACCTTATTACTTGGAGCTTCGCGAATTTTTAAAGGATGAATATGAAACGGCCACGATCTATCCGCCTAAAGGTGAAATCTGGTCAGCTTTTGAACATACGGCTTTCCGGGACGTCAAAGTTGTGATTCTTGGCCAGGATCCGTATCACGGACCGGGACAGGCGCATGGCTTGAGCTTTTCCGTCAAACCCGGCGTCAAGATTCCGCCGAGCCTGCGCAATATGTTCAAGGAATTACAAGAAGATATGGGCTGCGAAAAACCTGCGAATGGCACTTTGACCAAATGGGCAGACCAGGGCGTCATGATGCTCAACACCGTTTTGACCGTTCGGCAGGGCGAAGCCCATTCGCATCGGAATAAAGGCTGGGAGATTTTCACGGACGAAGTGATTCGGAAATTATCGGAGCGGAATGAGCCGGTGATTTTCGTGTTATGGGGCAGGCCCGCACAAACGAAAAAAGGGCTGATCGATTTGGAGCACCATGATGTCATCGAAGCGCCGCATCCAAGTCCGCTGAGCGCAAGCCGCGGATTCTTCGGCAGCAAACCTTATTCAAAAGTGAACAGCCTGTTACAACAACGCGGAGAAACGCCAATCGATTTCTGTCTGGACTGACGTTAGTCGTTAAGCCGTGTTAAAATAAGGGACGATATAAAAAGGAAGGGGGATTTGAGATGGCCGTCGGACACGAACGGGTAATTACTGAAATAGAAAAACATGCTCGCCAGGCACGTGGCGGCGATGCTGCGAAAACACGTGAATCGCTTGCGGCAATCCGTGCTTTATGCGATCTTGTGCTCGAAGGCGAAGAACAACCTGCCGCATCCCTGCCTGCGCCTCGTGCGGTTCC
The DNA here is from genome assembly GCF_049262615.1 of Planococcus daihaiensis. Taxonomy (GTDB): domain Bacteria; phylum Bacillota; class Bacilli; order Bacillales_A; family Planococcaceae; genus Planococcus. The sequence continues at coordinate 933,349 of NZ_CP175504.1, read as the reverse complement.
ACTGTCAGCATCCCCCGCGCCGCAACCTGTGCTTTCGGAAAAGAAACTGGAAGAAGAAGGGGCAAACGGCGATTCGCTTTTTGAATTTTAAAGGGAATGAGGAATAGACAATGCAATTTTTCTTAATTGCCGGAGCTGTCAACGCTCTATTGAGTGTAGCTTTCGGTGCATTCGGCGCGCATATGCTGGAAGGCCGCGTCGCTGATAAATATTTGGATACGTGGCAAACCGCCGTCCAATACCAGATGTTCCATTCCATCGGATTGATGGTCGTGGCGATATTGATGAGCACGACTTTCTTTGGAGCATTGGGATCGCTCAGCTGGGCAGGTTATTTGATGCTTGCCGGCATCGTCATTTTCTCTGGCAGCCTTTATGTTCTCAGCCTGACCGGCATCAGCATTCTCGGTGCCATCACGCCAATCGGCGGCGTAGCGTTTATCGCCGGCTGGATCATGTTGATCATCGCTGTAATAAAAGCGTCATAAGATTGGAAAAGCTGCCCGAGAGCGAGATGCGGGCAGCTTTTTTATTGCATAAATTGAGGTGCGGAAATATGATTCTGAGGTGCGGAAATGGTCATTTGAGGTGCGGAAATTGGGTGGGAATGTGCGGAAATCCCCATGTGAGGTGCGGTTGAGAAATATCTGTTTAATTTTTCCGAAAAAATCCTCTCAATCGTCTCTCGTAAAACAAATCCCCATGAAAAAACCGCCCCAAAAGGCGGCTTTCATTCCATCTACTATTAAACTTTCAAAAACGTAACGAATTTCGCTGCATCAAGGCGTGTGCCGACGTAGAACGAACCAAATTCCGCGTAGCGGGCGCTGACTTCGTCAAAACGCATTTCGTAGATTAATTTCTTAAACTGGAGAACGTCATCTGCGAACAGCGTAACGCCCCATTCGTAATCGTCAAAGCCGACAGAACCGGAAATGATCTGTTTCACTTTGCCTGCGTAGCTGCGGCCGATTTTTCCGTGGGACAGCATCAATTCTTTGCGCGTATCCATCGGTAGCATGTACCAATTGTCTTCGCCGTCGCGGCGTTTGTCCATCGGGTAGAAGCAGATGTATTGCGAACGCTGAAGTTCCGGGTACAGACGCGCGCGGACATGCGGGTTCTGGTAAGGATCTTCCTCTGATTTGCCGGCAAGATAATTGGAAAGTTCGACAACAGAAACGTACGAATACGTCGGTACTGTGTAAGCGACCAACGTCAGCTTATTGTATTCCGTTTCGAGGTCGTTCAACTCGTCCATCGTTTCGCGCAGGAGCATCAGCATCAAGTCAGCTTTTTGGCCAACAATTGAGTACAATGCGTGTGCGCCGGTTTTATTTTCATCGGCCTGGTTTACTTTGTCCATAAATGCCTGATATTCGTCGATCGCAAATTGGCGCTCTTCGTCCTCAAGCATTTTCCATGATACCCAGTCCATCGAACGGAAATCGTGGAGGACGTACCAGCCGTCTAATGTGATTGCTGCTTCATTCATCTAATAAACACTCCTTTTAATGAAAAATCTCTCAAAAACAGTTTATCATACCCACCCGCCGAGTTGCTTCGAAAGAAGCGCCTGTCACCAATTTGACATGACCATCGTTCCTTTTCACAGGAAGCCCTGTAGGTTAAAATAAAGACAAGCGATCGCTTTGAAGAGGAGAAACAATCATGCCGTTATTTACTGAAGAAACCGAATGGCGTTTCTGGGATCAATCCCTGAGCGCAAAAAATAGATCCGCACTCGAATCTTTCGCGGCGGACGATTTACTGTGTGAACTGGTCGGCTCCGGTGTGAGCGCGCCGACGATCCGTACATGGGTGCATGACGACACCATCGTGCTTGGCATCCAGGACCACCGTTTACCGCATATCAATGAAGGCTTAGCTTTGTTGGAGGAACGCGGCTTCACCCCGATTGTCCGAAATTCAGGCGGCCTTGCCGTCGTACTCGACGCAGGCGTATTGAATATCTCAATTGTGTTGTCCGAAGAAGAAAGCGCCATTGATATTCCGGAAGGCTACGATATGATGCTCGAACTGGTCCGTATGCTGTTTCCGGAAGCCGAAATCGATGCCTACGAAATCGTCGGATCGTATTGCCCCGGTTCCTACGACCTCAGCATCGGTGGCCGCAAATTCGCCGGCATCTCACAGCGCCGCATCCGCAAAGGCATCGCCGTGCAAGTGTACCTTTGCGTCGAAGGCAGCGGTTCAGAGCGTGCGGCATTGATCCGTGATTTTTATGAAACCGGTTTAAAAGGAGAAGAAACAAAATTCGCGTACCCTTCGATCCAACCGGAAACGATGGCGTCGCTGAGTGAATTGCTCGGCCGCAACATCACCGTTGCAGAAGTCGTAGTCGATCTTTACAATCTGCTCGACAAGCCGCAATTGAAATCATTGCAGCCGGAAGAAACCGAGCGCTACGGCTATTACCTCAAACGGGTTGTGGAGCGCAATGCGAAAATGCTGACAACACCTTGAACGGGCAGAGCGCGCTGGTGTAAACTGGTTTTTATATATGAAATTAAAAAGTAAGTATATATTGAAAAAAGCATTCGCTTTTAAATTCCAACTAATCCTGGAACGCGCCGACGCTAGGTGAGACCTAGATATGGAGCAAAACAGCGCAGACTCCTGGGGGACCAAGCGAAGTGTCGAGATCCACTCGGGCGTAAGCCCGCAGTTAGCTCGGCGCGAGCCCCCCGGAAAGCAAGCTGTTTTGCGGAATATCGATTAGTATTGGTTTATTAGTTCACATATATGATTAGAAAAATCTGGAGGTGCGCGTGTGGATTATGCAAATTCGAAATTAGCAGAAGAAAAAGTGTTCAAAGATCCGGTTCACCGGTATATCCACGTACGCGACCAAGTTATCTGGGATTTGATCAATGCGCGGGAATTTCAGCGGATGCGCCGCATCAAACAGCTTGGCACATCCTATCTCGTATTTCACGGGGCGGAGCACAGCCGTTTCAGCCATTCGCTGGGCGTCTATGAAATTGTGCGCCGCATACTCGATGACATTTTTCACGAGCGTCCGGAATGGGATGAAAGTGAACGCCTCGTCGTCCTGTGTGCCGCCCTGTTACATGATCTCGGCCACGGCCCATTTTCGCATTCATTTGAAAAAGTCTTTAATGTCGACCACGAGGATTTCACCCGTGAAATTCTGCAGGGCGACACCGAAGTGAACAGCATACTCCAAAAAGTCTCTCCGGAATTTCCGAAAAAAGTGGCGGAAGTCATCGGTAAAACCTATGCCAATAAACAAGTGGTTTCCTTGATATCCAGCCAAATCGATGCGGACCGCATGGATTATCTGCAGCGCGATGCCTATTATACGGGCGTTTCCTATGGCCATTTTGATATGGAGCGGATTCTCCGGGTCATGCGGCCGTTTGAAGACCAGGTCGTCATCAAATCAAGCGGTATGCACGCCGTCGAAGATTACATCATGAGCCGCTACCAGATGTATTGGCAGGTTTATTTCCATCCGGTGGCGCGCAGTGCGGAAGTTATATTGAGGAAGATTCTTCAGCGCGCCAAATATTTGAGCGGCCACGGTTATAAATTCGAACAGCCGCCGACCCATTTTCTGGCGTTCTTTGATAATTCATTTACATTGAAAGATTATCTGGCGCTCGATGAAAATGTGTTAATGACTTATTTCCAGTTGTGGATCACCGAACGTGACCCGATTCTATCGGATCTGTGTGACCGCTTCGTCAACCGCCGGCTGTTCCAGTATGTCGATTTCGATCCGGGCAAGGATTATAAAAAATTGGGCGAGCTGGCGCAGTTATTCGAAAGAGCCGGCATCGATCCCGAATATTACCTGATCGACGATTCGACTTCCGACTTGCCGTACGATTTTTACCGGCCTGGCGAGGAAGAAGAGCGGCTGCCGATCCATCTCCTGATGCCAAATGGCGACATCAAGGAATTGTCGCGTTTGTCACAAATCGTAGATGGCATTTCCGGCAAACGGCGGACGGATTATAAACTCTATTTCCCTGCGGAATTATTGATAGATGGCAAGAAGAAGGAAATCAAACAGCAAATACTTGAGTTATTAAGAGAAGGAGGGGTTTGATTGCTCCAGGAACACGCAAAAATAGTGGACTTCATCTCCACGGCGGAAGGTGTAACCGGACGCAAAAAATTGCAGAAGATGATATACATAATGAAGAAGATTGGTCAGCCGTTTCAGGAGAAATACGCATTTCATATTTACGGTCCGTATTCGGAAGAGTTGACTGCCCGCGTTGAAGAATTGTGCGACATGGGCTTTATCCTCGAGCAGAAGGAAGACAAAAGTTCCTACGTCCAATACCGCTACACGGTGACGGATGAAGGTCTCGAATTCCGCAATGCACTGGGCAAACCGGAGCTTGCCGATGCTGCACACGCAGTCCAGTTGAATGGCAAAAGCGCCAGGTTTTTGGAGCTGACGGCAACGCTATTGTTTTTCGATGATTTGGAGCAGGATGAGCAGATCGCCAAACTGCACAGCGTCAAAGGGAAATTGAATTTTACAGTGGCAGAAATTGCCGAGGCGTTTGCGTTTATTGAAGAATTGAAGCGGTGATTTTAACTATATAAATTGAACTGAAGAATTAGTTTGAAAAATGCTTCGGCGCTTTGGACAGTGCAAAGATTATGTTCCTGAGCCGCGCCGACGCTGGGGGATTAGCTTTAGGTGAGAGAGTATCAGAGATATGAAGCAAAACAGCGAAGACGCCATGGGGAGCAGAAACGGAGTTGGCTTTCCAACTTCGTTTCGACGAAGTGCGAGTTCTTTCAGTGCTCCTGCATCGCTGCGCTGCTTCGTCGCAAAGACTTAGCCTCGCATGCTTCGGCTAATGTCTTCGAAGCTGTTTTGCGGAATATCGGTTATGTTAAATTATTACTTCAACTTGTATAAAATAAAAAGGCTTCCGTGGAGGAAGCCGCATAGTTCGAAATAGATTTTATTGATCAGAGAAAAGCTTCCCTTTAGTACCGTAATTGCTCTTCTTCATGTCTTCGATGAAAACGACGACCTTCTCAACAGGTGCACCGGTTGTTTCAGAGACAGCTTCCGTGACTTTTTCGACAAGCGCGCGTTTCTGGTCTTCCGTACGTCCTTCGAGCATTTTTACTGTTACGTATGGCATAATGGACACAGCTCCTTTTCTTTGGGTTCAACTTTATCATAGCAGAATGGAGGGAAAGTACACATGTCAAACAATGAAAAACCAAAACAAAAAGTAGGATTCACCATTATAAAAGACGACCCGACCGATGGCCATAAGGGCTACGGTATCGGCTCGCTGTCTCTTGAAAATGTGTCACCGCTGTTCATCGACGTTGAAGAGCAGGAAGCTTTCATCGATATCGGCGCGATGCATGCCCGCAGCCAAGTGGAAAAGGGCATTAAATTCACGACCAACCCTGAAGATTCAGCAGGCGGCAAGGATTATTGGCTGATCTGGATCACCATTGATTTTAATCCGGAAGGTCCTTATTATGCAGGCGTTACAGCCTGTGAAATGGTCGTTAACCGTGAAAAACGCCGGGGCTATAAACTGTTGGCTGACCACGTAAATCGCATGGATAAATCGATGAAACGCAGAATTCTGGTGGACAATATGGATGTGCCATCAAAACGGGTGCTCGCTGAATACCTGCGCAGCCATAACCCGGAAATGTGGCAAAACAGTACCGAACAGCTGCACACAGAATTGGGTGTATAAGTTTGCAGATAGTATAGAAGGAAGAGCTTCAGTCATAATGGCTGAGGCCCTTTTTTCGTTTTCTGCAATATCGTTTGCCTAGTATAATTTTACTTTGCGCCACTAAGTCACATTACCATCTAAAAAGAAAGGTATTTATTTGCTGCATACCCTATTATTTTGCTGTTTTTGACCAAAACATGACATTTGAAAATGGGTCCAACAGGCAGTTGAACTTACGGGGCAAACGCAGTACACTAGGGATACAGCTTTTTAAAATAGAAAGCTAGGACACCTGTCGGCAAGCAAGTGCCATGAGCGATTGTGATCTAAACCCAAGCCCAATGCCTCATGTCACTTTCTTTGCTTAACAGGATAAAAAGGTTTTCTGTGCAGGGATAATATTCTCTGTGCAGAAAACCTTTTTATTTTTCGAGTAATATTATGCCAGGCGGGTAAAGGGGACTGTGTGAAAAATTATATTGCACTTTTGCTGAAATCACTTATACTTTTTTAAGTGATTACTATATAAGATAAAGGAGTTTGATTATAGATGGCAGGATTTTGGTACACGGAAAAGCAGACCGAAAATTTCGGGATTACGATGAAAATCAACAAAACGCTTCACACGGAGCAGACGGATTTTCAATACTTGGAGATGGCTGAAACGGCTGAATGGGGCAATATGCTGTTCCTTGACGGCATGGTCATGACTTCGGAAAAAGATGAATTCGTTTACCACGAAATGGTGGCGCACGTTCCATTATTCACGCATCCGAATCCGGAAAACGTGTTGGTGGTCGGCGGCGGTGACGGCGGCGTGATCCGCGAAATCCTGAAGCACCCTTCTGTTAAGAAAGCGACGCTGGTCGATATCGACGGCAAAGTGATCGAGTACTCGAAGAAATTCCTGCCATCGATTGCGTCCGGCCTTGAAGATGCGCGCGTTGAAGTGATTGTCGGCGACGGTTTCATGCACATTGCGGAATCGGAAAACGAATACGACGTCATCATGGTCGATTCAACTGAACCGGTTGGCCCGGCAGTGAATTTATTCTCGAAAGGCTTTTATGCCGGCATTTCAAAAGCGTTAAAAGCAGACGGCATTTTCGTCGCGCAGTCTGACAACCCGTGGTTCAAAGGTGATTTGATCAAACAGGTTCAGAGCGACGTCCGGGAAATTTTCCCGATCACGAAATTGTATCTGGCGAATATCCCCACTTATCCGAGCGGCCTGTGGGCATTCACGATCGGTTCGAAGAAATACGATCCGCTCGCTGTACCCGCTGAGCGTTTCCATGAAATCGATACAAAATATTACACGAAAGAGCTGCACACCGCGGCGTTTGCGCTCCCTAAATTCGTGAAAGATATGGCAGGCGAATAAAATATGAGATTTGACGAAACTTATTCAGGCAAAGTGTTTATTGGAAGCCATCCGAATTACGACGAGTCAAAAGCAGTGTTATACGGCATGCCGATGGACTGGACAGTCAGCTACCGTCCGGGATCCCGTTTTGGCCCGAATAAAATCCGTGAAGTGTCGATTGGGCTGGAAGAATACAGCCCGTATCTTGACCGTGAACTGGAAGACGTAAGATTCTTCGATGCAGGCGATATTCCGCTGCCATTCGGCAATCCGGAAAAATCGCTGCTGGAAATTGAGACATACGTCCATACTTTATTGAAAGACGATAAAATTCCGATGGGCATGGGCGGCGAGCATTTGGTGTCGCTGCCGGTCATGCGAGCGGTCGCCAGTAAATATGACGATTTGGCAATCATTCATTTTGACGCGCACACGGATCTTCGTGAAAACTACGAAGGCGAAGAGTATTCGCATTCAACGCCGATCCGCAAAATTGCGGACCATATCGGACCGAAGAACGTTTATTCATTCGGCATCCGTTCGGGAATGAAAGAAGAATTCGAATGGGCGAAAGAGAATGGCATGCATCTGTCGAAATTCGAAGTTCTGGAACCGCTGAAAGAGGTATTGCCGACGCTCGCAGGGCGCAATGTCTATGTCACGATCGATATGGATGTCTTGGATCCGGCGCATGCGCCAGGCACCGGCACAGTCGATGCAGGCGGCATCACGTCGCGCGAACTGCTGGCATCGATCCACGCCATCGCGGCGTCGGGCGTCAACGTTGTCGGCTTCGACCTCGTTGAGTTGGCGCCAGTCTATGACCATTCCGACCAGACAGCGAATACCGCGAGCAAGCTGATGCGTGAGATGATTCTTGGCTGGGTAAAATAAAATCGTATGCATGGAGCCGGCCGAAATTTGGCCGGCTTTTTTTGAGAGTTTTATTGGGAACCGACGATAAACGACTTAAAATCGACGATAAACCAGAAAAAACCGACGATAAAAGGGTGAAAATCGACGATAAATTGAAAAATCGCTGATAAACAACGAAAAACCGCTGATAAACCCCGAAAAATCGCCGATAAACCCGAATAAATCGCTGATAAACAATTAATTGATAAACGCCCTTGACTCGGGCTATAATATAAAGGTTATCAACAAACAGGGAGGCGGCAGAAATGGATAAATCAGTGGAGATCAGACTGACGACGACCATCCGCCAGCCGGATATGGATGATCAAGTGATGAAGCTGCAGGCCGATGGGACATTGACGGTAAAAAATAACCGCCAATATCTGCAATACCGTGAGCAGCAGGATGAGCTTGAAATCCGCACCATTGTAAAATTCAATGAAGAAGAAGCAGTGATCATGCGAAGCGGCGGCCTTCAGATGAGGCTACCGTTTTTATTGCATAAAGAGCAGACCGGAAACCTGACGAATGAACAGGGATCGTTCATGCTGACGACGACCGCCCACGAATTATCGGTGGGCGACAGTCATTTTAAAGTCCGCTATGATTTGGCGCTCGGTGCCGATTATGCCGGCGAATACGAAATGGAAATTCAATTTATGGAGGCTACAAAATGAATGCAGTTGAAAAAGTTCAGCAGGCCATTAAATCGGCGATCGCGGAAGCAGTGGAAAAAGCGGAATTAACGACAGAGCCGGTGGCTATCCATCTGGAAGCGCCAAAAGACAAAGTGAACGGGGATTATGCGACGAATATCGCCATGCAATTGACTAAAGTGGCGAGAAAAGCGCCGAAAGTGATTGCTGAAGCAATCGTTGCCAATTTGGACAAGGAATCGGCGAATATCGAGAAAGCTGAAATCGCTGGTCCGGGCTTCATCAATATCACCATTAAAAAAGATTACCTGCTGGACGTTGTGAAAACGGTGCTGGATCAAAAAGAAAATTACGGCCGCACGAATGCTGGTGCCGGTGAGAAAATCCAGGTCGAGTTTGTCTCGGCGAATCCGACAGGCGATCTTCACCTCGGCCACGCGCGTGGCTCATCAGTCGGCGATTCACTGTGCAATGTGTTGGATATGGCCGGTTACGATGTATCCCGTGAATACTATATCAATGATGCCGGCAACCAGATCAACAATTTGGCGCTGTCTATTGAAGGGCGTTATTTCGAAGAACTGGGCAAAGGCGAAAGCATGCCGGAAGACGGTTACCGCGGCCAGGACATTATCGATATCGCCAAAGGCCTTGTCGCTGAACACGGCGATAAATTCCTCCACATGAGCCATGAAGAGCGTTACGCAGAATTCCGCAAGCATGGTCTCGAAGTGGAACTGGCGAAACTGCAGAAAGATTTGGCGGATTTCCGTGTCGAATTCGATGAATGGTTCTCTGAAACGTCGTTGTATGAAAAAGGGGAAATCCAAATCGCTTTGGACAAGCTGCGCGCCAACGGCCACATTTTTGAAGAAGGCGGTGCGACCTGGTTCCGTTCGACAACATTCGGCGATGACAAAGACCGTGTATTGATCAAGAATGATGGAACGTATACGTACCTATTGCCGGACATTGCTTATCATGAAGACAAATTATCACGCGGATTCGAAAAGCTCATCAACATTTGGGGAGCCGATCACCACGGCTATATTTCCCGCATGAAAGCGGCAATCGAAGCGCTCGGCTACGGCCGTGACACGCTCGAAGTCAGCATCATTCAAATGGTGCAACTTTACAAAGACGGCGAAAAGATGAAAATGAGCAAGCGTACCGGCAAAGCCGTGACGATGCGCGAATTGGTCGACCTTGTCGGACTTGACGCTGTGCGTTATTTCTTCGCGATGCGCTCTGGCGATTCACATATGGATTTCGATTTGGATTTGGCGGTTTCGCAATCCAATGAAAATCCGGTTTATTATTCACAATATGCCCATGCGCGTATCTGCTCAATCCTGCGCCAGGCAGAAGAGCAGGGCTTTACGGCTTCGACGGAACACTTGGATTTATTGACACATGAAAAAGAAATCGACGTCCTGAAAAAAATCGGCGATTTCCCGCAAGTCATTGCAGACGCTGCGAAACAGCGCGCACCGCACCGGGTAACGACTTATATCCAGGACCTGGCGTCTCAATTCCACAGTTTCTATAACGCCAATAAAGTGCTGGATCCGTCGAACGAAGACATGACCCGTGCACGTTTGGCTTTGATCACGGCTGTAAAGACGACCCTTGCCAATGCGTTGAAAATGGTCGGCGTGCAGGCACCCGATAAAATGTAAGAGACTTTCCGAAAATTTTCTGTATAATAAACTAGGACAAGAAAACTTCATACCAATCATAAAGGTGCTTATGTCTAAGAACATGAGTTAAAAGGGAAGCCGGTTCGATTCCGGCGCGGTCCCGCCACTGTAAGTGTGAGCAATCTGCAAATGCCACTGGAACAAAGTTCCGGGAAGGCGCAGAACGCGATGATCATGAGCCAGGAGACCTGCCTTTATGAAACACCCATAAGCTTGCGAGGACAGGCTGGATGCACATGTCTTTTTTATGGCGTCCTTTCAGACCTCCCGCAGTTTATGGGAGGTCTATTTTATTTGTTCGATAAAATCAAAGGTTCAGCCACGAATCAGCGGCCCCCCTCCGCTGATTCGGTGCTGAACCGCAAACAAACACATTGGAGGAAAACAACATGAAGAAATTTTGGAGATTCGGTTTAAACACAGGGCTGGCAGCCGTATTACTGGCTGGTTGCGGCGGAGAAGACGTATCAAATGAAGAACAACAAACAGAAACACCGGACGAAGCGCCGGCAGAAGTTGCAGAAGCCGATTTCCCGGTGACACTGACGGATGCGTTAGGTGACGAAGTCGTGATCGAAGAAGAGCCGCAATCGATTGTCTCGATGGTTCCCTCGACGACAGAAATTTCTTATGAATTGGGGCTTGGCGACAAAATGGTCGGCTTGTCTGATTTTGATAATTATCCCGCAGAAACGGCCGACGTGGAAAAAATCGGCGGCCAGGAATTTAACGTCGAAAAAGTCATCAGCCTTGAACCGGATCTCGTCATTTCGCATGAATCCGGCATCAGCACGTGGGAAGGCGGCTTGCAACAATTGCGCGACGCGGGCATTACCGTTTATGTTGTAAACAATGAAACAAGCTTTGAAGAAGTCTACGATTCCATCACCGTGATTGGACAAGCGACGGGCACTGTTGAAGAAGCGGATGCGCTGATTGCTGAAATGCAGGAGCAGGTGGATGAAATAACCGAACAGGCGGCAGCTGTTGAAGAAGCAAAAACAGTATTTGTTGAAGTCGGCAGCCAGCCGGACATCTACACGACGGGCAGCGGCACGTTCATCGACGAAATGCTGTCGATGATCAACGCAGAAAATTTGGCGGGCGATCAGGAAGGCTGGGTCAGCATGGATCCGGAAGCAATCGTCAATGGCAACCCTGATGTGATTGTGACGACGGAAGGTTCCTATAACCCGGAAGCCGTCGATCAAATCAAACAGCGTGGGGGCTTTGCGGAAGTCACCGCGGTGGAAGAGGATGCAGTCTTTAATATCAATACGGATGCAGTCACCCGTTCCGGCCCGCGCTTGACTGAGGGTTTGCTGGAACTCGCACAGGCTGTTTATCCTGAGGTTTTCAGTGAATAAAAACTGGATAGCCTATAGTGTTTCGTTCCTGCTGCTGGCAGCAACGATATTGCTCGGGCTGACAGTCGGCACAGTTGCCATATCACCCTCGGTTTTGTGGAATCCTTCATCAGATGAAGCAGCCGCCAATATAATATGGAATATCCGCATGCCGAGAGTCATTCTTGCAGGGCTTGTGGGAGCGGCGCTGGCGATTGCCGGAGCGGCATTTCAGGGGCTTTTAAAAAACCCGCTGGCCGATCCTTATACGCTGGGCGTTTCTTCCGGAGCATCCGTAGGGGCGGTCATGACTTTGTTTTTCGGCATTTCCATTCCATTTCTCGGAAGCTTCACGTTGCCGGTCATGAGTATGCTCGGTGCGTTAATTACAATGCTGGCGGTCATCGGATTTGCCAAAATGGTGGACCGTTCGATGAAGATGGAAACGGTCATTCTGACAGGAATCATCTTCAGTTCATTTCTCGGGTCGATCATCTCCTTGATGATCGCGTTGACTGGAGAAGAGCTTCGCCAAATCATCGGCTGGCTGCTCGGCAGTGTGTCGATGCGGGGCTGGCCTTATGTGCAAATGTCATTGCCATTTATATTGATCGGTTCTTTCCTGTTATGGCTGAATCGCCGCGAACTGAATGCCATGTTGTTCGGCGAAGAACGGGCACGGCATTTGGGGGTCGACGTCAGAAAACGGAAAATGGTCATCCTGATCGGCGGCTCTGTTTTGACCGGGGCAGCTGTTGCTGTTTCCGGCACCATCGGCTTTGTCGGATTGGTGGTGCCCCACATCACCCGTTTGCTGTGGGGTTCGGATCATCGGCATCTATTGCCGCTGTCTTTCATTAACGGAGCATCGTTATTGATCGTCTGTGACCTGGTGTCGCGGACCATCATTTCGCCGACCGAATTGCCGATTGGCGTCATCACCGCATTTATCGGCGCACCGGTATTTGCTTACGTATTTTTCCGCCAGCGAAAAGGAGTGGCTTGATATGCTGAAAGTAAATCATTTGAGCGGCGGCTACGGTGAAAAGAAAATTGTGAACGACGCCACATTTACAGTCAACAGGGGCAAAATGCTCGGGATTCTGGGCCCGAACGGCAGCGGCAAATCGACGCTGATGAAATTGATGAGCGGCATTCTTGAGCCCACTTCCGGAACGGTTGAAATTGATGGCAAGGAATTAAACACTTACGCTACGAAAGAGTTAGCCAAAAAAATGGCTGTATTGCCGCAGCTGCATGCTCACGCTTTTTCGCATACCGTCCGTGAAACCGTTTCGCTCGGCAGGTACCCGCACCAGCGCGGCTGGTTCTCTTCCTGGTCGGAAGAAGATGAACGAGCCGTGGTTGAAGCCATGGAATTGATGGACATCCGCCGTTATGAACATACAGCGATTGACCAAATGTCCGGCGGCGAGCAGCAGCGCGTGTTTGTCGCACAGGCCCTGTCTCAGAACGCGTCGATTCTGTTATTGGATGAGCCGACCAATCATTTGGACATCAATCACCAAAAAGAATTGCTCGACACCATTAAGAGGCAGGCAATCGAAAAAGATTTGACCATCGTGTCGATTTTTCACGACATCAATCTGGCTTCGATGTATTGCGATCAATTGCTGCTGCTCGACCAGGGCAGCATTGCCGCTCTTGGCGAACCGCATGAAGTCGTAAGGGAAAAAGATATCAAAAGAGTCTATGGCACAAGAGTTGCGACGCATCCGCATCCGGAATTGCCCAAGCCGCAGATCACGTTGATGCCGGGCGTCGACCGCCAGGCAAGCGAACAACGGATCACACAATCGGATTTTGCGGTTTCTTCGGAAATGGTGTTATTTCGCAGCCCCGCGCCGTTAAAAACCGTTTCTTCTGCGGTCATAAACGCCGGTTCAGGCTGGTTTACCACCTTTATGAACCGGCGAGTCGACGAAAATTACAGAGTGGATGATACAGTCGAAGAACTGACTTCCTTTATTGAAGCGAAAGGGTTTAAATCGACGGATACTGTCGCCATGATGACGGCGGTGGATGTTGGTCAGGTCGTCCTCGAAAGCTGCGAATTTGCTGGCGGCTCGATTGTCGTTGCTGTTACAGCAGGCGCCGGCAATGGGACCGACGTCTCGCTGACCCATTTAAAGGAACGGAAAAGAAGGGTCGGCACCGTCAACACCTGGATCTTCGTCAACGGCATATTGGCGGAAGAAGCCTTTCTCCAGGCCATGATGACGGCGACCGAAGCGAAAACGAAAGCTTTTCAGGAAGAAAGAGTCATTGATCCGTTCACCGGCACGATAGCGACCGGCACGCCGACTGATAGCCTGTTGGTCGCCGCAACCCAGCAGGGCGGCAATTTTCAATATGCCGGCCCTATTTCGGAACTCGGCCGCCACATCGGCAAAACTGTGTTCGAAGCGACGACCGAAGCAATTCGTAGATATCGTAACCAGGCACCGCATTGAGCGGTGTTTTTTTATGGAAAAAGCCATAAATAAGACAAATAAACAAAATAGATGAAAACCCTTTCAATAGAACTATTGACTGAATGCTCATTCATATTTTAATATAGAAGTAGGCATCGACAATCGATGGGAGTTCACGTAAACTTTGATTAAGGATTTATTGGAATATATTTTAAGGGGGAATCTCAATGGAGACATTGCTCATTGCAAACTGGATCTTATTTCTGGCTGTGACAATATACGCGGTTTATTTATTCATTTATTTGTTGAAGTCACGTTACGATTACATCCGTCTGGGGAAAAAAGTGGAGTTTGAGGACAATTTCAATGAACGCGTCCGCAAAGTCATGGTCAACGTTTTTGGCCAGAAAAAATTATTGAAGGATAAGAAAAGTGGGATAATCCACGTGATGTTCTTCTATGGATTCCTGCTGGTGCAGGCAAGTGCCATTGATTTTATTATCAAAGGCCTGTCACCGGGATCGCATTTGCCGCTGGGGCCACTCTATCCGGCATTCACGTTTTTCCAGGAAATAGTGACGTTGACAATTCTCGTCGCCGTTGTCTGGGCATTCTATAGAAGATATATTGAAAAATTGGTGCGTTTGAAACGCGGCTGGAAATCCGGTCTTGTGCTGATCTTCATCGGCGGTTTGATGGTTACAGTTCTAGTCGGTAATGGCGCCGGAATGGTATGGCAGGATCACCCGACAGCTTGGACGGAGCCTGTAGCTTCTGTATTCGCTATGGTTTTCGCAGGCCTTTCTGAAACAGTTGCAGCATCTATCTTCTATGTAATGTGGTGGGCGCATCTATTGTTCCTGTTAACATTCCTGGTGTATGTACCACAATCGAAACACGCTCACTTGATCTTCGGACCGGTCAACACATGGTTCCACCGCACCGATCACGTCGGCCGCTTGAAGCCGATTAATTTCGAAGAAATGGAAGAAGATGATGAAGATCCGGACGCAATGCCTTCATTCGGCGTCGGGAAAATCACTGACTTTACGCAAGGGCAAATGATCGACTTTTACGCCTGTGTGGAATGTGGACGCTGCACGAATATGTGTCCAGCAACCGGCACAGGGAAAATGCTGTCGCCGATGGATTTGATTACAAAACTTCGTGATAATTTGACGAACACGGGTGCCGTAATGACCCAGAAAAAACCGTGGGTGCCCGCAATGGCATTCGGCAACACGCAAGGAAACCAGCTGGCAGTAGCTGCCGGCGCGGAAGGCATCTCAATCGATGACCTTTACAGCCCAAGCCTGATCGGCGACGTCATCACAGAAGAAGAAATCTGGGCTTGCACAACTTGCCGTAACTGTGAAGATCAATGTCCGGTTATGAACGAGCACGTCGATAAAATCATTGACCTTCGCCGTTACCTGGTAATGACTGAAGGGAAAATGGACAAAGATGCTCAGCGCGCGATGACTAACATCGAAAAGCAGGGGAATCCTTGGGGCCTTAACCGCAAAGATAAAGAAAACTGGAGAGATGCGCGTGAAGACGTTCATATCCCGACTGTCAAAGAAATGAACAAAGCCGGAGAAGAATTCGAATTCCTGTTCTGGGTCGGTTCAATGGGCTCATTCGACAGCCGTTCTCAGAAAATCGCGCTGTCATTTGCCCGTCTGATGAACGAAGCGGGAGTGAAATTCGCAATTCTCGGCAATAAAGAAAAGAACTCCGGAGATACGCCGCGCCGTCTTGGCAACGAATTCCTGTTCCAGGAACTTGCGACAGCGAACATCAAAGAGTTTGAGAAAGCGGATATCAAGAAAATCGTCACAATTGATCCGCACGCATACAATATCTTCAAAAACGAATACCCGGATTTTGGCTTCCAGGCTGAAGTCTATCACCATACCGAAATGCTGTTTGAATTATTGCAAGAAGGCAAGCTGAAACCGCAATACCCAGTCAATGAAAAAATCACGTTCCATGACTCCTGCTACCTCGGCCGCTATAACGATGTTTACGACGCACCGCGTGAGATTTTGAAATCGATCGAAGGCGTCGAACTTGTTGAAATGGTCCGGAACCGCCAGGATGGAATGTGCTGTGGCGCCGGTGGCGGATTGATGTGGATGGAAGAAGATGCCGGACACCGCGTCAACGTTGCGCGTACCGAACAGGCACTCGAAGTCAGCCCGACAATGATTTCTTCCGGTTGCCCGTACTGCCTGACGATGCTGTCAGACGGCACGAAAGCGAAAGAAGTTGAAGAAACTGTGGGAACTTACGATGTTGCCGAACTTCTTGAAATGTCCATCTTCGGCAACGAAACACCGATGCCAGAGGAACAGATTGTTCAGTAAAGATTGCTAAAATGACGAAAATTCTATAAGATGAAAGATAAGATGAGGGAGTGTAAAAGCTCCCTTTTTTCCTGACTACTTGTCGAGCGAGCGTTCGGTCACCGGCTTGGGAGCATATTAATTTTATTTTTTTAAATAACTTGCAAACGTTTACAAAACGGGAGGAGAATTTATTATGGCAAAAACAGTTATCATCGATGGCGCGCGTACAGCATTCGGAAAATTCGGAGGCGGGCTGAGCTCATTGACTGCCAGCGACTTAGGTGCGGCCGCGATCAAAGAAGCGATGAACCGCGCGAAAGTTCAACCGGAAGATGTTCAGGAAGTGATCATGGGCAACGTGCTGCAGGCGGGGCAGGGCCAAATTCCTTCAAGGCAGGCAGCTTACAAAGCCGGCATTCCTTACAACGTAAAATCGGAAACAATCAATAAAGTCTGTGCATCCGGACTTCGTTCCGTGACACTGGCGGATCAGATCATCCGACTGGGCGACGAAGATTTAATCGTTGCCGGCGGAATGGAATCAATGTCGAATGCGCCGTATTATCTGCCGAAAGCCCGCTGGGGACTTCGCATGGGCGATGCGCAAATGATCGACGGAATGGTTCATGACGGTTTGTCGTGTTCATTCCATCCTGACAAAGTCCATATGGGCACATACGGAAACTCGACGGCTGAAGAACATGGATTGACGCGTGAGCAGCAGGATGAATGGTCTGCCCGTTCACATGATCGCGCAATCAAAGCAAGAGGCCATTTCGCTGAAGAAATCACACCGATTGAAGTGAAACAGCGTAAAGGCGACCCGATCCGCGTTGACCAGGACGAAGCGCCGCGCGAAGGCACCACTGCAGATGGACTTGCAAAATTAAAACCGGCATTCGGCAAAGACGGCACGATTACAGCGGGCAACGCACCGGGGATCAACGACGGAGCAGCGGCACTCGTTTTAATGAGCGAAGAGCGTGCGCAAAAGGATGGCAAAACGCCACTCGCTTACGTGCTGTCTCATACAGAAGTGGCAGTTGAACCGCACCGTTTCCCCGAAACGCCAGGTCTTGTCATCAATGATTTATTGAAGAAGACCGGTAAATCATTGGAAGAAATCGACCTTTTCGAAATCAATGAAGCATTTGCGGCAGTCGCATTAGCGAGCTCGAAAATCGCCGGATTGGATGCTGAAAAAGTGAACGTCAACGGCGGATCTGTCGCACTTGGCCACCCGATTGGCGCTAGTGGCGCGCGTATTATCCTGACGCTTGCATACGAATTGAAACGCCGCGGCGGCGGAATCGGCATCGCGGCGATCTGCTCAGGCGGCGGACAAGGCGACGCAGTCATGATCGAAGTTCCGAAGGAGGCAAAATAAGAATGGCAATTCAAAACGTAATGGTGATCGGAGCCGGCCAGATGGGCTCCGGCATCGCGCAAGTCTGCGCACAGGCAGGATTTAATGTGAAATTGAATGATATGAAACAGGAAGCATATGAGCGAGGAATCGCCAATATTACGAAGAACCTTTCGCGCAGCGTCGAAAAAGGGCGGATGACGGAGGATGAAAAAACAGCGGTTCTCGGCCGCATCACAGCTTCACTGGATTTGAAAGATGCCCATGACAGCGACATCGTCATCGAAGCGGCTGTTGAAAATATGGAAATCAAACACACGATTTTCAAGACGCTTGATGAAGTAGCGCCAAAACACGCAATATTGGCCACGAATACGTCGTCATTGCCGATTACGGAAATCGCAGCTGCGACGAACCGTCCGGAGCAGGTAATCGGCATGCATTTCATGAACCCGGTGCCGGTGATGAAACTGGTCGAAATCATCCGCGGTCTAGCGACAACGGATGAAGTGTATAAAACAATTGAAGAAATGACGTTGAAATTATCGAAAACACCAGTGGAATGCAACGACTTTCCAGGTTTCGTTTCCAATCGGATCCTGATGCCGATGATCAATGAAGCGGTGTTTACGCTGCAAGACGGCGTCGCGACAAAAGAATCGATCGACAGCATCATGAAGATGGGCATGAACCATCCGATGGGCCCGCTTGAGCTGGCTGATTTTATTGGCCTGGATACCTGTCTTTATATTATGGAAGTTCTGCATGAAGGTTTTGGCGACAGCAAATACCGCCCAAGCCCATTATTGCGCCAGTACGTGAAAGCCGGTTGGCTTGGCAAGAAAACAGGACGCGGATTCTACGAATACAATTAATCAAGGAGGAACCCGCAATGGATTTACATTTTACAGATGAACAAAAAATGATGCGCAATATGGTACGCGATTTCGCAAGAGAAGAAATTACGCCTTTTGTTGAAAAGATGGAAGAAGGCGAATTTCCGCGGGAAATATTGAACAAAATGGCTGGGCTCGGCTTGATGGGCATCACAGCGCCTGAGAAATACGGCGGCTCGGAAATGGATTTTACATCTTACATCACGGCCATCCACGAATTATCAAAAGCGAGCGGCGTCATCGGCGTCATCCTGTCCGTCCACACTTCAGTCGGAACAAATCCGATTTTGAATTTCGGTACGGAAGAGCAAATCGCCAAATACGTTCCGAAGCTTGCGAGCGGGGAATACCTCGGCGCATTCTGTCTGACAGAACCTGGCGCCGGATCTGATGCCGGGAGTTTGAAAACGAGAGCGGTCCGTGACGGCGACGACTTTGTATTGAACGGATCCAAAGTGTTTATCACAAACGGCGGGGAAGCGGATACCTACATCGTCTTCGCTTCGACGAAACCGGAATCCGGTTCGCGCGGCATCTCGGCTTTCATCGTCGAGAAAGATTATCCGGGCCTGATCATCGGCAAGGATGAGAAGAAAATGGGGATGCACGGTTCCCGCACGGTGCAATTGACGTTCGACAATATGCGTGTGCCGGCTGCAAATCTGCTGGGCCAGGAAAATAAAGGCTTCTCAATCGCCATGGCCAACTTGAACGTCGGCCGCATCGGTATCGCGGCTCAGGCACTCGGCATCGCTGAAGCGGCTTACGAGTATGCGGTTGGCTACGCGAAAGAA
Source organism: Planococcus daihaiensis (assembly GCF_049262615.1). GTDB lineage: Bacteria > Bacillota > Bacilli > Bacillales_A > Planococcaceae > Planococcus. The sequence goes on along the minus strand of NZ_CP175504.1, from coordinate 913,801 downwards.
CGCGTACAATTCGGCAAGTCGATCGCGCAGCAGCAAGGCATCGCCTTCAAGCTGGCGGATATGGCGACACAGGTCGAAGCAGCGAAATTATTGGTTTACAACGCGGCCAGCCTTTATTCCGAAGGCAAAGATTGCAATAAAGAAGCGTCGATGGCGAAACTTTACGCATCCAAAGCAGCAATGGACGTTTCGATTGAAGCGATCCAGGTTTATGGCGGCTATGGCTATACGAAAGATTATCCGGTGGAGCGGCTGTTCCGCGACGCGAAAGTGACGGAAATCTACGAAGGCACCAGTGAAATTCAACGCATCGTTATCAGCAAGCAATTATTAAAATAGCAGGGGGAAAATGACAATGAATTTTAAACTAAGCGAAGAACATGAAATGATCCGTAAAATGGTGCGCGATTTTGCAAACAAAGAAGTGGCACCGACAGCAGAAGAGCGTGACGAAGAAGAACGTTTTGACCGTGAAATATTCGACCAGATGGCGGAGCTTGGCCTGACGGGTATTCCGTGGCCGGAAGAGTACGGCGGCATCGGTTCCGATTATTTGGCATATTGCATCGCAGTTGAAGAATTGTCCCGCGTTTGTGCATCAACCGGCGTCACACTTTCCGCACATACGTCACTTGCCGGCTGGCCGGTATACACGTTCGGAACAGAAGAGCAGAAGCAGCAATATCTTCGTCCGATGGCGGAAGGCAAGAAAATTGGTGCATACGGTTTGACTGAACCTGCGTCCGGTTCGGATGCGGGCGGCATGAAAACAAGCGCCAAAGAAGACGGCGACCACTACATTTTGAACGGTTCGAAAATTTTCATCACAAACGGCGGCATTGCGGACATCTATATCGTCTTTGCAGTAACTGATCCGAATTCAAAACACAAAGGGACGACTGCGTTCATCGTGGAAAGCGATTTCGAAGGATTCTCTGTCGGCAAGAAAGAGAAGAAACTCGGTATCCGTTCAAGCCCGACAACTGAAATCATTTTCGACAATTGCCGCGTGCCAAAAGAAAATATGCTTGGCGAACTTGGCCAGGGCTTTAAAATCGCAATGCAGACGCTTGACGGCGGACGCAACGGCATCGCTGCCCAGGCAGTCGGAATTGCACAAGGTGCAATGGACGCTGCTATTGGCTACGCAAAAGAACGTGAGCAATTCGGCAAGCCGATTGCCGCGAACCAGGGGATTTCATTTAAATTGGCAGATATGGCGACTTCAATCGAAGCTTCACGCCTGCTGACTTACCAGGCTGCATGGCTCGAGTCGAATAAATACTCGTACAGCAAAGAATCCGCAATGGCGAAATTGATGGCCGGCGACACAGCGATGAACGTTACTGTTGAAGCGGTTCAAGTGTTCGGCGGTTACGGCTATACGAAAGATTATCCGGTTGAACGCTTTATGCGCGACGCGAAAATTACGCAAATCTACGAAGGCACACAGGAAATCCAGCGTCTGGTCATTTCCCGTATGGTCACAAAATAATCGGAGGCAGGCCTATGAATGAAAAGCGTGCAATACAGTCTTCCGTTAAAGATGAAAGCCTGATCGAAAAGCGCCGGGCGCAAATGATCCGCGGCGCTGTCACGCTTTTTAAAGAAAAGGGCTTTCACCGGACAACGACAAGGGAAATCGCCAAAGCGGCCGGATTCAGCATCGGCACATTATATGAATACATCCGCACAAAAGAAGATGTTCTCTATCTTGTTTGTGACTCGATTTATGATGAAGTGCATTCGCGCCTCGCTACAGTCGATATGGAAAATGGTTCGTGGGATGTGCTGGTTACGGCACTTGAACATTATTACGGCTTGATCGACGAAATGCAGGATGAATTCGTCGTCATGTATCAGGAGTCGAAATCGTTGCCGAAAGATGCACTGGAATATGTGCTGGAAAAGGAAACGGAAATGGTTTCGTTGTTCGAGCGCCTGTTGACGGAATGCGCCGAGCGAGGACAAGTGGATCTGACGCCAAAGGAAATCGTGTTGGCGTCTCATCATTTATTCGTCCAGGGCCAAATGTGGGCATTCCGCCGCTGGGCACTGCGCGATTTCACCATTGAAGAATTTATCACGATGCAAACGAAATTCCTTCTGCAGGGGATGGCAGGAGAAAAAATCTCGATAACAGGGGGCTACTAATAAATGGCTACAATCCAGGAAACAAAAACGTATCAGCCGAAAAACCATATCCGTTTTGTAACGGCATCCGCGTTGTTTGACGGCCACGATGCGTCCATTAATATTATGAGAAGAATCTTGCAGGCAACTGGTGTGGAAGTGATCCATCTGGGACACAACCGCTCTGTTGAAGAAGTGGTAAACGCGGCGATCCAGGAAGATGTGCAGGGAATTGCGATTTCCTCTTATCAGGGCGGCCATGTGGAATACTTCAAATATATGCACGATTTGCTGCAGGAAAAAGGCGCTCCCCATATCCGCATTTACGGCGGAGGCGGAGGCGTAATTTTGCCGCGCGAAATCAAGGAACTTCAAGACTACGGCATTGCCCGCATTTTCTCTCCGGAAGACGGCCGCAAAAAAGGCCTCCAGGGAATGATCACGGAAATCGTCGAAGAATGTGATTTCTCGACGGTCAAAGAGGGTTATGATTTGAAAAACCTGGCTCCAGAAAATCCGGTCACAGTGGCGAACTTGATCACTGCCGCAGAAGAAGCGCATACCCGCGGCGGCGATACAGCCGAATTGATGGACAGTGTCAAAAAAGGATCGAAGAATACACCGGTTCTTGGCATTACAGGAACGGGCGGAGCGGGAAAAAGCTCTCTGACGGATGAATTGATCCGCCGTTTCCTGACAGAACTGCCGGGCAAAAACATCGCGATCCTGTCGATCGACCCGACCAAACAAAAAACAGGCGGGGCGCTATTAGGCGACCGCATCCGCATGAACGCCATTTTCAATAAGCGCGTCTTTATGAGAAGCCTTGCAACGCGCGGCTCGCGCACTGAACTGTCCGCAGCTCTCGGTGATGTGATCGATGTGGTCAAAGCTGCCGGTTTCGATTTGATTGTCGTTGAAACGAGCGGAATCGGGCAAGGCGATGCCGAAATCGCCAACTTCTCGGACGTGTCGATGTACGTGATGACAAGCGAGTTCGGGGCTCCGTCTCAACTCGAAAAAATCGATATGATCGATTATGCAGATTTAATTGTCATCAATAAATTCGAGCGCAAAGGTTCTGAAGACGCATTGCGCCAGGTGCAAAAGCAGTTCCAGCGCAGCCATATGCGTTTTGAAGAAGATTTGGATAAAATGCCGGTGTATGGCACCATTGCCAGCCAGTTTAACGACAAAGGAACAAACTCCCTGTTCGCGGCATTGGTTACTGCTGTCAACGAAAAATGCGGAACAGACTGGGAAACGGATTATGAAAAATTCGCGAAAACCCAAAAAGAGAATTTGATCATTCCGAATGACCGCCGTTATTATTTGCGTGAATTAACGGATGCTGTCCGCGGCTACCATGCCAAATCGAAAGAGCAGTCCGACTTTGCGCGCCGCCTGTTCCAATTGGAAGGTGCCATCGACGAAGTGAAGAAAAATGCACCGGATGATGCATTGGTCAAATCGCTCGAATCACTTGCAGAAGGCGTGAAGGATCAATTGACGAACGAGTCAAAACGCATTCTTGAAAACTGGAACGAGCTGAAAGAAGCCTATGCGGGCGACGAATTCGTGACGACTGTCCGCGACAAGGAAATTCGGACGATCTTACGCACGCCGAGCTTAGCCGGCTTGAAGATTCCGCGCGTCGTCTTGCCGAAATTCGTTGATTACGGTGAAATCCTCAGCTGGGTCTACGCAGAAAACGTACCGGGTTCATTCCCTTATACGGCCGGCGTATTCCCATTCAAACGGGCTGGAGAAGATCCAAAACGCCAGTTTGCAGGTGAAGGAACACCGGAACGCACGAACAGACGATTCCATTATCTGTCAAAAGATGATGATGCCAAACGTTTGTCGACGGCATTCGATTCCGTGACGCTTTACGGCGAAGATCCGGATCACCGCCCCGACATTTACGGAAAAGTGGGCGAATCAGGTGTTTCCATCTGTACGCTCGATGATATGAAGAAATTGTATGACGGCTTTGACCTTTGTGCACCGTCAACTTCCGTCTCCATGACGATCAACGGTCCGGCTCCAATCATCCTTGCGATGTTCATGAACACCGCAATTGATCAGCAGGTCAAATTGAATGAAGAGAAATTCGGCCGTCCGTTAACGATGGAAGAATTCACCGAAGTCCGTGAAACGACGTTACAAGTGGTGCGCGGAACTGTTCAGGCGGATATCTTAAAAGAAGACCAAGGGCAGAATACGTGCATCTTCTCAACGGAATTTGCGCTGCGCATGATGGGCGATATCCAGCAATACTTTATTGACCACAAAGTGCGCAATTATTATTCCGTGTCGATTTCGGGCTACCACATTGCCGAAGCGGGCGCGAACCCGATTTCACAACTGGCATTCACGTTATCAAATGGTTTCACTTACGTGGAATATTATTTGAGCCGCGGCATGAACATCGATGATTTTGCACCGAACTTGTCGTTCTTCTTCTCGAACGGCCTGGATCCGGAATACACGGTCATCGGACGGGTGGCAAGACGCATCTGGGCAATCGTGATGCGCGACAAATACGGTGCCAATGAACGCAGCCAGAAACTGAAATATCATGTTCAGACATCCGGCCGCAGCCTGCATGCACAGGAAATCGACTTTAACGATATCCGCACGACGCTTCAGGCATTGATGGCGCTGCAGGATAACTGCAACTCGCTGCACACGAATGCATACGACGAAGCCATCACAACTCCGACTGAGGAATCTGTCCGCCGCGCAATGGCGATCCAGATGATCATCACGAAAGAGCATGGTTTGTCGAAAAACGAAAATCCGCTGCAGGGCGCGTTCATCATCGAAGAAATGACGCAACTTGTGGAAGAAGCGGTCATGCAGGAATTCGACCGCATCAACGACCGCGGTGGCGTTCTTGGCGCGATGGAAACGCAATACCAGCGCGGCAAGATCCAAGAAGAATCGATGTATTACGAAATGAAAAAACACACAGGCGAATTGCCGATTGTTGGGGTCAACACATATTTGAACCCGAACCCGCAATCGGACGATGACATCAACGCGATGGAAATCGCCCGTGCCACAAAAGAGGAAAAAGAAGCACAGATTGAGAAATTGCGTGCCTTCCAGGACCGCAATGACTCGGACGAAGCTCTTGAGCGCTTGAAACAGGTCGCCAAAACCGGCGGCAACATCTTTGAAGAATTGATGGAAACTGTCAAAGTGGCAAGCCTTGGCCAAATCACCACGGCATTATACGAAGTCGGCGGCCAATATCGCCGGAATATGTAAGTTTTAAGTGAAGAACTCGTTTGCATCCCGTGCAAACGGGTTTTTCATTTTCCCGAAAGCTATTCGATAAATTCTGGAAACTCAGTTATAATAGAAGGAAACTGTCAGCAGGCCATAAAGGATGTTTTCAATCATGCCGAAATATGCGAATTACCTGATAATTATAATCTGTATCATATTGACCGTTTTCCTGTACAATAGAGCACTGGGTTCAATTCCTTTAATCATTCTATCGCTGTACCTATTCTATTATGGGTGGAAGGAACTGGGGAAAAGAAAAAACAAGTCACGGTAGCGGACTAGAGAGACTTTGTATATAATGAATTAAGTTAAGAGAGAAGAAGGGACGTGGGCTAATTGAAATTACGCGAATTATCCAAAGAAGAACTGATCGAAGAGTCGTTTGTAGACTTAACATATGCATTATTGGCTGAAACCCATGAAACAAAAACATATCCGCAAATCGTCGAGGAAATTGAAGCGTTGCTGGGCCTTTCAAAAGAAGACATGAAAGCGCGCCTTGTGCAATTCTACACGGACATGAACATTGACGGACGCTTCCTGATCCTGGGTGAAAACCGTTGGGGCCTTCGTGAATGGTATCCAGTGGAGCAGATCGAAGAAGAATCTGCACCGACTGTCAAAGCCCGCAAGAAAAAAGCAAAAGTGGCGGACGATGAAGAATTCGAGGACATGGACCTTGAAATGGAAGATGAACTCGATTTCGATGATTTCGACGAGGACGAAGAAGATGAAGACGTCACGCCTAAACTCGGCGAGGAAGTGGAAGTCATCGATTTTGATGCGGAAACGGACGAAGACGAGGACGAAGAAGACGTGGATGTGCTGGTCGAAGACATTGATGGCAATATCATCGATGAAGACGACGATGAAGATGATGACGAAGAAGAAGAGTCCAAGTAATCAGAACATTTTTTTACCTTGACTTTAATCGCTGTACTGGATAAGATTTTATTGGGCTCCTTAAAACAGGAGAAATGATTCGTACAGTTAATGCGCTCCCTCTGCACGCAGCAGGAGGGGCGCTTTTTATTTTTGCATGGTAAGATTTTCTTTAACAAGTCGCTTCGGCGCTTTGGACAAAGCTCCCGCTATAAGCCGAGAAAAGCACTCGTCTTATAGCTCCGCTCAGTCCGGAGGCGCGCCGTCGCTGAGAGAACTCTTTAGAGATATGGAGCAAAACAGCGAAGACGCCCAGGGGTTCAAGCGAAGTGCTGAGATCCACTCGGGCGAAGTGAAACGAGACCGAGTTAGCTCAGCGCGAGCCCCCAGGCAAGCGAAGCTGTTTTGCGGAATATCGGCTATTACAAATTATTATTTCAAAACATCATGTTAGTATTACTTATTTTTTTCAAAAATCGAGGAGGAAACAGGCATGACAAAGTATATTTTTGTTACAGGCGGTGTAGTATCATCGCTCGGAAAAGGAATCGTAGCCGCTTCACTTGGGCGTTTATTGAAAAACAGAGGGTTGAACGTCACAATCCAGAAATTCGATCCATACATCAATATTGATCCGGGAACGATGAGCCCTTATCAGCACGGCGAAGTTTACGTTACCGATGACGGTGCGGAAACGGATCTGGATCTGGGCCATTACGAGCGTTTCATCGACATCAACCTGAACAAATACTCGAACGTGACGACGGGGAAAGTCTATTCGACAGTCATCCAAAAAGAGCGCCGCGGCGATTATCTTGGCGGAACAGTTCAAGTAATCCCGCATATCACCAATGAAATCAAAGACCGCTTGTTGCGCGCAGCGAAAACGGCCAAAGCGGATGTTGTCATTACGGAAATCGGTGGAACAGTAGGGGATATCGAATCCTTGCCATTCCTGGAAGCGATTCGCCAGATGAAATCCGACCTGGGCCGCGACGAAGTCATGTACGTCCACTGTACATTGATCCCGTACCTCGGTGCCGCGAAGGAAATGAAAACGAAACCGACGCAGCACAGCGTCAAGGAATTGCGCAGCTTGGGCATCCAGCCGAACCTGATCGTCGTGCGCACAGAACATCCAGTGCCACAGGACATGAAAGATAAAATTGCTCTTTTCTGCGACATCAAAGCCGAAGAAGTCATCGAATCACGCGACGTCGATGTCATCTATGAAATGCCTCTTCGTTTGCAGGAACAGCATATGGACCAGATCGTGTTGGATCATTTCGGCATTGAAGCGCCGGAAGCGGACATGACGGAATGGACAGGACTTGTGGAAAAAGTGAAGTCCCTTAAGAAAACCGTACGCATCGGACTCGTCGGCAAATACGTTGAGTTGCAGGATGCCTACATCTCTGTTGTGGAATCCTTGAAACATGCCGGCTTTGCTTTTGATTCGGAAATCGAAGTCGATTGGATCAACGCCGAACACATCAATGCTGATAATGCTGCAGAGAAATTGAAGGATTGTGACGGCATTCTTGTTCCTGGTGGATTCGGAGACCGCGGCGTTGAAGGCAAAATCGTTGCAACGAAATACGCTCGCGAAAACAATGTGCCATTCTTCGGTATTTGCTTAGGCATGCAACTGGCGTCTGTTGAATTTGCGCGCAGCCTGATGGGAATGGAAGATGCGCATTCTTCAGAGCTGAATCCGAAAACATCATACCCGGTCATCGATTTATTGCCGGAACAAAAAGACATCGAAGACCTTGGCGGCACGTTGCGTCTTGGACTATATCCTGCGAAGTTGCAGGAAGGATCGAAAGCCTTCGAAGCATACGGCGAATCGCTGGTGTATGAACGCCATCGCCACCGTTACGAGTTCAATAACGAATACCGCGAACAATTCGAAAATGCCGGCTTCATCTTCTCGGGCACAAGCCCGGATGGCCGTCTTGTAGAAATCATCGAACTGGCGGATCACCCGTGGTTCGTGGCATGCCAATTCCACCCGGAATTTATTTCACGCCCGAACCGCCCGCAGCCATTGTTCCGTGAATTTGTACGAGCATCGATAGCTAATAAATAAAATGAAAAACCTTTCCGGCATCATCTGCCGGAAAGGTTTTTTTCATTTTAATAGGCTGCTTCATCCATCATTTCATCCATTATCAATTTGATGTTGTGGTAGACATAGAGAGCGGCCATTGCGTGCAGACCGCCTTTGTCGATGCCGAGCGACAGCATTGCATCGGGAAGGTCGCTTTCTTTTGTTGCTGTACAGAGCATGGCGAAAGGGATGGCAGCATCAGACAATCTGCCTGCGAGTTCGTCCCCTTCATCTTTCTTTGCTAAAATGAAGACACGGTCGGCGCTGGTCACATAGCTTTCGGGTTGCCACTCGCGAGCGGCTGGCAGCGGTTCGTCTCCATCAAGCGCGACAGTGCACACGGCTTTCATTTCACCAAATGCAGCAAGATAAATTGTGCCTTCACTGACTGCGGCCTGGGCAAGGAGACGCGCAATGTCTTCAATTGTATTTTCCTGCATTGCGATTTGTTCGAAAAGAATGGATAATTGTGTAGACAGCTTTTTCAAATCTCTCACCTCAAAAAAAGTATAGCAGAAGCTGAAGGACCGATGCGGGACAGGGAGGTATCATCATGAAAACGATTTTGATAGTGGACGACCAGCCGGGGATCCGGATGTTGCTCGAGGAAGTATTTTCGAAAGAAGGATTCCGGACGCTGACGGCCGGCAACGGACGGGAAGCGCTGACTGTTTTTGAAGCGGAGCGGCCGGAACTGGTCCTGCTGGATATGAAAATTCCAGGAATGGACGGCATTGAGATATTGAAACGGATGAAGCAGGAATGTGTGGGGGTTCAAGTTGTCATGATGACCGCCTATGGTGAACTCGATTTAATCGAAGAAGCGAAAACCTGGGGAGCCGTTCGCCATTTCACTAAACCGTTCGATGTATTTGAATTGCGCGAGACTGTAAAGAATTTGTTAGACGACTGACACACTAGGAAGTGGCGGTCAGGCACAGTTTTTGTTATGATAGGGAAGGTATTTGCTTTATTTAGTCGCTGAGGAGGAAGTTTGTCATGGCATTGGTTTCAATGAAAGAAATGATGATAAAAGGTAAAGAAGAAGGATATGCAATCGGCCAGTTCAATTTGAACAACCTGGAGTTTACACAGGCAATCCTGCAAGCTGCACAAGAAGAGAATTCTCCAGTAATTTGTGGAGTATCTGAAGGGGCAGCCCGTTACATGGGTGGATTCACAACTGTAGTAAACATGGTAAAAGGCTTAATGCATGATTATAAAATTACGGTGCCCGTGGCAATCCATTTGGACCATGGTTCAAGCTTCGAGAAATGCAAAGAAGCGATCGATGCCGGGTTCACTTCAGTCATGATTGATGCATCACACCATCCATTTGAAGAAAACATTGAAATCACGAAACAAGTTGTGGAATACGCACATAAAAATAATGTTTCCGTGGAAGCGGAACTTGGCACTGTCGGCGGCCAGGAAGACGATATTATCGCTGATGGCGTAATTTATGCCGATCCACAGGAATGCAAACAATTAGTCGACGCGACAGGTATTGATTGCCTGGCTCCGGCACTAGGCTCGGTTCACGGCCCTTACAAAGGCGAACCGAATCTTGGCTTTAAGGAAATGGAAGAAATTTCGCAGCTTTGCAATATGCCGCTGGTTCTTCATGGCGGCACAGGAATTCCGCTCAAAGACATTCAACGTTCCCTGGGACTTGGAACAGCGAAGATCAATGTCAATACGGAAAGCCAAATCGCTTCAGCACTAGCAGTCCGCGAAGTATTGGACAACGATAAAGTTGTCTACGACCCGCGTAAATACATGGGACCTGCACGCGAAGCAATCAAAAACACAGTAATGGGCAAAATGCGCGAGTTCGGAAGTTCCAATAAAGCGTAATAATGCAGAATGAAAATAGATGGAAGAGAGAAGAAGCGATAAAAAAAGCGCCTTCTCTTTTTTCCGTACTACAGGAGGAAAATATTAATGAAATTTTTTATTGATACAGCAAACTTTGACGAAATTAAAGAAGCACATTCATGGGGCATCCTTTCGGGTGTCACAACAAATCCATCGTTGGTGGCAAAAGAGAAAAATGTTTCTTTCCATGACCGCCTGAAAGAAATCGCGGCTTTGGTCGACGGTTCAATCAGCGGGGAAGTTATCGCGCTGGATGCGGAAAACATGATCAAAGAAGGACGCGAACTGGCTGCGTTGGCACCAAACATCACGGTGAAATTGCCGATGACTCCGGACGGTTTGAAAGCTTGTGCGGTTCTTGCTGGAGAAGGTAAAAAAGTCAATGTTACATTGATTTTCAGCGCAAACCAGGCACTTCTTGCAGCACGCGCTGGTGCGGCATACGTATCACCGTTCCTTGGCCGTCTTGATGACATTGGCCATAACGGCATGGATCTGATCGCAACGATTGCAGAAATTTTCGCAATCCACGACATTGATTCTGAAATTATCGCTGCATCGATCCGCCACCCGCAACACGTGACGGAAGCGGCTTTGAATGGCGCGCATATCGGCACAATGCCGATCAAAGTAATGGAACAAATGTTTAAGCACCCGTTGACGGACAAGGGAATTGAAGCGTTTTTGGCTGACTGGGAAACACGGACAGGAAAATAAATTTAATGTGGAAAACCGAGTCCGGAATGTATAAGGCAAACTGGGCCAATCGGACTTTTTCGGCAACAGGGGAGATTGGCAAACAGCCGTTTCCTCCTGCCGTAAAAGTAGGATAAAGGAGAATTATGATGGACGTTTATAAAATTACAGGCGGCAATCGCCTGTCTGGGACGATAAAAGTCAATGGAGCAAAAAATAGCGCGGTGGCTTTAATACCCGCATCGATTTTGGCGAATTCACCTGTTCAGATTGAAGGTTTGCCTGGCATTTCTGATGTATGGACTTTAAAGAACATTCTTGAAGAAATTGGCGGCGAAGTGAGCTTTGAAGATGGCATAATGAATATCGATCCAACAAAAATGATCGATATGCCGTTGCCGAATGGCAATGTGAAAAAGCTTCGCGCTTCCTACTATATGATGGGAGCAATGCTTGGCCGTTTCAAACATGCAGCTATCGGCTTGCCGGGCGGCTGTTTCTTGGGGCCGCGTCCAATCGATCAGCATATCAAAGGCTTTGAAGCCCTTGGTGCAAAAGTTACGAACGAGCATGGAGCCATTTACCTGCGCGCAGATGAACTGCGTGGGGCAAAAATCTACCTCGACGTTGTATCAGTAGGTGCCACTATCAATATCATGCTGGCGGCTGTGTTGGCGAAAGGCCAGACGACAATTGAAAATGCCGCAAAAGAGCCGGAAATTATCGATGTCGCGACGCTCTTGACCAATATGGGTGCGAAAATCAAAGGTGCCGGCACGAACATCATCCGCATCGACGGCGTGGAAGAATTGCACGGCACCAATCACACGATCATTCCTGACCGGATTGAAGCTGGAACATTTATGATCCTTGCTGCGGCAGCGGGAGATGGCATTACAATTGATAACGTCATTCCTTTCCATATGGAAGCCCTGACCGCAAAATTGCGTGAAATGGGCGTTGATGTGCAGGAAGGCGAAGAATCGATTCACATTCCAAAACCTGAAAAACTACAGGCCATCGATGTGAAAACATTGGTGTACCCTGGATTTGCCACGGACCTTCAGCAGCCATTTTCGGTTCTGATGACGCAGGCAGAAGGCTCGTCAATGATTACAGATACGATTTATTCGGCACGATTCAAGCATATCGATGAATTGCGCCGGATGAACGCGAGCGGCCGTGTCGAAGGAAGAGCGGCCATCATCACCGGTCCGACGCCGTTGACTTCTGCCACAGTAGTGGCTTCAGATCTTCGTGCAGGAGCCGCATTGGTCATTGCCGGTCTTCTCGCTGATGGTGAAACGGAAATCCGCGAAATTTACCATATTGAACGCGGCTATTCGGAAATCGTTGATAAATTGCGCGGTTTGGGCGCTGACATCCGGAGAGAGACGATTGATCCGGTGGCAAGTTCGATGTCAGACCTCAGTACTGACGCCAATTAACTCGTTTTTGCGTTAACAATATATGTTATAATAATAGGGACATATAGTTATATAAAGCTGAACGGGAGGCACGTATATTATGGAACGAAGTTTATCGATGGAATTAGTGCGTGTGACAGAAGCGGCAGCTATCGCTTCCGCAAAATGGATGGGCCGCGGCCTGAAAAATGAAGCGGACGATGCAGCAACAACCGCTATGAGAACCGTATTCGATACAATTCCGATGAAGGGTGTCGTCGTTATCGGCGAAGGCGAAATGGACGAAGCTCCGATGCTTTATATCGGCGAAGAGCTTGGAACTGGCGTTGGACCTGAAGTGGATGTGGCAGTAGACCCGCTTGAAGGTACGAATATTGTGGCTGCCGGGGGCTGGAATGCGCTGGCGGTTTTGGCGATAGCCGACCGCGGTAATCTGCTGAATGCACCCGACATGTATATGGATAAAATTGCAGTCGGTCCCGAATCAGTGGGAAAAATCGACATCAATGCACCTGTCATTGATAATCTGCGTGCTGTGGCAAAAGCCAAGAACAAGGATATCGAAGATGTGGTGGCTACGGTTTTATTCCGTGAACGCCACGCAGATATCATCCAGCAGATCCGTGATGCCGGTGCGCGCATCAAACTCATCAATGATGGGGATGTAGCGGGAGCCATCAACACGGCGTTTGATGAAACTGGCGTCGATATTCTATTCGGTGCCGGCGGAGCCCCTGAAGGAGTTATAGCTGCTGTAGGCTTGAAATGCCTCGGCGGTGAGCTTCAAGGAAAACTTCTGCCACAAAATGAAGAAGAAAAGCAGCGTTGCATCGATATGGGCCTTGACGTCGATAAAGTTCTGATGATGGACGACCTTGTAAAAGGCGACGATGCAATTTTTGCGGCGACAGGTGTCACTGATGGTGAATTGCTGCGCGGTGTTCAGCTGAAAGGCGGCTTTGCAGAAAGCCATACGCTGGTCATGCGCGCGAAATCGGGCACTGTCCGCTTTGTGGAAGGGCGCCATAGCCTGAAGAAAAAACCAAATCTCGTTATGCATGACTAAGAATGATCTTCAAATTGAGTCCGGCGTAAAAGCCGGGCTCCTTCTTTACAATCTTCCGAATTTCTATCTATTATAAGTTGAATAAAAGGATTAGTATTTGTAATCGCTTCGGCGCTTCGGACAAGCCTCCCACAATAAGCCGAGAAGAGCACTCGTCTTATTGCTCCGGTCGGCATTCGCCTGCTCCTAAGCCGCGCCGGCGCTAGGAAAGTGGCTTTGTCTGAGAGAGTATCTTAGATATGGAGCAAAACAGCGAAGACGCCATGGGGAGCAGAAACGGAGTTGGCTTTCCAACTTCGTTTCGACGAAGTGCGAGATCCACTCGGCGGATAAAACCGTGCTCCTGCATCGCTGCGCTGCTTCGTCGCAAAGACTTAGCCTCGCCCGCTTCGGCTAATGTCTTCGAAGCTGTTTTGCGGAATATCGGCTACCACGGATTCTTAATTCAACTTATATAACCCCGTACTTCATTTCCAAAAAATATAAATAAGAGTGGTGTCCTGATACATGTCAACGATTACAATTTCCGCTTTAGAGAATATGACTTTGAAAGAACTTTATGATTTAGCAAAAGAATACAAACTGAATAATTACAGCAAATTGACCAAAAAAGAACTGATTTTCGCGATTTTGAAAACCCGCGCCGAACAGGAAGGCTTCTTCTTCATGGAAGGTGTTCTTGAAATCATCCAGTCAGAAGGCTTCGGTTTCCTGCGCCCGATCAATTATTCGCCAAGCTCACAGGACATTTACATTTCGGCTTCCCAGATCCGCCGCTTTGACTTGCGAAATGGAGATAAAGTGTCGGGCAAAGTCCGTCCGCCAAAAGAGAACGAACGTTATTTCGGTTTGCTGCAAGTTGAAGCCGTAAACGGGGAAGATCCGGAAGTTGCCAAAGAACGCGTCCATTTCCCAGGACTCACACCCTTGTATCCGGATCGCCATATCCGCTTGGAAACTTCACATCATCACCTGTCCACACGCATCATGGATTTGGTGTCGCCGGTCGGATTCGGCCAGCGCGGTTTGATTGTGGCACCGCCAAAAGCAGGGAAAACAATGCTGCTGAAAGAAATTGCCAATTCGATTACGACCAACCATCCCGAAACGGAATTGATCGTACTGCTGATTGATGAGCGTCCGGAGGAAGTGACGGATATCGAACGTTCAGTGGATGCAGATGTGGTTTCTTCCACATTTGATGAAATTCCTGAAAATCACGTGAAAGTTGCAGAATTGGTGCTGGAGCGCGCGATGCGTCTGGTGGAACACAAACGCGATGTTGTGATCCTGATGGATTCTATTACCCGCCTTGCCCGTGCATACAATCTGGTGATTCCGCCAAGCGGCCGAACTCTTTCCGGGGGGATTGACCCTGCGGCGTTCCACCGTCCGAAACGATTTTTCGGTGCGGCACGCAATATTGAAGAAGGCGGCAGCCTGACAATCCTCGCGACGGCGTTAGTTGAAACGGGTTCACGCATGGACGAAGTGATTTACGAAGAATTTAAAGGTACCGGAAACATGGAGCTTCATCTCGACCGAAGCCTGGCCGAGCGCCGTATTTTTCCTGCCTTGGACATTCGCCGTTCAGGTACCCGTAAAGAGGAATTGTTGATTGGCAAACAAGAGCTTGATAAGCTTTGGACCATTCGCAAAACCTTCTCGGATACTCATGACTTCGCCGAACGTTTCCTGAAAAAATTGAATCAGACGGAGACGAACGAAGAGTTTTTTGAACAGCTGACAACTGAAATGAAAGTCCATCGCTCATCGAAAAAGATGATTTAATTTCTTGCAAAAAGACTTCAATCTTGTTAATATAGTATCAGTGAGTCAAACCAAAGCTATTGCATATACGGTCTCAAGAGCCGTGTAAGGCAATAGTAAAATAGATTAAACTCTGTTCCGGATGGTTCAGGGCGAGAGGAGAAAAAACCATGAAAACAGGAATTCACCCAGATTACAAACAAGCAACAGTAACTTGCTCGTGCGGTAACTCTTTTACAACAGGTTCTGTAAAAGAAAACATCAGCGTTGAGCTTTGTTCTGAATGCCACCCGTTCTACACTGGACGCCAGAAATTCGCATCTGCTGATGGACGCGTTGACCGTTTCAACAAAAAATACGGTCTTAAAGAAGAAATCAACGGCGAAGAACAGTAAAAAAATACCTGCCTTGCGCGAAATCGCCGGGCAGGATTTTTTTTTGCCAATTTCCCGTCAACTCCCGTACATATAAGAATTAAATGCAGTAATAACTGATGAAATTAGGTATTATTAATAGTAACCAAGCGTTTGAAAGGGGTCCCTAAAATGTATGTTATGAAACAGACAGGCTGGGTCGAATTGATTTGCGGCAGCATGTTTTCCGGCAAGTCGGAAGAACTGATCCGCCGCGTTCGCCGTTCACAATTCGCCAAGCAGAAAATCGCAGTATTCAAACCTAAAATCGACGACCGCTTCAGTGAAGAGGCGGTAGTTTCGCATAATGGAACAACTGTCATCGCATTGCCGATTTCCCATTCAGAGGAAATGTGGACCTATATCACAGATGAATTTGATGTGATAGCAATCGATGAGGCGCAGTTTTTCGATGACGGCATCATTGAAAACGTTCAAAAACTTGCCAATCACGGCTTCCGCGTAATCGTGGCCGGGTTGGACCAGGATTTCAGAGGATTGCCGTTCGGGCCGATGCCTTCACTGCTGGCGATTGCTGAACAAGTGACAAAGTTGCAGGCAGTCTGCACCGTGTGCGGATCACCCGCAAGCCGCACGCAACGCCTGATTGACGGCAGACCGGCCGGTTCAGACGACCCAACAATTCTGGTAGGCGCATCGGAAGCATACGAACCAAGATGCCGCCATCATCACGAAGTGCCAACAGGCGTTACCGTTTCCGAATAAAAACGTATCGTATATAATATATATAAGTTGAATTAAAGAATTAGCATATATTTCCCGTATTGGACTGAGCCAAGATTATGCTCCTGCGTAAGCTCGTCTTTTGCTTCGACTCCATAGCCAAGTGTTGGCCGAAAGTAGTTCGGCCGACGCTTTGCGACGAAGCTAGCGAAGCGATGCAGGAGCACGGGTTTTGGCAAGCGAGCTGTTTTGCGGAATATCGGTTATTAAATTCTACTTATAATAGAAGAAAACCAAAATAGTAAGAGGAAATTGAGGTGACGGCGATGTTTGATCGCTTGCAAGCTGTTGAAGATCGATACGACCGTTTAAATGAATTATTAAGTGACCCTGCGATAGTCAGTGACACCAATAAACTGCGTGAGTATTCCAAAGAGCAATCCGACCTGCAGGAAACGGTTGAAGCTTACCGCGAATACAAAGACCTGTCAGCGCAATTGGCTGAAGTAAAAGCGATGTTCGAAGACAAGATGGATGCGGACACACGTGAAATGGTCAAAGAAGAAGTGAACGAACTTGAAGAAAAAGTGAAAGCGATTGAAGAGCGTCTCCATGTTTTATTGATACCGAAAGATCCGAACGATGACAAAAACGTAATCATGGAAGTGCGCGGAGCAGCAGGCGGTGACGAAGCAGCCTTGTTTGCCGGCGATCTATACCGCATGTATACCCGCTACGCAGAATCACAAGGTTGGAAAGTGACCGTTATGGATTCATCTCCAACAGGTCTCGGCGGCTTTAAGGAGATTGTTTTCATGATTTCCGGAAAAGGTGCTTATTCCAAGATGAAATTCGAAAACGGTGCACACCGCGTGCAGCGTGTCCCGGAAACAGAATCAGGCGGACGTATCCATACGTCAACCGCAACGGTGGCGTGTTTGCCGGAAGTCGAAGAAGTGGAAGTCGAAATCCATGATAACGATATCCGTGTGGATACGTATGCTTCTTCCGGCGCCGGCGGACAATCGGTCAACACGACGATGTCAGCTGTCCGTTTGACGCATCTTCCGACCAACACTGTCGTAACGTGTCAGGATGAAAAATCACAGATTAAGAACAAAGCAAGTGCGATGAAAGTGCTTCGCGCGCGTGTCTACGATAAATTCCAGCAAGAAGCTCAGGCGGAATATGACGCTGTCCGTAAATCAGCCGTTGGAACAGGTGACCGCTCGGAACGAATCCGGACTTACAATTATCCGCAGAACCGCGTAACGGATCACCGCATCGGTTTGACCATCCAGAAACTGGACCAAATTCTGCAAGGCAAAATGGATGAAGTAATTGACGCATTGACGATTGAAGAACAATCTGCAAGAATGGAAAGCTTAAACAATGCGTAAAACCGATAAAATTTTTGAGGCCCTTAACCGGGCTTCTTCTTATTTACTGGACAATGGCCGCGAGGAAGCAGCCGCAAGAATTCTGCTGCAGCATGTGCTGGGGATGACTCAGGCCGGTCTTTTGGCTTCGCTGCGGGATAATATCGATGACAGCGACAAAGAAAAATTCTGGAATCTGATCGAACAGCACGCCACAGGCACGCCCGTACAGCACTTGACGGGTTCTGAAGAGTTTTACGGCCGGCAATTCGCTGTCAACGCAGATGTATTGATTCCGCGGCCGGAAACAGAAGAGTTGATCGAAGAAACATTGGAGTTGATCCAACGGCACATTGCGACTCCATCTCCGGCCATCGCAGACATCGGGACGGGGAGCGGAATCATTGCCATTACGATGAAAAGTGAAATACCCGACGCCAAAGTGACAGCAACCGACATCTCGCAATCAGCTTTAGCTACAGCCGAAAAGAATGCGCAGCTGCTGGATGCCGATATCGATTTCAAACTGGGTGATTTACTGGAACCGATTAAAGGGGAGAAATGGGATATCATCCTGTCCAATCCACCCTATATCGCCCATGCGGAAGCGGAATCCATGTCGGACAGTGTGAAAGATTTTGAACCGCATTCGGCTTTATTCGCCGACCAGGAAGGGCTCGCGCTGTACGATCGGATGATGGCAGACCTGCCGGATTTGATCAATAAACCCGGAATTATCGGCTTTGAAATTGGACACACACAAGGACAGGCTGTGGAAAAGATGCTGAAAAACGCCTTTCCAGACGCCAAAACCTTTGTTAAAAAAGATATCAACAAAAATGACCGGATGGTTTTCTGTATCATTACCTGACTTGTGCACAATTTGGGTATAATAAGTCTATAGTTATGCACAATTGTGGACAATCTTTCAGAAACCTCAGGAAATGGGAGTTGCTAAAATGAATACCGAAGTAATTCTTGTGGACAAAAATGTGAATAAAGAAGAAAGTTATGCACAAGCTGTGGATATCATTCGAGGAGGCGGGATTGTCGCGTTTCCGACCGAAACGGTATACGGGCTGGGGGCAGATGCCACAAACCCTGATGCCGTCAGCAAAATATTCGAAGCGAAAGGCCGTCCAGCAGACAATCCGCTGATTGTTCATGTCGATTCGAAAAGTGCGGCTGTTGATTGTGTAAAAGGCGTTTCCGAAAAAGCGGAGAAACTGATGGACGCGTTTTGGCCAGGGGCGTTGACGCTGATCATGAAATCGAAACCGCATTTATTCGCACAGAATGTGACAGCGGATCTGGACACTGTCGGCATCCGCGTTCCGAATCATCCCGTCGCGCTCAATTTGTTGAAAAGGCTCCAATTGCCGATTGCAGCACCGAGCGCCAATACCAGCGGCAAGCCGAGTCCAACACTTGCGGAACATGTCTATCATGATATGGAAGACAAAATTCCGTTGATCCTTGATGGCGGGTCGACAAAAATCGGCATCGAATCCACCGTGCTCGACATGACAAGCGAGCCGCCGGTCATATTGCGGCCAGGAAATGTCACAAAAGAGCAGATAGAAAGAGTGATCGGCACCGTTCGGCTGTCTGCAGAAGTTAATGGCAACAAGCCCAAATCGCCGGGTATGAAATATACGCATTATGCACCGGATGCGCCGGTTTACCTGATAGAAGATGACGGTAAGTTGATCCGAAAAGCGATTGAGTATGTGCAGGGCAAGGGCAAAAAGATTGCCGTGTTAAGCAGCACGGAATATCCGGAAGCTGATTATTATTTCCCGCTGAGTGCGGAAACTCTATACAGCAGCCTGCGCAAATGCGATCAGACAGATGCTGACCTGATATTGGCATGTGTTTACACCGAGCGAGACGATAATGATTTCATCATGAACAGATTGGAAAAAGCGGCTGACCATAAATGGTTCAGCTGATCAAACAAAAGGAGCAGGTGAGAAGATGAGAGTCGTGTTTGTTTGCACAGGGAATACTTGCAGAAGCCCGATGGCGGAAGCGATATTGGCCTCGAAAAATCTGCCCGGCATTGAAGTCCGTTCTGCTGGCGTATTTGCAGGCAGTTCTCCGATCTCTAAAAATGCCGGGGCTGTGCTGGAAGAGCATGGCATGGAATTCGATCACATCTCGAAGCAATTGTTGCAGGAAGATCTTGAATGGGCGGATATCGTATTGACCATGACCCTTTCCCACAAGCAGCTCCTAAGGCAGCAGCATCCGCAGTTGTTGGACCGCTTGTTTACGCTGAAAGAATATGTGTCAGGGAACGCTGCAGATGTCAGCGATCCATTTGGCGGTTCCTATTCGCTCTATCAACAGACCTTTGTGGAATTGCAGGAGCTGATCCAAATTCTTGAAGTAAAGCTTTTGCAGAATAAATAAAAACGGGCTGTCCACCAAAGGGGTGGGCGGCTATTTTTATGCGCATTGCCAAATCCGCAAATCCCCCTATTTATAGGCTTATTAATAGAAAGGTGTTAAAATGAAAACAAAGTGAAAAAAGCGAATAATGGCTTTTGGCACTAACAGAAAAGAAAAGAGGGCTTTTTATGAAAATAGCTATTTCTTCAGATCATGGCGGCAATACTCTCCGCAAGGAAATCGTCAATCTCTTAAACGACATGGGAATAGAATATCAGGATTATGGTCCACATACAGATGATTCGGTCGACTATCCGGATTACGCCACACCGGTAGCGGAAGCAGTGGTGAAAGGTGAAGCTGATCGCGGAATCCTGATTTGCGGCACCGGTATCGGAATGTCGATTGCAGCCAATAAAATCAAAGGCATTCGCTGTGCGCTTGTGCATGACGTTTTCAGTGCAAAAGCAACAAGGGGCCATAACGATTCAAATGTGCTCGCAATGGGTGAACGTGTTGTCGGACCGGGACTTGCCCGTGAAATTGCAAGAACCTGGCTGACTGAGGAGTTTGAAGGCGGACGCCACGACAAACGAATTCAGAAAATCACAAACTTAGAAAAGTAAGGAGTGGTCGGGATGCAGACTTTATGGCAATTGCAGCTGGAAGAAACTTTGGAAGAACTGGGGCAGGCAATCCATTTCAGAAAAGGCCAGGTTTTTGTTGTCGGCTGTTCCACTTCAGAAGTGGTGGGGCAGCATATCGGCACGGGCGGCGGCTTGGATATTGCCGAAAGTTTGTATGAACCCTTACGGAAATTCGCGGAGCGCCATAAGATTTTTCTGGCGTTTCAAGGTTGTGAACATATAAATCGCGCGCTGACGATCGAACGCCATGCAGCTGAAAAGTATGGATGGGAGCCGGTTTCGGTCATCCCTGTTCCGAAAGCCGGCGGATCGATGAGTGCCTATGCGTTCACTAATATGATTGACCCTGTGGTGGTCGAAGAGATAACAGCACACGCGGGAATTGATATCGGCCAGACAATGATCGGAATGCATTTAAAAAGAGTAGCCGTTCCGGTGCGTACATCTGTTAAACTAATAGGAGATGCGATTGTATCTTCAGCAACGACCCGGCCGAAATTGATTGGCGGTGAACGGGCCAGCTACAATCGTGAGTTTGTTCAACTACAGGAGGGAAATCAGGATGGAATTGATTAAAGCGCAAGACCAGGCAGTATATGAAGCGATGAATGCGGAGAAAGACCGCCAGGAAGCGAATATCGAACTGATTGCATCAGAAAACTTTGTGTCGCAGGCCGTTATGGATGCGCAAGGCTCTGTGTTGACGAATAAATACGCGGAAGGCTACCCGGGCAAACGCTATTACGGCGGCTGTGAATTCGTCGATGTGGTGGAAAATATTGCCAGAGATCGCCTGAAGGAAATTTTTGGTGCAGATCATGCCAATGTGCAACCGCATTCCGGTTCGCAAGCCAATATGGCTGTTTATACTGCCGTTCTTGAAAAAGGCGATACAGTTCTTGGGATGAACCTGAATCACGGCGGCCATTTAACACACGGCAGCAAAGTGAATTTCAGCGGGATGCAATACGATTTCCAGGAATACGGTGTTGATGAAGAAACGCAATTGGTCGATTACGATAAAGTCCGTGAAGCTGCTTTGGAACATAAACCGAAAATGATCGTAGCGGGGGCAAGTGCTTATTCACGCACGCTTGATTTTGCGAAATTCCGCGAAATCGCTGATGAAGTCGGTGCCTATCTGATGGTGGATATGGCGCATATCGCCGGTCTTGTGGCAACAGGCGCACATCCAAACCCGGTGCCGCATGCGCATTTTGTCACTTCGACAACGCATAAAACACTTCGCGGCCCGCGCGGTGGCTTGATTCTTTGCAAAGAGGAATTCGCCAAGAAAATTGATAAAACAATTTTCCCGGGAATTCAAGGCGGCCCGCTTATGCACGTCATTGCTTCAAAAGCGGTGGCATTTGGTGAAGCACAGCAACCTGAATACAAAGAGTATATTGACCAGGTCGTCAAAAATGCGAAAGCATTGGCTGAAGCTTTGATGGCAGAAGGCGTTGACATCGTTTCAAAAGGAACCGATAATCACCTGATGCTGATTGATCTCCGTTCATTGAACCTGACGGGTAAAGTGGCTGAAAAAGCTCTTGATGAAGTTGGCATTACAACCAATAAAAACACGATTCCATTTGATCCCGAAAGCCCATTTGTGACATCAGGTATCCGCCTGGGAACTCCAGCGGTTACTTCGCGCGGCTTTAAGGAACCGGAAATGAAGGAAATCGCATCCATTATGGCGATGCTCCTGAAGGCTCCTGAAGATGAGACAGTGAAAAAAGAAGCGGCCCTTCGCACAGCGAAACTGACGGCCAGCTTTCCACTATATAAATAAGGGAATGCAGCTGCAGTCAAGTTAGACAAGCAGCTGCATTTTTCCCCCCATAGATTAATGAAAGAAGGGGTGGCGGATGCAAGACAGTAAAATGGAAAAAGAAAAATACATCATCATTGATTGGCTCAGCCGCCTCGGTGTCGAATTCCAAACCGGCTTTGTCATCGTCAATGCGCAGCTTGACGATCAGCCAATACTTTATGCCAACCAGGCATTCTACGATATGACCGGCTATTCCGAACCCGATGTGCTGGGAAGAAACGGAAGATTTTTGCATGGTGAAAAAACAGACAGGCAGGTCAGTGCGAAAATCCGGGAATGTTCTTTTTCCGGCAGAGCAGATACTTTCGAAATCGTTAATTATCATAAAAACAAAAACCCTTTCTGGAACGAAATAACCATCCAGCCGATCAGCGTGGATGATGGAAAGCATAAATACACACTGATGCTGATGAAAAACATCAACAACAGAAAAAGAGAAGAAGCGCTGATCCAGCTTCAACAGGAAGCCTATACGGGCATTGAAAAAGGCTATATGCTCAGCTCGCTGTTGGAAAATGTATGCCAAATCATCGAATCCTTCTTTAAAGATGGCACGACCTGCACGATTCTTTTCATCGATGACAACAATAAATTCCGTGATGTGGCAGGGAAATCCATGCCTAAAAGCTTCCGCGATTTTATCGATGGCAAGGAGGCGACGCCACAAACGGGTTCCTGTGGCGCGGCTTTTCACAGTGGACAATCAGTGATTGTGGAAAATATGTTGGTGGACGAATTATGGCAGGAATACCAGGATTTTATTATTGAATACGGCTTTCAATCCAGTTGGTCTGTGCCTTTCCTTGATAAAAATGGAAACGCTATCGGTACGCTGGGCATTTATTTCCCCTCAACAACTGTGCCAGATGACAGTGATTATGATTTCCTGGAAAGAATCGCACCGACGATTTCCCTGACAGTCAAATACTCGCGCCAACAGGAAGAAATGCTGAAACTTGCTTATACGGACCGCACGACCGGATTGCGCAACCGAAATTTTTTCATGATTGAGCTGGCTTCTTTCCTTGAAGAAAACAAGGAAGGACTGGTTGCTTTTCTTACTGTCGACGAGTACGTCAAAGTTGTTGATCAGTATGGTCACCGTGCGGGAGACCAGTTGATGCAGGAAATCAGCAAGCGCTTTGGCTTGGCGAATTCTTCGGGGGAAGCCCTGATTGCCCGATTCACAGATTCAACTTTGGCATTGGTCAGTCTGATGCCGCTGGATGAAATCCCGGAATACCTGGAAGGTCTTGCTAAATTGCTTGCAGAACCGATAACCGTAAGGGATATGGAGTTATACCTGTCACTTAAAACCGGGGTGTCGATCATCACAGCTATGCAGACGGATGTCGAAGAGCTGATTCGATATGCCGACAGCGCATTGTCGAAAGCAAAATTGCGGGCTGGCGAATCCATCTGCTATTACGAAAATGAACATGATGAATATATGATGAAAAACCTCCGCATCGCCAATGAATTGACTGCCGCATTGCGTCGGGAAGAGATCAAAGTGCATCTTCAGCCCAAAGTGGATATGCGAACCGGTGAACTTTTAAGTTTCGAAGCTTTGGCGCGTTGGCATTCTCCAGATCTGGGCAATATTGCGCCGGATATTTTTATACCGGCAGCAGAAAAAAATGGCAAGATTCGCGTACTTGAACAGACTGTATTGAAGCAGGTGCTGGAATGGCTGCAAAAACGCCAGCAGCAGAAGCAGGTTATACGGCAAGTTGCCATCAATTTTTCGGCGGATCACTTCTTCCACCATTCCTTCGTACCAAACCTTGTGGACATGACGTCGGAATATGGGATCAATCCCCGTTTCATCCAGCTTGAAATTACGGAACGCATCGGCTTTGTCGATATCGAAGCAGCGCGTAAAATTTTCAGGCAATTAACGAAATACGGTTTTTCAAGTTCTGTCGATGACTTTGGAACCGGTTATTCCTCGCTGAGTTATCTGCAAAAACTGCCGGTCAGTGAAGTGAAAATCGATCGTTCGTTCATCTCGAAGATGCACGAAGACGATACGCGGGCGATTGTCCAGACAATTATTCAATTGACGGAAAATCTGGGGCTAACCGCTGTCGCGGAAGGTGTCGAAACGGAAGAACAAAAATTGGTATTGCTGGACCTGGGCTGCCATGTTGGCCAAGGATATTATTTCTACCGGCCGATGCCGCTCGAAGATGCCAATATTTTATAAACCGGCGCAGCTGCTCCGGTTTTTTATTTTGCAATAAATGAACGAAAGCGCCTGTTATTGGCAGAGACATGCTCACAGGAATGGCGGAAGCATTATGTCAGAAAAATTACAATGCTTTCTGAGAAGCTCAGGGCGAATCAATTTCTGTTATACTATTGAATGATAATGTGGAAAAAGGAGAGATGCACCGTGGGGAAAGTATATGTTTTTGATCACCCGCTGATTCAGCACAAATTGACATACATCCGTGATAAGTCGACTGGGACGAAAGAGTTCCGTGAACTGGTGGATGAAATAGCAACATTGATGGCTTTTGAAATTACACGGGATCTTCCGCTGCAGGAAATTGAAGTGGAGACACCGGTGCAACTGGCTAAGTCAAACATTTTGGCAGGAAAAAAAATGGCGATCGTGCCAATTCTGCGTGCCGGTATTGGCATGGTGGATGGAATTTTGAAATTGATTCCAGCGGCAAAAGTTGGCCACATCGGTTTATACCGCGACCCGGAGACATTGCAGCCGGTCGAGTATTATTTCAAAATGCCATCTGATGTCCAGGAACGCGAATTGATCGTTGTCGATCCGATGCTGGCAACTGGCGGCTCGGCGATCGAAGCCATAAATTCGTTGAAAAAACGCGGAGCGGTGAAGATTCGTTTCATGTGCATCATTGCAGCACCGGAAGGCGTCGAAGCTTTGCAGGTAGCGCATCCGGATGTCGATATTTACATCGCGGCACTTGATGAAAAATTGAACGAAAAAGGCTATATCGTACCAGGTCTTGGAGATGCTGGAGATCGCCTGTTCGGCACTAAATAATACACGAAAAGCTGATGCGCCCGTTAAGCTCTGAAAGGCATAAGACGTAACAGCGAAGCGGCCTTGGCCGCACAGCTGGGACGGCTTATGACCCGAAGAGCTGGGCCGCCGAAGACTAGACAATAGAAAAGCGGAGGCTGATCTTTTTGACGAAGAAATTGAAAGTGATGACCATATTCGGTACTCGCCCGGAAGCTATAAAAATGGCGCCGCTTGTACTGGAACTTCAAAAACATCCGGAAACGATTGAGCCACTGGTAACAGTGACGGCACAACACCGTGAAATGCTCGATCAGGTCCTCGAAACGTTTAAGATCACACCGGATTTCGATTTGAATATCATGAAAGACCGCCAAACGCTCATTGAAGTAACTACGCGGGCGTTGGAAGGTTTGGATCGTGTGATGAAAGAAGCGAAACCGGATATCGTTCTCGTGCATGGCGATACGTCGACTACTTTTGTCGCAAGCCTGGCTGCTTTCTATAACCAGATTGCAGTAGGCCACGTAGAAGCCGGGCTTCGGACGCACAATAAATTCTCGCCTTATCCGGAAGAAATGAACCGCCAATTGACCGGGGTCATTGCGGATCTGCATTTTGCGCCGACAGAAAAATCGGCTCAGAACCTGTTGGCTGAGAACAAGAAAGAAGAAACCGTGTATATCACAGGAAATACAGCGATTGATGCGTTGCAGACAACTGTGAAAGAAACGTATTCGCACCCGATTCTTGAAAAAATCGGTTCCGACCGCATGATCCTGTTAACGGCTCATCGCCGGGAAAATCTCGGACAGCCGATGCGCAATATGTTCCGTGCCATTAAACGCCTGATTGAAGAACATGATGATATCCAGGTTGTTTATCCGGTGCATATGAATCCGGCAGTCCGTGAAGTGGCGGACGAAGTGCTTGGCCGCGATCCGCGCATTCATTTGATCGAACCGCTGGAAGTCTTGGATTTCCACAACTTTGCTGCACGTTCCTTCATTATATTGACGGATTCAGGCGGCATTCAGGAAGAAGCGCCGTCTCTCGGCAAACCGGTCCTGGTGCTTCGCGATACAACGGAGCGTCCGGAAGGCATCGACGCCGGCACATTGAAGCTTGCCGGAACAGATGAGGAAACGATTTACGGGCTGGCGAAAGAGCTGTTGACGGATGAAGCAGCATATAAAGCGATGTCCCATGCTTCGAACCCTTACGGAGACGGCAAGGCTTCGGCTCGAATCGTCGAAGCATTGCTTCATCATTACAATACGAAATAAACGAGTTGAGTAGTGCTAATAATCTAAAGCAATCGATATTCCGCAAAACAGCTTCGAAGACATTAGCCGAAGCAAGCGAGGCTAAGTCTTTGCGACGAAGCAGCGCAGCGATGCAGGAGCACGGTATTTTACCACTCTCCAAGGCGTCTTCGCTGTTTTGCTCCATATCTTTAAGAGTCTTCAAAGCGCCGGCGCGGCTTAGGAGCAGGCGAATGCCGACGGAGTAAAAGACGAGTGCTCTTCTCGGCTTATTGTGGGAGCCAAGGTGTGCCACGAAGATGGCACCTCCTTTGCGACGAGCAGTGCGCAGGAGCATAGTCTTTGCTTTGGCCCTTCTGCGACGAGCAGTGCGCAGGAGCATAGTCTTTGCTTTGGCCCTTCTGCGACGAGCAGTGCGCAGGAGCATAATCTTTGCCTTGTCCGAAGCGCCGAAGCGATAAATAGATGCTGTTTTATTAGTTAACTTATAAAGATGTGAATTTTTGTCCACAATATGTCAGGCCAAATTTGCTTGTGAAGTTTTTCACTTCTATCAATTGACATGATTTTACCCCTAATGTATGCTTACAAAGGGTATGCATGAGAAGGTTTTTTTACATAATTTTTTATGGCAAAAGCCTGATGCGACTGCTCTTTTTTAGGGGTAAAATGTCAAATCAACGAATTT
Source organism: Planococcus daihaiensis (assembly GCF_049262615.1). Classification (GTDB taxonomy): domain Bacteria; phylum Bacillota; class Bacilli; order Bacillales_A; family Planococcaceae; genus Planococcus. The sequence goes on along the minus strand of NZ_CP175504.1, from coordinate 886,222 downwards.
CGAGGGGATTATCATGCACCCGAAAAAAAGTCCCTTACAAGCGATGGCACTTTACAGCGCCATCCTCACACAACTTGTCGGGTCCGTACTCATCGGTGCGTTCACAGGTATGTGGCTCGATGCTCAGTCCGGAACTGCCCCGCTTTTTCTGGTCATCTGCCTCTTCGCAGGCATCTCAGCCGGCGTCTGGGCAATGCTCCAGACCGTCCGCAAATTCGAATCAGGAGACAGGTAAAAAATGCATGGACTCAGGGAGATTTTCAATAGACTTAAAAGGATAATCATTTTTATCCTCGCGATATTTGTACTGGGCTGGGGTTTTACTCCTTACCAGGAAATCTTTGCAGGTCTGATCATCGGAACTTTTTTCGGCATTTATAATATGTGGATACTGGTTCGGAGAATGGACAAATTTGACCGGGCAGTGGCTGAAGGCTCGAAAGTTCGTTCCCTTGGAACGGCATTACGGTTTGCATCAGGTGTTGCAGCTGTTGCGATAGCGATATTGTTCGCAGAGCACATTCACTTGGTCAGTACGGTAATTGGATTGATGATTCCTTATATCCTGCTTTTGACGGAGCGGATCATCTATCACGTGAAACACCATTAAGAATGTGGAAAGAGAGGTGAAACTATCGTGGATCATGGAGCTCCAATGTGGCAAGATCCGCTGTTCGGTATTTGGTTTAACTTATCCAACGTTATGATGCTTATCGTAGCCGCTCTTATCGTGTTCCTTATCGCATTCATTGCAACGCGGAACTTAAAACTTAAACCGACCGGGATGCAAAACTTCATGGAATGGATTATGGATTTCGTGAAGGGTATCATAAAGAGCAATATGGACTGGAAAGACGGTGGACGATTCCATGTACTTGGAATTACGCTGATCATGTTCATTTTTGTCTCAAATATGCTGGGTCTGCCATTTTCAGTTATTGTCTACGGAGATCTTTGGTGGAAATCACCGACAGCTGACCCAACAGTAACAATGACCTTGGCAGCAACCATTATCCTTTTAAGCCATTATTACGGTATCAAACAAAAAGGCTTGAAAGGATACGGTGCAGATTATTTGAAACCAATGCCATTCCTGTTCCCGTTGAAAATCATCGAGGAATTCGCAAATACGCTGACACTCGGTCTGCGTCTTTACGGGAACATCTTTGCCGGAGAAATCCTTTTGGGGTTACTGGCGGGTATTGGTGGTGCTGGGATTTTCGGATTTGCAGCCGCCGCGTTACCAATGATGGCTTGGCAAGGGTTCTCGATCTTTATCGGAACAATCCAGGCATTCATTTTCGTTATGTTGACGATGGTTTATATATCGCATAAAGTCAGCGAAGACCATTGAGTATAAAACCGCCTGTTATGGGCAAAAAAACACAAAAAAACAATCATCCTGAGGAGGACATTTTAAAATGGGTTTATTAGCAGCAGCAATTGCAGTAGGTTTAGCAGCACTAGGTGCAGGTATCGGTAACGGACTAATCGTTTCAAAAACAGTTGAAGGTATCGCTCGCCAGCCAGAAGCACGCGGCGTTCTTCAAACAACAATGTTCATCGGTGTAGCTTTGGTCGAGGCAGTTCCAATCATTGCCGTAGTTATCGCGTTCATCGTAATGAACCAGTAGTATAGAAAAGCGACGGCGCCCGTTAAGCTCTGAAAGGCATAAGACAGAACAGCGAAGCGGCCTTGGCCGCACAGCTGGGCTGACTTATGACCCGAAGAGCTGGGCCGCCGGAGTCTGGACAAAGAAAAGCTTAATGGCGAGAATGCTTCGGCATGTTTTTCGCCATTTACGCTTGTATGAACCACTTTCCAACTGAAAAATCATCTTACAGCAACTAAAGATCTTACTATAGAAGAAACGTACTTTTAGGCTCTTGAAGGGAGTGAAACAATCGTGTTTTTTGATCACCTCGTACTCGGTGCTACCGGGGAGTTTTTGAATATTGGAGACATTGCAGCAACATTAATCGTGTTTATCGCGTTGATGTTACTGTTGAAGAAATTCGCATGGGGACCTTTGATGGGCATAATGCAGCAACGTGAAGACTTGATCGCAAGTGAAATCGAAACTGCAGAAAACAGCCGTCTGGAATCCAAAAAAATGCTTGATGAACAGCGCAACCTTCTGAAAGATGCGCGTACACAAGCGCAAGAAATCGTTGAAAATGCTAAAAAGCAAGGCGAAGTTTCGCGTGAGGAAATTATTACGACAGCACGCGCTGAAACTGGACGTATGAAAGAAGAGGCAGCTCTTGAAATTGCCAACGAAAAAGACAAAGCGATTTCGGCAGTGCGTTCAGAAGTTGTGACATTGTCATTGCTTGCAGCTACGAAAGTGCTTGAAAAAGAAATTTCTGAGGAAGACAACCGCCAGTTGATTAACGAAACGATTGCGAAGGCAGGCGAAGTGCAATGAGTCAGGCTGCAGAACGCTATGCGTTAGCATTGTTCCAAACGGCGCAAAAGCATCAGGTTACTGCTGAAGTAGAGCAGGATCTGCGCGAAGTGAAAAAAGTTTTCGCGACGACTCCTGAACTGTATCAGCTGATGATTTCGCCGAAGTTGTCATCTGAAAAACGAATCAACCTGATCAATGAATTGTTCAAGCAAGGCAATAAATATGTGATTAACACAATCCAATTGATTGCTGAGCGCGGACGTTTGAATGAAATAGGGGAATTGGTGGATGCATATGTCATCCTTTCCAACGATGCACAAGGAATCCAGGATGCAAAAGTTTACTCGATTCGTCCGTTGACGGAAGAGGAACGCGCTTCGATTTCTACTGTATTTGCACAAAAAGTAGGTAAACAGGCATTGCGAATTGAAAACATTGTCGATCCATCATTACTTGGCGGATTGCGTCTTCAAATCGGAAACCGCATCTATGACAGCAGCGTCAGCACGAAATTGGCTCGCCTGCAGCGTCAATTGAACGGTTAATAATTGAAATTATGAGAGGGTGACATACATGAGCATCAAAGCTGAAGAAATCAGCGGTCTGATTAAAGCGCAGATTGAAAATTACCAATCAGAGATGAAAGTTGACGACGTCGGTACAGTAATCACAGTTGGTGATGGTATCGCTCGCGCTCATGGCCTCGACAACGTCATGGCTGGAGAACTTGTTGAGTTCTCTACTGGTGTATTGGGTATGGCACAAAACTTGGAAGCCAATAATGTTGGTATCATCATCCTTGGGCCATTCACTGACATCAAAGAAGGCGATGAAGTGCGTCGTACTGGCCGCATTATGGAAGTACCGGTAGGGCACGAACTTATCGGACGTGTAGTAAATCCGCTTGGACAGCCTGTTGACGGCTTAGGCCCAATCAACACAACGAAATCCCGTCCAATCGAAAGCCCTGCACAAGGGGTTATGGCACGTAAATCAGTTCACGAACCTCTTCAAACGGGTATCAAAGCGATTGACGCATTAGTGCCAATCGGCCGCGGACAACGCGAATTGATCATCGGTGACCGTCAGACTGGTAAAACGTCTGTAGCAATCGATACAATTTTGAACCAGGCTGACCAGGATATGATCTGTATCTATGTTGCAATCGGACAAAAAGAATCGACTGTACGTAACGTAGTTGAAACTTTCCGTAAAAATGGCGCTTTGGACTACACAATCGTCGTGACGGCATCTGCTTCACAGCCGGCACCACTATTGTATCTTGCTCCTTACGCTGGTATCACAATGGCCGAAGAATTTATGTTCGAAGGCAAACACGTCCTAATCGTCTATGATGATTTGACTAAGCAAGCATCTGCATATCGCGAACTTTCGCTCCTGCTTCGTCGTCCACCTGGCCGTGAAGCTTACCCGGGTGACGTTTTCTACTTGCACTCACGCCTTCTTGAGCGTGCAGCGAAGTTGAACGAAACACTTGGCGGAGGTTCAATCACAGCATTGCCGTTCGTTGAAACGCAAGCTGGCGATATTTCTTCATATATTCCGACAAACGTAATTTCGATCACTGATGGACAGATTTTCCTTCAGTCAGATCTATTCTTCGCGGGTGTACGCCCAGCAATCAACGCCGGTCTTTCTGTATCACGTGTTGGTGGTTCAGCTCAGATCAAAGCGATGAAAAAAGTTGCGGGTACATTGCGCCTTGATTTGGCTGCGTTCCGTGAATTGGAATCGTTCTCTCAATTCGGTTCTGACCTTGACGCTGCGACAGCCGCTAAGCTTGAGCGCGGTAAACGCACTGTAGAAGTTATGAAACAGGACTTGAACAGCCCGATCAAAGTTGAGAAACAGGTTGTAATCTTCTACGCATTGACTAAAGGTTTCCTTGATGACATTGCGCTTCAGGATATTTCCCGTTTCGAAGCTGAATTGACCAGCTGGTTGGATTCGAACCACACAGAAATTTTGGAAACTATCCGCACTACGAAAGGTTTGCCTTCTGACGAAGCATTTGGCGCGGCAATCAACGATTTCAAACGCACATTCGCAAAATCAGAGTAAACGTTTCAGCTGGATCAGAAGAAAAAATATTAAGGTGGTGAAATACCAGTGGCATCTTTACGCGACATAAAAAACCGAATTACGTCAACAAAGAAAACAAGTCAGATTACAAGAGCCATGCAAATGGTTTCCGCTTCCAAATTGAACCGTGCCGAGGTGAACGCGAAAGCGTTCGTTCCGTACATGGCGAAAATTCAGGACGTTGTAGCTTCCATAGCTGCCGGATCGAATGACGCAAGCCATCCGATGATGACAACGCGCCCTGTGAAGAAAACCGCATATCTAGTAATCACATCTGACCGTGGGTTGGTTGGCGGATACAACAGTAACATTTTGCGTACTGTGAGCAATAAAATCCGTGAACGCCATACGTCAAATGATGAATTTGTTATCCTGAGCATTGGCCGTAAAGGTCGGGATTTCTTTACGAAACAAGGAATGACGATTTTGGAGAGCACAATCGCGCTTCCCGATCATCCTTCATTTGCGGATATCAAAGAAATTACGCGCAAAGCTGTTGGTATGTTCTCAGAAGGTGCATATGATGAAGTTTATATGTACTATAATCACTTTGTCTCAGCTATTCAGCAGGAAGTCACTGAAACGAAGGTTCTGCCATTGACGGATATTAAGCCGACCGGAGCGACTTCGTCTTACGAATTCGATCCATCTGCTGAAGCCATCCTGGAAGTTCTTCTTCCACAATACGCAGAAAGCCTGATTTTCGGTGCTGTTCTTGACGGCAAAGCAAGTGAACATGCGGCTTCAATGACAGCAATGAAGAGCGCGACCGACAATGCGTCTGATTTGATCGACGGATTGACACTTTCATACAACCGTGCCCGCCAGGCGGCAATCACTCAGGAAATCTCTGAAATTGTCGGCGGCGCAGCGGCGCAAGAATAGAAAAGCGACAGCGCCCGTTTAGCTCTGAAAGGCGTAAGACGGAACAATGAAGTGGCGGTTTTTGCCACGTAATTGGGCCGGCTTATGACCCGAAGAGCTGGGCCGCTGGAGTCTGGACACAAATAAGAAAAGCGGGGGCTGCCGTTTGAGCAGTCCTAGCTTCTGAATTTGATTCAATAAACGCAAGACAGGAGGGAATAGCATGAACACAGGACACGTTCTTCAAGTTATGGGTCCAGTTGTAGACATTAAGTTTGCCGATGGCCATCTTCCAGAAATCTACAACGCCCTAACTGTAAATATTGATCGTCCCAATCAGGCACAAGTTACTTTGACTTTGGAAGTAGCCTTGCACCTTGGCGACGATACTGTTCGTACGATCGCAATGGAATCCACTGATGGATTGCAACGTGGATCGGTTGTAACCGATTTGGGCAGCGCTATTACTGTTCCAGTTGGAGATTTAACATTGGGCCGCGTCTTTAACGTGCTCGGTGAAATAATCGACTTGGGTGAAGAAATTCCGGCTACAGAACGCCGCGACCCGATTCACCGTTCTGCCCCTACATTTGAACATCTTTCAACAGAAGTTCAAATTCTTGAAACGGGTATCAAAGTTGTTGACTTGCTTGCTCCTTACATCAAAGGCGGTAAAATCGGTCTCTTCGGTGGTGCCGGTGTAGGTAAAACAGTTCTTATCCAAGAATTGATCAACAACATCGCTCAAGAGCACGGCGGTCTTTCTGTATTCGCCGGTGTTGGTGAGCGTACACGTGAAGGAAACGACTTATTCCACGAGATGAGCGAATCCGGTGTTATCAAGAAAACTGCAATGGTCTTCGGCCAGATGAACGAGCCGCCTGGCGCACGTATGCGTGTTGCTTTGTCCGCTTTGACAATGGCTGAATATTTCCGTGATGACCAAGGCGCGGATGTACTGCTGTTCATCGATAATATCTATCGTTACACGCAAGCAGGTTCTGAGGTATCGGCACTTCTTGGCCGTATGCCATCAGCCGTTGGTTACCAGCCGACACTTGCTACAGAAATGGGCCAATTGCAGGAACGTATTACGACAACAAGCACTGGTTCTGTTACTTCAATTCAAGCGATCTATGTTCCAGCCGATGACTATACGGATCCGGCTCCGGCAACAACTTTCGCCCACTTGGATGCAACAACCAACCTTGAACGTAAACTTTCTGAAATGGGTATCTATCCTGCGGTGGATCCGCTTGCTTCAACTTCTCGCGCATTGTCGCCTGAAATCGTTGGAGAAGAGCATTACGGAGTTTCCCGCCAGGTTCAGGAAACGCTTCAGCGTTACCGCGAACTTCAGGATATCATTGCAATCCTTGGTATGGATGAGTTGAGTGACGAGGACAAGCTTACGGTTAACCGTGCGCGTCGCGTTCAAAACTTCCTATCCCAAAACTTCCACGTGGCAGAGCAGTTCACTGGTCAAAAAGGTTCTTACGTACCGGTTCAAGAAACAATTAAAGGATTCCAGGAAATCCTTGCCGGTAAATATGATCACTTGCCTGAGGATGCTTTCCGTTTGGTAGGACGCATTGAAGATGTAGTCGCCAAAGCTAAAAGCATGGGCGTAGAAGTCTAAAATCAGGGACCAGGAGGGAAAAAAATGAAGACCATTACAGTCAATATTGTCACTCCCGACGGCCCGGTATACGATTCAGAAGTCTCCATGGTAATAGCGGTTACAGCATCCGGTGAAATGGGTGTTTTGCCCGGACACATTCCGACAGTAGCACCTCTTGGAATCGGCGCAGTCCGATTGAAGACAGATAACTCGACGGAATTGGTTGCTGTAAGCGGAGGATTCCTTGAAATTCGTCCTGAAAAAGTAACAATTCTTGCTCAATCTGCTGAACGTGCGGTCGACATTGATGTCGCTCGTGCTCGTGAGTCAGCGAAACGCGCAGAATCGTTGCTCCAGGCGAAAAAAGATGAAGTCGACTTCAAGCGGGCTGAGCTTGCCTTGAAGCGTGCGATGAATCGTATCAATGTTCATGAGGGTAATATATAAACGAAAAGCGGAAGTGCCTGTTCAGCACTGAAGTCTAGACACAAATGAATAAAGAGCGGGCAAAAGGGAGTTTACTTTTGCCCGCTCTTTTATATAGTAAGAAGTCAGTACGATCTATATCATTTTGAAAGAGGGGTTCACATGGAAATGGTAATCGGGCAACAAGCATTAATATCCATCTTCAGTCATATCTTTTTTACAGGGGTAGCTTTTTATGCGCTGCGTGCTGTGATGTTTGAAAACTGGATCAGGAAACATAACGTGCTGCAGGCACAAATTCTTTATATTTTCCTCAGCATTGCTTTAGGCACGATGGTTTCAACATTCTTTTTGAATATATCTTCATGGTCCAGGCAATTGCCATATCTCTTTTGAGCGTTGGCAAATTGTTGTGTTTCCACTTGGTGGGAACAGGCCAATTTGCCAAACCTTAGGTATTTCCCGGGAAATAAATTTCAAAACTATGTTTATTTTCCTATACATGGGGAAAATATTCACTGTAATCAAATTGTAATATAAAGTGTGAGTCGACGGACACAAATCAAACTCTTGTTACGAATCATATAAACAAGCAGTTTTATTCGAGAAAAAATAATCTGCAGGATACTTGTTATTATGATAAATAACGGGTATCATAGTAAAGGTTTTGTTTCTAAATTATGACATTGGACTTTTAAGCGTTTTATATACATTTTAAAGATTTTATTACATATCATTTTTTACATGGAGGGCATTTCAGTGGAACAGATCATTGTTAGAGGCGGAAATAAATTAAAAGGTAAAGTTAGATTGGAAGGTGCGAAGAATGCAGTACTTCCTGTCCTGGCCGGAGCATTGCTTGCGGGTTCAGGAAAAAGCATCATTAAGGAAGTTCCACATTTGGCAGATGTCTATACGATTCAAGAAGTTCTTAAAAGCTTGAACGTAAGCATTGAATACTTCCCGGAAAAGAACGAAATGCACATCGATTCATCGGCAACCCTATCAAGTGAAGCGCAATTTGAATATGTACGAAAAATGAGAGCGTCTATTTTGGTTATGGGTCCGCTTCTTGCACGCAACGGTTTTGCCCGTGTGGCCCTGCCTGGCGGCTGTGCAATCGGATCACGGCCAATCGAACTTCATCTAAAAGGTTTTGAAGCGATGGGTGCAAAAATAACAATCGGCAACGGTTTTGTGGAAGCGGATGTTAACGGCAGATTGCGCGGCGCTAAAATTTATCTGGATTTCCCGAGTGTTGGCGCTACTGAGAACATCATGTCAGCAGCAGCGTTGGCTGAAGGTGTTACCATCATCGAAAACGCAGCAAAAGAGCCGGAAATTGTCGACTTGGCCACTTACATTAACCAAATGGGCGGTAAAGTGATTGGTGCTGGTACCGATACAATCCGTATCGAAGGCGTTGAAGAACTTAAAGGCGCTGAACATTATATCATTCCTGACCGTGTTGAAGCTGGCACATTCATGGTAGCAGCGGCTATCACTGAAGGTGACGTAATAATCGAAAACGCTGTTCCTGAACATATGGCAGCCTTGATTTCTAAACTCGGTGAAATGGGTGTCAGAATTGAAGAGACGGATGAAGGGCTTCGCGTTCAAGCGAGCCATCCACTGCGCTCTATCGATATCAAGACGATGCCTCATCCGGGATTCCCGACAGATATGCAATCTCAAATGATGTCATTGATGCTGACAGCAAAAGGCAATGGTATTTTGACTGAAACCGTTTTTGAAAATCGTTTTATGCATGTTGAAGAATTCCGCCGAATGAATGCTTCAGTAAAAATTGAAGGGCGTTCTGTTATTATGGAAGGACCTTCTAAATTACAAGGCGCTGAAGTCGCAGCCACCGATTTGCGCGCAGCCGCTGCATTGATTCTGGCTGGACTTGCTGCAGAAGGAATTACACGGGTAACTGAATTACAACATCTGGATCGTGGGTATGTAGATTTCCATAAGAAACTAGCATCTCTTGGCGCAGATATCGAACGCGTCATTACAGAAGAAACACCGGTTCTGGAAGAACAGATGGTCTAATACTTCATTTATAATTCAAGGCCGGAAGCATTTTGCTTCCGGTCTTTTTGATTTTATTTTCTGGAATCAATGAACGGTTTGTTTGACGAAATGCATGTATAAATAAAATTTTCTCAAAATAACATATATTCTTTGAAAAATGATGTAGCAGTCTGGAACTTTGTGATAAAATTATCAGTTAGGAGCGTCTTTACAGAATAATACATAATAGATATACAATTACCGGAAGGGGAAACGGGAATGTTCTTTTCAAGAGATATAGGTATTGACCTGGGAACAGCAAATGTTCTGATATACGTTAAGGGCAAAGGTGTCATATTAAATGAACCATCGGTCGTTGCCATGGACCGAAAAACAAATCAGGTGATCGCGGTAGGCGAAGAAGCGAGAAATATGATTGGGCGTACACCAGATAATATTATCGCTATCAGACCTTTAAAAGAAGGCGTCATTGCAGATTTTGACGTCACTGAGATTATGTTGAAATATTTTATCGATAGATTAAAAGTTAAAGGGTTTATGAATAAGCCTCGAATTTTGATTTGCTGTCCGACGAATGTAACCAGTGTCGAACAAAAAGCCATCCGCGAAGCTGCTGAAAAGTCAGGCGGAAAGAAAGTCTACCTCGAGGAAGAGCCGAAAGTGGCTGCCATCGGAACGGGGATGGACATTTACCAGCCGACCGGCAACATGGTTGTGGATATCGGTGGGGGCACAACAGACGTTGCGGTCCTTTCCATGGGCGATATCGTGACAAGCGAATCGATAAAAGTGGCTGGCGATGTTTTTGATGCTGATATTTTGCAGTATGTGAAAAAACAGTATAAATTACTGATCGGCGATCGTACGGCTGAGAATATTAAGATTGAAATTGGTACAGTATTCAAAGGCGGCCGTAAAGAAGAAATGGAAATCCGCGGACGGGACATGGTGTCTGGACTGCCGCGCGTCATTACGGTACACTCAGATGAAATTGAAATGGCATTGCGGGAATCAGTCAATCTGATAGTAGCATCTGCGAAGAACGTGCTGGAACATACACCACCTGAACTGTCAGCAGATATTATTGACAGAGGCGTAATTTTGACAGGTGGAGGCGCTTTGTTGCACGGCATAGAACAATTGCTGGCAGACGAGCTGAAGGTTCCGGTGTTCGTTGCAGAAGATCCGATGAACAGTGTAGCTATTGGTACAGGCATGATGCTGGATAGCCTATCAAGAAAATCCCGCTGAAAAAGGGTCGTTATCTTTTTATATGTACAGCAATAGCAGTTTTTTAGTATAATAGCTACAAGTGCTGTGTAATAAACATGGCCAAGACAGAACTGTTGATGTGCAATGCTCCGCAATGATTTGCAAAAGTATGCATCATTGGAAAGGTTGACGACTTAAATGGCTGAACCAACTAAAAAAGTATCAAAAAGAAAAGAACATAAAAACGAAGAAGCGGCTGGAGAAAAACAGCAGAAAAAGACCTGGTGGGTACAAATCCGCCTTTTTCCGATCTGGCTTCGCATTATCCTTGTGCTTGGCTTGATCGTTCTGGCTGCGGCACTTGGCGCGATGGTCGGATATGGCATAATCGGTGATGGAGAACCAAGAGATGTGTTGAAATGGGAAACCTGGCAGCATATCATCGATATAATGACCGGGAGAAAATAACACATGCTGCACTTTTCTTTCATTTTGTAAAAGGGGTTGGACTCATGTTGACGACAGAACAGATTAAAGCGATTCTACCGCATCGTTATCCATTTTTGATGGTGGACCGGATGTTGGAGCTGGAAGCCGGCAAAAGAGCAGTTGGCCTGAAGAACGTATCGGCCAATGAAGAATTTTTTAACGGCCATTTTCCGGGATACCCAGTCATGCCTGGCGTATTAATCGTCGAAGCGTTGGCGCAGGTGGGTGCGACTGCAGTATTGAAGATGGAAGGCAACGAAGGGCGTCTCGCTTTCTTCGCGGGCATCGATAATTGCCGCTTTAAGCGCCAGGTGGTCCCAGGTGACCAGTTGCGGCTCGAAGTGGAATTGACGAAGCTTAGAGGGCCAATGGGCAAAGGGCACGGCATTGCAACAGTGGACGGCGAAATCGCCTGCGAATGCGATATTCTATTCGCGCTCGGACCGGTTGCTGAAAAATAAGTGAAACGTAAAGGCAGTGCAGATGAAAAAAATCTGCACTGCCTTTTATTGTTCAAAAAATATTATTGGTTGGATTCATCCCTTTTAAGTACCGGGCGTGAACGCATATCACTTTCGAAGCGTTGAAGCAGTTGTTCGCCTTCCAAACCTTCTTCCAGCAATTCCGATAGCAGCGTTTCCGCATATTTGCGGCGGGCGCGTTTCAATGTCCCTTTCATCAGCACGGATATATGATCACCCATTTTTTTCACACCATAAATTCCAACTTCAAAAGTTGCCGGCTCATTTTCCGGATACGAAATGACTACTTTTACATCGTAAATTGCGCCGGAATCCATCATGCTTTTAAATTTTTCCTCATGAGCCAAATCCATCAACATTTCAAGCACCCAGGAACGATGGCTGTTTTCCTGGTTGATGATGATGCCATCTTCAAGAGGGAAATTATGTACTTCTTCATCTTCGACAAGCCCCAGCGACAACATTTTAAAGGTCTTCATCAATATACCTCCCAAATCGATCTTTTTTAAAGTATAGCATAGCCAAGAAATTTCATGCGAATGAAGAAAAAATCTCTAAAGCTTCCAAAAATCTATTTTGAATTTGACATCATCATAACGGAAAAGCCATCGTACATAAGGATTGTAAAGAAAAACAATTTTTATTGGTAAATGAAAAATGAATTATGGCCTGCCAAAAACTTGGTAAATCCTGATTTTCACCTTTTGCATAAAATTCAGTTTATTTAGTAAGCTGAATTTACAGGAAGGAGGTGAAAAATATGAATCAGGTCGGGTTAGTAGGAAGACTGACAAAAGATCCATCGTCTTGGACATTGAGCGAAGGGCGTGTACATACGACGTTCATCGTGGCCGTGTCCCGAAACTTCAGAAACCAGAAAGGCGAAATCGAAAGTGATTTTGTGCTTTGTTCCACATGGGGGAGAACGGCAGTAAATGTGGCGAAGTACTGTGTAAAAGGTTCACTTGTCGCAATTTCGGGGAGGCTTCAATCCCGGCATTATGACAAGGAAGACGGATCAAGAGTCTATGTCACGGAAATTGCGGCTGACCAGGTACGTTTTCTGGACAGAAGAAAAGCGCAAGAAGAAACCGCCCCATTGCAGAAGGAACCAGAATCTGAAGCAGATTTTGATTTCCCAGTGCCGGAAGCGGAACCAGTCAACGTATAATTTGGAAAGATGGGAGGCACTTAGTTATGCCTAAAGAATTACAAGAGCAATTGGAAGTGCATATGGAGCAGTTGATCCGCCTGACAGCTTCGCTTCATAGACGATTGGCAGAGGCGGAACGGGAACTAAGTGAACTCAAGGAGCATTTCCGTTCCGCTGCGAAGGGTTGACGATTTTCACTTATCAGATCAGTTTAGGGGAGCATGTCTGGGTGGGGACCCGGCCATGCTCATTTTATGTTGTAATCTGTAGCAGCCGATATTCCGCAAAATAGCTTCGCTTGCCTGGGGGCTCGCGCTGAGCTAACTCGGTCTCGTTTCACTTCGTCCGAGTGGATCTCGCCCTTCGTCGAAACGACGTTGGAAAGCCAACGCCGTTTCTGCTCCCCATGGCGTCTGCGCTATTTTGCTCCATATCTTTAGAGAATTCTCTCAGCAATGGCGCGGCTATGGACTGAGCGAAGCAATAAGACGAGTGGTTTTCTCGGCTTATTGCGGGAGCTAAGGTCGCCAAGCGAAGGTGGCGCACCTTTGCGACGAGCAGTGCGCAGGAGCATAATCTTTGCCCCTTGTCCTAAGCGCCGAAGCGGCTTATATAAGTTATCTAAACTCATTTATTCTTATAGGGAGTATGTGAACAGCTCTTTCAATTCGTTGTCGGAAAGATCCGTCATCCACTGGCTCGACTGGATGAATTGTTCTGACATGGTCTGTTTCTGCGTCAGCAAGGAATCGATTTTTTCTTCGATCGTGCCGATGGTCACAAATTTATGGACATGCACGAATTGGGTCTGGCCGATTCGGTAGGCACGGTCAGTCGCCTGATTTTCAACGGCTGGATTCCACCATCTGTCGGCGTGCAATACGTGCGTTGCCGCCGTAAGGTTTAAGCCTGTTCCGCCGGCTTTCAGAGAAAGGATGAAAATCGGGAATTTCCCTTGCTGGAAGGCGTTGACCAACGAATCGCGCTGATTTTTCGGCATGCTGCCGGTCAAGAATGGCACTTCGTGGCCATATAGTTCATTGATGGCCTGCTGCAGCAGATGGCCCATGCCGATATATTGCGTGAAAATCAGGCATTGTTCACCGCGCTCGGCAATTTCACCGGCAAGCGTCACTATGCGTTCCAGTTTCTGCGATCTCGGCAGGATTTCTTCTGCAGACGTATAAGGTTCTTTCAAATACAATGCCGGGTGGTTGCATAATTGCTTCAGTTTGCTGAGCATTTTCAGGACGAGCCCTTTTTTCTCGAAACCGGTCAGCGTTTCCATTTTTTGCACCGTATCCTGCACAAGACCTTCGTACAACGCAGCCTGCTCGGGAGTTAACGGGCAATATTCAAGCTGCTCCTGTTTTTCCGGCAGATTCAATTGAAGGTCGGGATCTTTCTTCGTGCGGCGCAGCAGGAATGGCTGGATGCGTTGGCGCAATTTGTCCTTCGCTTCTTCCGAATCATCCCGCTCGATCGGAATCATGAACGTTTCCTGGAATTGCTTGATGCGGTATAGATAGCCTTTATTGATGAAATCGAAAATCGACCAAAGCTCGGAAAGCCGGTTTTCAATCGGCGTTCCTGTCAACGCGATATGATGCTGGCCTTTGAAACGGCGAATCGTACGCGATTGTTTTGTATACATATTCTTGATGTTCTGCGCTTCATCCAAAGTGATGCTGGTCCAATGGAGGTCCTGCATTTCTTCGGCATCTGATGCTGCGATGCCGTATGTGGATAACACCACGTCCGGCTGTTCTGTTGCCAGAAAGCGTGTGAATTCCTCGGCTTTCGGGCGAACCGGCCCGTAATGCATATAGACTTTCAAATCCGGTGCAAAACGTTCAAGCTCTTTTTGCCAGTTGCCGAGCACCGATGTCGGACAGATGATCAGCGAAGGCTGTGGCTGTTTCTCTGAATGGACATGCAAGAGATAGGCAATAAGCTGTACTGTCTTGCCGAGGCCCATGTCGTCGGCGAGACACAGCCCGAATCCTTCCTGTCTCATGAACACCAGATAGTCAAAGCCGATTTTCTGGTAAGGGCGAAGTTCCGTATGCAGATTTTCAGGGATCGCCGTCGGTGGCAAATCCCGCTTATCGAGCAGTTTATCCAATAGGACTTTCAATGATTTATTCAAATTAAATTCGACGAGTGGATCGTCTTCATCTGCCGATTCTTCGAGCATGATTTCCGGAACGTTCTGGAACAGCATATCCTTGATCGTCCAATCGGCATCGTCCGCTTCGTCAATCATTTTGCGGAGCTGCATGAGCAGATTCGAATCGACCCGCACCCATTCGTTCCCGATGCGAATAAATTCCTTGTTGTCAGACACAAGTCTTTCGAAATCCTGCATGCTGAGCTCATGGCCATTCAACGAAAACTGCCAGTCAAAACGGATAATTTGATCTAATCCGACGACCGATGCCTTTTTGGCAGGTGAATGGACATTGGCTTTTACGCGGATTTTCGATTCCTGAACGGCCTGCAGCCAGGAAGGGATGGACACTTCAATGCCGAAAGCCTGTAAAATTTCCGTATCGCTGCGCAAAAATTGAAGCACTTCGGCGTCGGTCCATTCCGCATGGTGGAGCCGGCTTTCGTCAAAACTTTCAATAGACGGGCATAGGCTCAGCACTAACGCCTGCTTCTCTGCAATTTCCGCGTGGCGGCTGCGCCATTTCTCGGGCAGCACTTTTTCAAGCGGTTCATCCATCCGGCGTTTGGAAGGTGTCCAGTAAACACTGCCGCGTTTCGAACGCAGCACGACTTTGAACGACCATTCCGGCGTTTCATCGGGTTCGCTCAATTGAACAGCGATTACATAATCGTCCGCTGGTTCCAGTCCATCCCATCCGGCTTGTTGGATAAAATGCTGGATATAAGGCAATTGCGCAGTCGTCAATCCTTTTTGGCGGAGCTGCTGGCCGATGGTGTCGCTGAGGAACGCTTGTATATCCATATCGCCGTATTTGCTGTCGATGATAATATCGTCGCCTTCCACAGAAACGTGCTCCCATAGACCGGGGTCGTTCAGCGAATCCGAAACTTTTTCGGCAAGTTCGAGCCAGGAAATATCGTCATCGGTCTGGCCTTTAAAGGTGACATAATGGTGGTCGTCGCCATTAAAGAGCCGCACAAAGTCGGCAGGGGACAACACGAGATCCAGTCCATCCATTTCCGATTTCAGACCAAAAAAACTGGTCTTATCCATAAAATACAAATAAGGCGTCCAGATTTCAGGAGGGATGCGATTTCCGGTTTCATTGATTGCCTGAACGCGGAAGCTGTCTCCCTTGGTGACTTTCAAATAGTAAATGCGGCTTCCTTCTGTTTGGAATTGAGTCATACCAAGTTTCCTTTCTCAATCTCTTCCTGCAATGCCCGGAGACGTTTGTTCTGTGTCCGGATTTCTTTCATATAGGATTTCCAAAATTCCATTTGATCGCTCTTTTTGCAGGCGGATTTCATCTTTTTCCAGATGCGAACGGCCTGCTTGTAGCTTGCCCGGCTGCGTTCCTCCAAATGGGACATCGCATAGCGGTGGTAAAGCGGCAGCACAAAATCAGGTGCAGCTTCCTGGACTTCCTTCAAACCGCATTCTTCAGCGAAATAAAGAGGAGAAGAATGCAGGTGATGAAGTTCTGCCCATTGTTTGTATAAGCCTTTTTCAATCAGATAAGTCGAATAGGCCGGCAAGCCATAATGGCCAAATTGGCGGAATAAATCTTCCCAATCCTTTTCATCCAATTGGATCAGGGAGAACAGGCGGCTCAGCGTACGGACGTATTGCTGGCGGTATTGGGTATATAAACCTTCGAAAAGAAAGGTTTTCACATGCGGTTTGACTGCCGTTAAAATAATTTCCAAAGCCTGTATGTTCTTTTCCTGCTCAGCCAGAATGGCGAGCTGGATCCAGTCGTGCGCTTCATATGGTGCGATTTTTTTTACTGCCAATGGGTCTTTCAATAAAATTGCAAAAAAAGCAGTAATCCGTTCATCCGGCCGCGGGAAGGAAGCGAGTTCGCTCTTTCTCAGATGGTCCCCGGTGTAAAGATGGGTCCAGAACAATTGATAAACGGTCAAACGCTGAGATGAAGATCCATCTCTAACAGCCGCAAACGATCGGACCATTTCACGGAGATGGTTGAAGAACGCATCGGATTCAAATGTCCGGTGCTGTCCGTGCAATTGGCCGAGCAGATCCCGCAGGTCGTGCAGTTCATCCTCGAACCACGTTTTGAAGAAGGAATGGTGAACGTCGTTGGTGCCGGATATATAAGTCGGCCAAACTTCAGCCAATGAAATGAAATGGGCATAAGCACGAAACAGTGTTTTCCATTCGCGCTCAAGCGGAACGAAAGACAAAGCGTTTTTCAGGCGGCCTTCATACATCTGTTCAAAGTAAAAATAATTCCTCGACGTATAATCCGGAATCGGATCCCGCCATACACTTTGAATAACTTTCGTCCATTGCTCTGGTGAGCGCTGTTTGTCTCCGGTCCAAAGCTGTTCCTTTTCCTGGGCACGCCAATTGGCCACCCACTCGGATAGTGAACCGACTTTCTGGTACAACGCAAAAATCACCGCAAGCCGGTGCCGGCACATTTCTTCCTGCGGACAAGCACAGACAGCCGTCTCCTTTTCAAAATTCAGGAGGACTCTTACGGCGTGGGCGTCTTTGACACTCGCCTCGAGAAGCAGCCGTTCTTCATTGAATGACTGAATTTGAACGCCGTCATGGCGCACTAAAAAAACCGCTTTTCGAACCATTTCCTCATCCAACGCCCGCGCGGGATAGAGGGATTTCTCGATAGCAGCCATATAATTGTGGATCGTCTCTTCGTATTGTTGTGCCAGGGATTGAACCGTAGCCATTTGCATCGCCCCAAAATAAAACTTTCCTTCTATTATACTTGTTTCAGGCAGGCGCGTAAACGCAGAAGGGAAGTTTGCTTTTGGCCAGCCGCTAAAGTAGATGAAAGTTTGCTGATTTACACGATATCCATGTTGCGATTCAGAAAAAAAAGAGAGCCGATTCAAATTATGGCAAATTATAAAAAACCGGGAAAAAAAGTTGGCACAAAAGCAGATAATTCATGTGCTTTTTAGTTACGAAATGGAGAAATTGTGATAGAATAAATTAAACAGAATATTCTAACATCAGAGAGGGGGGAACTAACATGTTGCATGTTAAAATGATGAAACCGTTTTATACAAAGAAAGAGGATCATCTTGTGAAGTTCGTATTTGCCTACCAGTACCTCTCGATAATGAAAGACGATGAGCTATTTCATTTCATCCCGGTTGAAGGTAAGGAAATCGTAGTCAATACAAATACTTTCCAGGTTGAAAATTTATCCGAAGTATTCGTTTTCCAGAAAGGGAACAGATTTATCCGCCTGCCGCTTTACCAATTATTGCTGGTGTCTGATATCCACATGCATCTCCAGTCAATTCTGCAAGGGGAATATGCAGGTATTGCCGAAATTCCGAATCAGGCAAAATCTGAAGCGATGGAAGCGATTGAATTCCTGGAGCAGGAAAATTTCAATAGAGCGATAGACCACGCCCTCGAGTTAAGGGATGAAGTGATGTTCCATGAACTTATGGCTCAACAACAGCTTAATGGAGGTATGCCAAGTGAAGCCTAGATATATAAAATTTTTACTCGAGTAATGGCGTCTGCCCGGTTAACAATGGGGAGACGTTTTTGTTTGCCTAAAATTCCGCGCAGCAAAATCCCCTTTTTCCTGACAATCCGGAAAAAGGGGATTTATGGTTTATAAGTATACATGAGTCACCTCTACATCATTGTGAAAAAGTTGACGACCAGCATGACGGCTGCTGAGCCAGCGATTCCCAGTGCAAGATCTTCCCATCCAAGTTCCAATGCTTTGTCAAAGTTCATAATAATCCGCTCCTTTTTGGGTTTTGATTTTTCTAGAAGATCTTGCTTGCAAGCTATAAATTTTTGCTATTTTTATAACTTGTTCTCATTGTATTAAAGTATCAAATATTTGTCATGATACTATATGACTAAAAATTCTAAATAATTCAAATATAATAAATAACTTAAGATGTTGAACTTAATAAACCCATAGTAGCCGATATTGCGCAAAACAGCTTCGCTTGCCTGGGGGCTCGCGCTGAGCTAACTCGGACTCGTTTCACTTCGCCCGAGTGGATCTCAGCACTTCGCTTGGTCCCCATGGCGTCTTCGCTGTTTTGCTCCATATCTCTGGGAATTTCTCTCAGCTCAGGTGCGCTCCAGGAGCATAATCTTTGTCCTTGTCCAAAACACCGAAGCGGCATATTTATCGGGTTCTTTAATTCAACCTGTATAGTAAATGAGTAGTTAAAAATGAAATCGGAGCCCATCTGTCAATTCAGAGGCAGTGAGAATTCCGCCAACTTGATGAATGGCTGTGGCATTGCTATATTGTAGGGAAGTGAAGTGTTGGCCGAAGGTAGTTCGGCCGACGCTTTGCGACGAAGTTAGCGAAGCGATGCAGGAGCAGGGTTTTTGGCAAGCAAGCTGCTTTAAGGAATGTCGGCTACTACAGAATATTAACTCAACTTATTTTTATACTATATCCACATAAAAGGAGCAGATACATATGAGAACATTGCCGAAACGGTTGAAACGCGGAGATACGGTTGGGGTGATTGCACCATCCAGTCCCCCAAACCTTGAGAATTTGAAAAAGGCGCTGCCATTCTTGGAAGAGCTCGGCTTGAAAGTGAAAATGGGCAGCTCGGTGGAAGCGAAGCACGGTTATCTTGCGGGAACGGAAGGAGAACGGCTGGCAGATTTGCATGCCATGTTCGAAGATCCTGAAGTAGCAGGCATCATCTGTGCGGGAGGCGGATACGGAGCTGCCCGATTGGCAGACCGGATAGATTTTGGCATGATTAAGGAAAACCCGAAAGTTTTTTGGGGCTACTCGGATATCACGTACTTGCATACGGCGATTGGACAATTTGCGGATCTTGTGACATTCCACGGACCGATGCTGGCTTCTGATGTCGGAAAAAAAGAATTCCATGAGCGCAGCGGCCGCATGTTCGGGCAATTATTCGAGCCATTCGAGCTCCATTATGACGAAGGCATTTCCACATTGACCGCACTTAGCAGAGGCGTTGCACAAGGGGAATTGGTCGGCGGCAACTTGTCGGTATTGCGGAGCGGAATTGGAACGAAGTTTGAAATCAATACAAAAGACAAGATTTTATTGATTGAAGATACAGGTGAACAGCCGTATGAAGTGGATGAAATATTGAACCAGCTGCGGCTGGCGCGGAAATTCGAGGGCTTAGCAGGTGTCGTGATCGGCGACTTCAAGGATTCCGAGCCGAAAAAGCCGGAAGAATCGCTGCGCCTGGATCAGGTATTTGACCATTATTTCAAGGATCTGGGTGTGCCGGTCGTAAAAGGATTCAAGATCGGCCATTGCGAACCGCATTTTTCGGTGCCGCTTGGAGCGGAGGCAAAACTGGATGCCGATGAGATGGCCTTGACGATTTTGCCGGGTGTCCAATGATGATAATTCCACGTTTTTATGATATAATGAATAGATATTGTTGCTAAAAGAGAGGCGTGGATAACAATGGCATTCCAACCACATGAAAAAGAAGTATCAGAATTCGTAGCTGCCCGTTTTATCGGAGAATGGATTTCTTTCACCCGTAATGACGTTGAAGTCAGTGGAACTATTTTTAAAATTATGGACAACTCGGTGATTGTTGAAATTTCACCTGAAGATGCGAAAGAAATTGGCGCACCATCCAACATGACCGTAATTTCACATAAGAAATATAAAATTGTTGCAGATCAATAGCATCAATGGAAATGGAAACTTTCGCAGCCTGCGGAAGTTTTTTTCTTTGGAGAAATATTGATAGCCCAACGTTTATTGAAAAATCTCTTTTGTAATATGTACCAATTTAAGCATTCCAAAGTGCATCGGTTTTTGGTAAAGTAAGGTAAGATAAACATAAGCGGATTTCACTCGCCACGAAGGGAATAAGGCCATATGATATTTGATTTTAAGTTCTGGCATTATTTCGCCAGACAGGGACAGCTTATACATAATCTTGAAAATTCGGAAATGCGGTTTTTCAATAAGCGGCTCGGGTGGATTTTCGCTTTGGGAATCCTGCTTTTTGCTTTGCGTGAAATTTGGGGGATGAACACCTCTTCCTTGACGCCATACCTCGTTGCCGGAGATTTTGACACATACACATTAGCGCGATGGACATCACTCGCAGGCACATTGATCTGGGCCGGAATTTACCTGGCTTTTCACACTTATGGAGCGGCGTATCTGTTCAGCCGCATTTTGAAAACGCCGTGGCGCGCAGCCTTGGTGATGCAAACTTACGTGACGGCGATTCTAGTCATCGAGAAAGCGTTGCTGTTTTTCATTTTCGCAATACTCGGCTACACAACTTATTTGTCCCTGTTTTCATTTGGCCCGCTGGCGGCATTGCTTTTTGATCATGCCTTTATCATATTGACGTTCAATCAGCTGACGGTTTTCACATCGCTCATCATTGCCATTCAATACCGTTTCCTTCGCAATTATGTGGAATTCTCACCGAAATTATTGCTGTTCGGACTTATACTTCTGCATTTGATTATCGCAATGATGATTGGCGCATTAAGCTTTGTGCCACTTGCGGACATGCTTGAAGGCTTTACGGAAGGAGTGGTTCCAGGTGAATAAATACTTTGCGATCGGCTTATCAATTGCCATCACCGCTTTCCTGGCGACGAATGCGATCCTACTGTTCAGCGACAAGAGCCTTGTTCCGAAAAAAGTCTATATCAGTGAATATGAACGTACATACACGAGCAATTATACGGAGAAATTGCCGAAAGAGGCAGTTACAGCACCACTTGGAGCCACAGAAATCTTCATCCAGGATTCCGACGCCATCGAACAATGGATCATCAATGAAGGCGATTATGTCGAAGCCGGAACTGAACTGGCACTGCTGAACGAATCGCAAAGTGAGGAACAGCGCGCAATTTGGCAAGTGCAGGAATCAGCGCTCCTTGGCGAATTGCTTGAAGTCCAAAACGCTATAAGAAATCTTGAAACGGCCCGTTCCCGCCAGTCCAGCTCCAACCCCAGCTCAGACTCAAACACTTCAACCAGTCGTGACACCGTGACCACTGAAGAAGGGGATACGGTAGAACTGGATGTGAATGTGTCATGGTCAACGTCATTGAATGTCGAAGTTCCACAAGATGGTACCTATGCCGCTGGAATTGCGGAGGCCGAGCAGCGCATCGCGGCCATTGAAACCGAATTGGCCGTCGTTGCCGCTCAATTGGATCAGAATACGGCCAATCCCGCGCTGGTCAGTCCGATTGAAGGCATCGTCGGGAAGATCGATGCCCGTTCAGAACCGATGAGCGTTGAAATTTATTCGAATGAAAAATTATTCATGACCTATGTAATTGAAGAAGAATGGAGCGAAGTCAACGCCGAAGATCGTGTCTTCGTTCATGTCGACGGAATTACGCAGGCCATGCCTGCCAGAGTGCACAGCATATCCCAGCTGCCGGCAGGCAATTCCAAGTGGCTGGAGGCTTACCGCGCACTCGACCCTGTCGACCAAGCCAATCCGATTGCGATATACGAAGTCCTCATCATCACGGATGAGCCAATCACAGACGCCGTTCCGTACGGCAAAACCGCTAATGCTTCGATTATCATCAATGAAGCAACAGATGCGGTTGCCCTAACAGACGCCTGGATATTCGATCGCTATGACGGCACCGGCAAAACTTTCGTATTGAATGAAAACGGACGGGCTGAAGCATTGCCGGTTTCAATTGCATTCGGCCTGGACGGCAAAGCCATTTTAAGTGATGGCGTGCAGCCCGGAGCAACAGTGGTGGACAATGAACTGCTGAGGAAATTCGGTTCAGCGCCACTTACATTTGTGCCATTCCCAAGCATTCAGCCGGACATGGAGCATGCCGAAAACACCTATTGGCGCAAATACGTGGAATATCTTTTAGCAAGGTAATAAATGAAACCCGCTGGCTGCTGCCTGCGGGTTTTTGTGTGGTTATTGCGGATTTAACGGATAAAAGATTTTATCTAATGGATAGCGTTGCTTATCTCACCGTTGGAGGGGTTTATCTCACGGTACCCACCTTTTATCTAACGAGTCCACTTTTCCTCCGCCATTCATCGAAAGAACAAACCAACAATCTGAACGGAAAGCAGTCCGCTCCTGGCGGTCGCCGCCCGATCTTGGGTAATAGGGGGTTGGGTCATTTGGAGTGGGGTTTATCTAATGGTCAGAGGGATTTATCTCACGGTAGAGCATTTTTATCTCACCGTTGGAGGGATCTATCTCATGGTATCCACCTTTTATCTAACGAGTCCACTTTTCCTCTGCCATTCATCGAAAGAACAAACCAACAAACGGAATGGAAAGCAGTCCGCTGCTGGCGGACTGCCCAGTGGGCGGCGGAGGCCGCCCGATCTTGGGTAATAAGGGGTTATTCTATTGGAGTGGGGTGTATCTAATGTTTAAAGGAATTTATCTAACGGTTAGAGGGATTTATCTCACCGTATATGTGATTTATCTAATGGTTAGCGGATTTTATCTAATAATTCATTGTCCGCCCAATAAGCTCCACAAAAAATCCCCACCCTCATTATTTTTTTAGAAAATAATGGTATTATAAGAAAATGATACGAACAGAAATGGAGTGGGATAGATGAACGAAATGGATTGGCGGTTTAAGATTGCCCACCGGGAAGCGCTGATTGGCGTGGGGCTGGCGCTGTTCAATTTTGTCTGGTGGTTCGGCTTTGCGTATGGCATGGGCTCGCGGCCGGTGGAAGAGTATACCTACGTCTTCGGATTGCCGGCATGGTTTTTCTATAGCTGCATCGTTGGCTTCCTGGTAATCGCAGTGCTCGTGATTATCATTGTGAAATTCTTCTTTGTGGAAGTGCCGTTTGAAGATGAAGAGGAGGAACAACGATGAATTATGCTGTGTTGATTCCGATGATCGTTTTTCTTATCCTCATCTTCTTTATCGGCTATTGGTCGAGCCGCAAGCTGGCATCGTCTTCGAATTTCATCAGCGATTATTTCCTCGGTGGCCGCGAACTCGGCGGTTTTGTGCTGGCGATGACGATGGTCGCAACTTACGGCAGTGCCTCCAGTTTCCTCGGAGGTCCCGGAACCGCCTACACGATGGGCTTCGGCTGGGTGCTGCTGGCAATGACGCAGGTTGTCACCGGCTATTTCGTGCTGATGATTCTCGGCAAAAAATTTGCCATCATGGCGCGCCGCTATAAGGCGGTGACGATGATTGATTTCCTGAAAGCCCGCTACAACAGCAAAGCTGTGGTCCTATTGTCCGCGCTCAGCATCATCATCTTCCTGTTTTCCGCCATGGCAGCCCAGTGGATCGGCGGCGCGCGGCTCATCGAATCGCTGACGGGGCTGTCCTATAATTCTGCGCTGTTCCTGTTTGCGGTCAGCGTGCTGGTCTATGTCACGATCGGCGGTTTCCGCGCGGTTGCGCTGACGGATGCTGTGCAGGGTGCCGTCATGCTCGTCGGAACGGCGATCCTGCTGGTAGCGGTTATTATTGCAGGCGGCGGAATTCCGAATATCGTTCAGGATTTAATCAATGAAAACCCGAATCTCGTGACGCCTTACGGAGCGGATGGCAATTTATCCGCGGCATATGTGTCGTCTTTCTGGATACTCGTCGGCGTCGGCGTAGTCGGGCTGCCGCAGATTGCCGTGCGGGCAATGTCCTATAAAAATTCCCGCGCCATGCACCGCGCGCTGATCATCGGAACGCTCGTCACCGGCATCATCATGCTCAATATGCATCTCATCGGTGTATTCGCGCGTCCCATTCTGCCGGGCATCGATGTCGGCGATAAAGTCATTCCGCTGATCGCCCTCCAAACCTTACCGCCGTGGCTCGCAGGCATTGTCCTCGCGGCACCGATGGCGGCAATCATGTCGACAGTCGATTCGCTGCTCTTAATTGTCAGCTCGTCGATTGTCCGCGACGTCTATTTGAATTACATAAAACCGGAAGCGGAACTGAAGACCATCAAACGCATTTCGTTCGGCGTCACGGGGTTGCTCGGAATTGGCGTGTTCCTGCTGGCGCTGGATCCGCCGGACTTATTGATCTTCCTGAATTTATTCGCGTTCGGCGGTTTGGAAGCGGCGTTCGTCTGGCCGATTGTGCTCGGGCTGTACTGGAAGTGGGGCAATAAATACGGGGCCATCGCGTCAATGGTGACGGGGATTGGCACTTATGTCGCGCTGCATTTTTACAACCAAGCGTACGGCAATCTGCTCGGCGTCCATACTGTGACGTTTCCGGTGCTGCTGTCACTCGTGGCCTTTATCGCTTTCAGCCTGCTGATCGGGCGAAAAGCATATGATTATTCGGCGTAGTATTTACTTTCCCCGCAACGAGGAGTAAAATGGATGTTTATTCCGATACCCGAAAGAAGGCATGACTGGATTGAAGCAATGGAAAGTATATATGATCTTGACCGCCGTCATGATCGTTTGGGGATTTAATCTCGCAACAGTTAAATATATGGTCGAATTTGTCGGCCCGGTTACTTTGACGGCATTCCGCATACTTGTCGCAGGGATTTCGGTCTTCGTCATTCTCGGCTACTTCAAGCTTCTTCGCTGGCCAAGCCGCATCGATTGGAAATACATCCTGCTGGGATCGTTATTGAACGTCGTCTCGCATCATTATTTCCTGTCGAATGCGCTGACTTTGACCACCGGCACAAATGCCGGGTTAATCCTCGGCACGGGGCCGATGCTGACGGCGGTGCTGGTGGCACTGATCATGCGCAATTATCCGTCTCGCCTGCAATGGATCGGCGTTGTCATCGGCCTTGCCGGCGTCGTCCTCACAGTGCGCGTCGGCAGCGGTCCGACAAGCGGCATGAATCTCGGTGATTTGTTTGTCTTCATCTCAATCCTGACGCAGGTACTCAGCTATATCGTCATTGCCAACGCGGCGAAAAATCTGGATCCGCGGCTGATGACGGGCTATATGTTCATCGCCGGCAGCATCGTGCTGTTCTTCATCTCGCTCATCCAGGAACCGGGCGGCATGGCGGCATTTGCGGAAGTTCCACCTGTATTCTGGTGGGCATTCGTATTCTCGGCCGTGCTCGGCACCTCGGTCGGCCATATGCTGTTCAATTACTCGATCGGCCAAACCGGTCCGACAAAAGCGGCGATTTTCATGAATCTCAATACATTATTTTCACTCATCGCAGCGGCCATCATTTTGGATGAAACCATTCTGCCCGGTCACCTCGGCGGCTTTGTGCTCATTGTGATCGGCGTTCTCTTCGGCTCAGGTGCCGCAGAAGACATGCTTAGAAAAAGAAAAAAACGGTTCAGCGCCCGCTGAACCGTTTTTTCTTGTTCTTATGGCAATTATTAATTATGATGAAACCAACAGGAGAATTTATTGCTGACTGTGAATATCCTACCTGTTATTATTCAGTACGAAAAGAATATAATAGAAGAAACTACTGAATGGATCGGAGCTCATTATGACCTTAACCCTTAATCCCCGGGCGGAAGCGCTCGTTATTTCCGGCATACGCCAGTTTTTCAATCAGCTGGTGGATTACCCGGACGCCATTAACCTGACAATCGGTCAACCTGATTTCCCGACACCGGAAGCGGTGAAGCGCGCCGGTATGGATGCGATTGCAGCCAATAAAACAAGTTATTCCCATAACGCAGGGCTGATCGAGCTGCGCCAGGAAGTGGCATCATTTTTCAGCGACAGCTACGGGCTCACTTATAATCCGCAATCAGAAATCATCATCACGAACGGTGCCAGCGAAGCGCTCGATTCGGTGCTTCGGACCATTATTGAAGAAGGCGACGAAGTCATCATTCCCGCCCCGTGCTATGCGGGGTACGTGCCATTGGTCGAGTTGAACGGCGGCAAAGCGGTGCTGCTGGATATTTCGGATACCGGATTGGTGCCGGATCCGCAGCGTTTGGCAGCGGCCATTACGGATAAAACGAAAGCGGTGCTGTTTAATTTCCCGTCAAATCCGACCGGCGTCAGTTTAAATAAAGCCGATACCGAAGCGCTGGTTGAGGTATTGAAGAAACATGACATCTTTATCGTGGCGGATGAAATTTACTCGGAAAATGTCTTCGAAGGTGATCATGTTTCATTCGCGTGCTATAACGACATTAAAAATCGGACCTTCCTCGTGCACGGCCTGTCGAAATCGCATTCGATGACGGGCTGGCGGATGGGCTTTTTGCTGGGGCCGGAACAATATATGAAGCATATTTTAAAAGTGCATATGTACAATACAGTGTGCGCGTCCCTGCCAAGCCAGCATGCGGCGATCGAGGCGTTGCGCAATAACCGCTTTGTGCCGGATGAAATGAATGCCGCCTACAAAATGCGGCGTGATTATGTCTACGGCAAATTGGTGGAAATGGGCTTTGACGTCGTCAAGCCGACTGGTGCATTTTACATATTCCCATCCATCGAGAAATTCGGCCTTTCTTCCTTCGACTTCGCCACGCGCCTGTTGAAAGAAGGGGGAGTCGCGGCAGTGCCGGGCTCGGCTTTTACTGAACACGGCGAAGGCTTCCTGCGCATTTCGTATGCCTATGCGATGCCAACACTCGAACTCGCGATGGAGCGGATAGCCGAATGGCTGAAAACTGTGCAAGTCACGGAAAGGGGATAAGATATGGATCTATTATGGGGAACACCGGAGAAATTGCAGGCATTGCTTTGTGAAATGGTCAGCTGGAAAAGTATTACACTGTCAGAAGGGGAAGTGGAGTTCGCCTATAAGCTGAAAGACAAGCTGGAGCAAATCCCTTATTTCCAGGAAAATCCAGATAAAATTTACCTCGGTGAAGTCAATTGGGATCGCCAATACGTCACCGCTCTATACAAACACCCGGAAGCGACAGATACGATTGTCCTGATGAGCCATTTTGATACCGTCCAAACAGGGGAATACGGCGATTTGGAGCCGCTCGCCTGCAATCCGCTGGAGTTGACGGAAGCCATGAAAGGGATTCGCGACGAACTGGATGAATACGCGCAGGCAGACCTCGATTCGGGTGAATATTTGTTCGGCCGCGGCACGATGGACATGAAAGCAGGCATCGCGATGCATATGGCGATGCTCGAAAAAGCCGCTGCCAATGAATGGCCGATCAACCTCGTGCTATTATCCGTGCCGGATGAGGAAGTCAATTCAGCCGGCATGCGCTACAGTGTCAGCAAATTGCTCGACCTCGAACGCGAATACGAACTGGAATATATTTTATTTCTGAACGGCGAGCCTTCATTCGCGCAGCAGCCGGGTGACCAGGACCATTATATCTACACCGGCTCGATCGGCAAAATTATGCCATCCGCCATGTTCTACGGCAAAGAGACGCATGTCGGCGAACCGTTGTCAGGCATCACGTCGAGCTATATTTCGACCTATCTGACCCACCGCATGGAATGGAATCCGACGTTCAAAGAAACGGTCTTCGGCGAAACGACTCCCTTGCCGGTAACGCTGAAGCAACGTGATTTCAGGAATACCTATTCGGCGCAGACCCCGTACCGCAGCTATGCGATGTACAATGTCTTCATGATGGAACACAGTGCCAAACAGGTTTTCGACTTGTTTCAAAAAGTGGCAAAAGAAGCGGCTGCGCATTGCATGGAAGATTATATGGCGATGTGCCGCAATGAAAACATCGAACCGGTCGGGGTGCTTCGGGTCATGCGCTACGAAGATCTGGTGAAATACGCACTCGAGAAATTCGGTATTGAGTATTTCAACGACTTGATCCGGGATACATTGATGCATCCGGAATGGGACGTCCGCGATAAGTCGATGCACATCACCGATATCCTGCTGCTCAATTGCCAGGAACTGACGCCGGCGATTGTGATCATGTTCGCGCCGCCATATTACCCGGCGGTCAATTCGTCAGAAGACGAACTGGTCAAAAATTGCGTCGCGCAGATCAAGGAAAACGCTATGACAAAATTTGGCCATGAACTCAATCAAATCCATTATTTCAATGGCATTTCCGATCTGAGCTACGTCAATTACGGCGACCAGGAAGACGGCTGGATCACTTACGAAAACAATACGCCGGTTTACGGCGAAGCCTACAGCATCCCGTTCCAAGCAATGAAAGAATTAAAAGCGCCGGTTCTCAACATCGGCCAATTCGGCAAAGATGCCCATAAACGCACCGAACGCCTCCACATCAAAAACGCATTCGAAGTGATGCCTGCGCTGTTGGAGGAAATGATTTTGTCTATACCAGTGAAGAGCCGCCTGTGAGGGGGGGCTTTTTTTTGTGTTGTGAGAGTGAGTCGTTAGATAAAATCGGCTTACCATTAGATAAATCACACTAACGGTGAGATAAAAGTGGATAACCATGAGATAAACCCCACTAACCATTAGATACACCTCACTCCCAAAGAAAACCCCATATTACCCAAGATCGGGCGGCGTCCGCCGCCCACTGGGCAGTCCGCCAGCAGCGGACTGCATTCCATTCCGAATGTTGGTTTGTTCTTTCGGAAAATGGCGGAAGAAAAGTGGAATCGTTAGATAAAAGGTGGATACCGTTAGATAAACCCATCCAACGGTGAGATAAAAGCGCTCAACGGTTAGATAAACGTCGTCATCCATTAGATAACCCCTACCAAATGAGCCAACCCCTTTATTTCCCAAGATCGGGCGGCGTCCGCCGCCCACTGGGCAGTCCGCCGGCAGCGGACTGCTTTCCATTCAGATGTTCGTTCATTCTTTCGGTGAATGTCGGAAGAAAAGTGGACTCGTTAGATAAAAGGTGGATACCGTTAGATAACCCCCTCCAACGGTGAGATAAAATAACTCAATCGTGAGATATCCTCATGGAACGAGTAGATAAGCACATGTGGAAAATTGAATCACACTATAAATATCAAAAGTTTAGTTTCAAATCTCATTTTTGGCGCGAAATAGGCCTTCAAATATTTAATTTGGATATATATGGAATATTTTCGTTGTGTTTGCTATTGTTAACAAAGGGGTGGCTACAATTATCATCAAACATCGGAAGCGGCCAATTAAGATTGCAGGATACGAAGCTTTATTAAAAAGATTGCCCGTATTTCATGCAAAACGGGAACTTATTGGGGATATTATTAAGTCCAGCAATGCGGGATTTGGTGGAGAAGAGCGATTGGATTATTTAATGAAGCAATTCGAACCGGATTATCCATATTTAATTATCCAGGACTTATCGGTATCTACTAACATGGATTTCCAAATTGACACACTTTTATTGACCCAGTCGTGCACAATTTTATTGGAAGTAAAAAATATTTCAGGCAGGCTTAGGTTTTGTGTAAATCCAAGTGCATTGCATCAAACGACATCAACCGGACAAGAAAAAGGATATAAAAGTCCTTTGGTACAGATGGAAGTTGCGAAGTGGAAGTTTGAAAAGCTGCTCGAAAGTCTTGACGTTTCACTGCCGGTCTATACATTTGTTGTAATTGCTTACCCCAACCAGATTGTCGAGAATACGCCTCCGGGCTCTGTAATTTGGAGTGCCGATGAGGTGGTAATCCGATTACAGAATTTCAAAATGCCGAATGATCAACTTTCTATCGATGAAATGCATAAGGTTGGTCAACAATTGTTAAGCGTAGCGACTGAATATAATCCCTTTCCACTTGCGCCAAAACACAACATCAACGCGAGAGACATAGGAAAAGGCGTTTATTGTCCAAACTGCGAATCTATAAAAATGAACAGAATAAAGCGCTCCTGGCATTGTCCGTCCTGTAAGTTACAAAGTTTAACCGCGCATCATGAAGCAATACAAGAATGGTTTATGTTAATAAAATCAAGTATTTCCGCTGCCGAGTGCAAAGATTTTTTGGAATTGGAGCATCTTTCCACAGCTAGGAATATGCTAGTTCACCCCAATTATCAAAAAATAGGAAGCAATAAAAAAAGACGATATTTTATAAAGGACCAGGCGGACATTCATGAGACTTGAATGTCCTTTTTTTTGTGGAGAAAAAATGGAGGAGACCTCTATTAATAGGTATTGGCTATAGTGGAGAAACTGGGAGTGATGCAGTAGAAAAATAGATAAACCTCTTCAACCATTAGACAAAAGGGGCTAACGGTGAGATAAAAGTGAGTAACGGTGAGATAAACCCCGTCAACCATTAGATAAACCTCCACCAAATGAGCCAACCCCATTATTACCCAAGGTCGGGCGGCACTCGCCGCCCACTGGGCAGTCCGCCGGCAGCGGACTGCTTTCCATTCCGAATGTTGGTTCGTTCTTTCGGAGAATGGTGGAGGAAAAGTGGACACGTTAGATAAAAGGTGGATACCGTTAGATAAAACCATCCAACGGTGAGATAAAATCGCTCAACGGTGAGATAAACTCCCGCAACCGTTAGAAAACCCCCACACCAAATGAGACAACCCCCTATTACCCAAGATTGGGCGGCGGTCGCCGCCCACTGGGCAGTCCGCCAGCAGCGGACTGCTTTCCATTCAGATGTTGGTTTGTTCTTTTGGAGAATGTCGGAAGAAAAGTGGACTCGTTAGATAAAAGGTGGATACCGTTAGATAAACCCCTCCAACGGTGAGATAAAATCGCTCAACGGTGAGATAAACTCCCACAACCGTGAGATACTACTCCATCCCCTAGATTCACCCCCCTCATAGCGATACAATAAGCAGTAATAGAAACTATCCATGAAAAGGAGCACACCCCAATGAAAATTACCAAAGCAGATATCTATGCAGTCGACTTTCCATTGAAAGAACCATTCATCATCTCCTATGCAAATTACCCGAGTATGGCGGCGATTATCGTAAAGCTCCAAACGGATACCGGGCTCATCGGCTACGGCGAAGCGGTGCCGGATGAGCATGTGACGGGCGAGCAGGTGGATGCGGCGTTTGAGGTACTGAAAAATGTGCTCGTTCCGCAAATTTTGGATCAGAGCCCTTTTGATATCGAGCACATCCATCACATAATGGATGCCGCAATAGCAAACAACCCGGCGGCGAAAGCGGCCATTGATATTGCCTGCTACGATCTGATGGGCAAAGCGACAGGCCAGCCGGTTTATAATCTCATCGGCGGGCGGGCGCATGACAATCTCCAATATCCGAAAGTGCTGAGCATCGAGCCGCCGCACATCATGGCGGAAAAAGCGGCGAAAGCTGTGAAGCAGGGATTCTCCAGCTTAAAGCTAAAAGTGGGGCTGGACGATGCGGCTCTCGACATCGAGCGGATTTATGCGGTGCGTGAAGCGGTCGGTGACGATGTACCGATCCGGATTGACGTCAATCAGGGATGGAAAACGGTAGGGGTAGCTGTACAGACGATCAATCGGCTGGCTGACGCCAATCTCACCTGGGTGGAACAGCCGATCCGAATGGGCGATATCCGCGGACTCGCTGAAGTGAGGCGCAAAGTGTCAACGCCGATCATGGCGGATGAAAGTGTGCGATCGATGGAAGATGTACTTGAAATCATTCGGCTGGATGCCGCAGATTATATCAACATCAAGCTGATGAAAGCGGGAGGAATATTTCCCGCGGTTGGGATGGCGAAAGCGGCGGAAGCTGCGGGCATCATCGCGCAGATCGGTTCGATGGTGGAATCGTCCGTGGGCTCGGCGGCCGGTTATCACGCCGTCATGTCGCGGAAGAATATTCAAAGTGCCGAACTGACAGGCCCGCTTTTATTCTCAGAAGAGATTGGCGACCTGCTTTACGAACTGCCCTTTGTGAAGTTGAGCGGCAAGCCGGGTCTCGGGATTGAGGTCGATGAAGCTCAATTAATGAAATTAACCACCAAATCAGCAACGGTGGAGAGAAAGGAAGAGCGATGATGGAAATCAAACAGCAAATACTCCAATACTTTAACCATTTCCACGCCAATCCCGAAGTGAGCTGGAAAGAATTCAAAACCACAGAAAAATTGAAGGAAATCATGCAAGGGTTGGACGTCCGTTATAATAGCTTCGAAGATCTCACCGGTTTGATCGCAGAAATCGGGCAGGGGGATGACATCGTCGCTGTGCGCGCGGATATCGATGCGCTGTGGCAAGAGGTGGGCGGCAAAGAGCAGGCGAATCATTCCTGTGGGCATGATGCCAATATGGCGATGGTGCTCGGCGCCTTACATTATTTAAAGGATGAAACCCTGATGAAACGTGTGCGTTTTATCTTCCAACCCGCAGAAGAGCAGGGCAATGGTTCGCTGTCGATGATTGAGCGCGGTGCTGTTGAAGGGGTCAGCCATCTGTTCGGCGTGCACTTGCGTCCGGCAGAAGAGCTGCCTTTCGGTAAAGTGTCGCCGGCGCTTCACCACGGATCCGGTATTTTCCTGAGAGGGAAGATTACAGGCGAGGATGCGCATGGTGCGCGGCCGCATCAAGGGAAAAATGCGATGGACGTCATAGCGGCGATCCATCAATTTGTTAAATCGATCTATTTTTCACCTTTTGAATCCTACTCGGCGAAGCTGACGAATATCCTAATGGGCGGCGAAAGTTTGAATATCATTCCGGGCAGTGCCACGTTTGCGCTCGATGTCCGCTCGCAGTCCAACGACTTGATGGACGAACTTCGGCAACGCATCGATGAAGGTTTTGAAACGATTGCCAAGCTATACGGCGTGGGACTCGACTGGGACTGGACCGACTTTACACCGGCAGCGGAAGTTTCCGATGAAGCGATGGAACTGGCGCGCGCAGCGATCCGCAAAGTGATTGGTGAAGAAAATACAGCGCAGCCGCTGCACACGACTGGCGCAGACGATTTTCATTTTTATACCATCCGGAAACCGGAACTGAAAGCGGCGATGGTCGGTGTGGGGGCTGATCTTACACACGGATTGCATCATCCCGATATGGCATTTAACACCGACGCGCTGGATATTGGCGCACGTGTTTTGGCGGAAACCTTGCGAAATGCCTGAAATATTTCCCGGGAAATATTGTGGCTAGTAATGCTAATGGCTCTCCCGCAATTTTTTCTTCTATGATAAGGTGTGATGAGCAAAAGGAATGCCCTCTCTTTGAAGAGGGTTTTCCTTTGCCCGAAACTATCGCTTGTATCAGGTTTTCTCTACTGCTGTAAAGGGTATAGACAATAAGTTTCGTTTCAATTTGGAGGAGGATGATGAAATGGATGCAGTTTTGGATGCGTTAACCTGGCTTGTTAACGAGGGAAATAATTTATTATGGACATACATATTAATCGGTTTACTATTAGGCCTGGGTGTCTATTTCACAATCCGCACTAAATTTGTGCAGGTTCGCCTGTTTGGCGAGATGTTCCGCGTCATCAGTGAAAAGAAAGACGGCGAAAAAGGGATTTCGGCATTTCAGGCCTTTACCATTTCGACGGCTTCACGTGTCGGAACAGGCAATATCACCGGCGTAGCGTTGGCAATTGCCATCGGCGGACCGGGAGCGGTGTTCTGGATGTGGATGGTCGCGTTGATCGGTATGGCGACAGCATTCATTGAAAGCACATTGGCGCAAGTTTATAAAGTGCGCGACGGCGAGCAATTCCGCGGCGGACCGGCTTATTACATGGAGAAAGCACTCGGCCAACGGAAACTGGGAATTGTATTCGCAGTGCTGTTGACGCTTGCATTTGGATTCATCTTCAACTCGGTGCAGTCAAATACCATTGCACAATCATTCGAAGATGTCTTTAATATTCCGGACTGGTCTGTCGGCCTCGGTTTAGTGATCTTAGCGGCAATCGTCATCTTTGGCGGCGTCAAGCGGATCGCAAAAGTGACGCAAATCGTTGTACCGGTAATGGCAACACTTTACCTCCTCGTTGCCATCTTTATTGTCATCACCAATATCACGGAAATCCCAGCAGTGTTCATGCTGATCGTCCAAAGCGCATTCGGGCTTGAAGAAGTGGTGGGCGGCGGTATCGGCGCTGCAATCATGCAGGGCGTACGTCGCGGATTGTTCTCGAACGAAGCCGGTATGGGTTCGGTTCCGAACGCTGCGGCATCTGCCAACGTTTCGCATCCGGCGAAACAAGGGCTTGTCCAAAGCCTTGGCGTGTTCTTCGATACAATCATCATCTGTTCGGCAACGGCGTTCATCATTATTCTTGCCGATCTGTATAGCACAAGCGAAGCAGAAGGAATCCTGTTGACGCAGGATTCGCTTGGTGTCCACGTCGGTGACTGGGCTCCGTACTTCCTGGCAATTGCGATTATGTTCTTTGCCTTCAGTTCGATTATCGGAAACTATTATTACGGTGAAACGAATATCGAATTCATCAATGCACACAGCGGCTGGCTGACGGCTTACCGTTTCGGCGTTCTCGCAATGGTCATGTTCGGTGCTATGGCGCAAGTCAGCCTCGTGTGGAGCATGGCCGATCTGTTCATGGGCATGATGGCCGTCATCAACCTCGTGGTCATTGCGCTTCTCGGCGGCACTGCCTTCAAAGTGCTCGATAATTACATGCAGCAGCGAAAAGCAGGCAAGAATCCGGAATTTTATGCCAAAGACATTCCTGGTTTGAAAAACACGGAATGTTGGGGAGAAGATCGGGATTAAGATGTAATCATGACCCCTTTGTCTGCGGACGGAGGGGGTGTTTTATTATTATGGCAAAAGATTGCTGATTGTAACATATTCTTAATGCCTGTGATATATAAAATATGTTAAAGTTAAACTCTGTGGAATACTATGCTGTGTGATGAAAGAATTTATTTGAAAATTATTTAATTCTATTCTAAATCTGATTTAAAGAGGCGAAAAATAATATGAAAAAAGTTTGTGTTGTTGGGTTAGGCTATATCGGTTTACCTACATCAGTTATGTTTGCGAATCATGGATATATGGTACACGGAGTGGATGTTAATGAAATAGCAGTGGACATGCTGTCGAAAGGCCAAATTCATATTGAAGAACCTTTACTTCAGGATTATTTGAATAGCGCTATTGAAAAAGCCACTTTTACAGTGTCAACTACTCCGGAAGAGGCGGATATGTTTATCATCGCAGTGCCTTCACCGATTGCTGAGGATAAAACTGCAAATATGGATTACATTAAAGCGGCAACTGCATCGATTGTTCCTTTTGTAAAAAAAGGTGATGTGGTTGTTCTTGAGTCTACAGTCCCGCCCCGTACAGTTTTGGATATTATGGTTCCAATATTGGAAAAGAGTGGTTTGGAACTTGGCTCTGAATTATACGTTTCCCATTCACCGGAGCGTGTTATTCCGGGTAAAGTGTTTGAAGAGCTTGTCAAAAACGACAGAATCGTGGGCGGATTAAATACTGTATCTGCTGAAGTCACGATTGAATATTACAAGAGTTTTGTTAAAGGAGACTTTTTCATCACCGATGCTACAACTGCTGAAATGGTTAAAGTGATGGAAAATACCTACCGGGACGTGAATATTGCTTTTGCCAATGAAATTGCCAAAATAAGTGAAAATGTCGGAGTGGATGCATGGGAAGCGATTGACCTTGCAAACCATCATCCGCGCGTTAATATCCATAAACCGGGTCCAGGAGTCGGAGGTCATTGTATCGCGGTCGATCCGTGGTTCCTTGTGGAAAAAGAAAAGGATTTATCTAAGATCATTCACTTGGCCCGTCAAACAAATGATGGAATGCCTGAGTATACGGTGGAAATGATTCAGAGAATCGTAGCGCATATCGATGCACCAAAAGTGGCTGTCCTGGGATTGGCATTTAAAGGAAACATTGATGATATTCGTGAAAGTCCTTCGATGGAAATTCTTACACATTTGAAAATGAAGAATGTGAATTATATAGCTTATGACCCACATGTAAAAGAAAATAAGGTTGGCGGACAGACACAGTCACTTGATGAAGCGGTCCAAAACGCTGATTTGATTGTCATCTTGACCGATCATCAAATTTTCAAAGATTATATTGCAGAAGAAGTCGGTTCAACGATGGAAAACAAAATTATTTTTGACACCAAAAATGCGATTAGCCGAGCTGCTTATGAAAAAGCTGGATTCTCAGTCTACAGACTTGGAGATGGCAAAGAAAACCCGGAAAATATCGACAAAAAGGTGATATTCACACGATAGATGGGAGAAGCCAAATTATGAAAGAACAGATTCTTGGAGTTAATGTAAGCAATCAGTCGCAGCAGGAATTGATGCGGCTGATTGACGCTGACATTAAAGAAAACAGAAAATCACGGATTGTCGCCATAAATCCTGAAAAAGTGATGATGGCAACAAAAGATGATAGTCTGAAAACTTTATTGAACGGTTCCACTTACCAAATTCCAGACGGTGTGGGAATCATGATCGCTTCACGTTTCAGGAATGGCCAGGTAAAAGAGCGCGTGACCGGAATCGGTATGATGGAAGCGTTGCTCGAGCTGGCGAATGAAAATTCGTTCCGGATTTTTATGTATGGCGCAAAGCCCGAAACAATCGAGCAAGCGGCTGGCATGATACAGCAAAGATATCCGAATCTGATCATTTCTGGCAAAATAGACGGCTATGAAACCGACCAGAATAAGATTTTACGCCTGATTAATGAAGCGAATCCCCAAATCCTTTTTGTTGCACTGGGCAGCCCGAAACAGGAGTTGTTCATTCAGGAAAATATGGACAGATTGAATGTCAATATTTTCCAGGGTGTTGGCGGAAGCTTTGACGTTTTCAGTGGGAATGTAAAACGGGCGCCTTCAATTTTCTTGAATACGGGTACTGAATGGCTTTACCGCCTGGTGTCGCAGCCGTCACGTATTATCCGGCAGATGGCTCTTCCTAAATTCCTGATCATGGCAATCCGCGAGAAAAAGGTTGGAGCCCAGTGAAGATACTCCACATTATTAGCGGCGGTGAAACAGGCGGATCGAAAAAGCATTTACTCCAATTATTCCAAAACCCTCCATTTGAAGCGGAATTGGTGCTCCTGACAGAAGGCGAATTTGCAGAAGAGGCCCGAAATCAACAGGTTAAAGTTACTGTGATTCAGCAAAATCGACGTTTTGATGGTTCAGCATCTAAAAAAATTCTTTCTTATATAGAAGAGAATGATTTTTCGCTGGTCCATTCACACGGTGCGCGTTCCAATTTTCTGGTCAACAATATCAAATCCAAGTTGCGGATTCCATGGTTTGTTACTGTTCACAGTGACCCCTCATTGGACTTTTTGCATCAGCCGAAACTCATCAATAAAATATTCACCTTTTTAAATAAACGGGCATTGCGGAATGCAGATCATCTTTTTGCTGTATCCGAAAAATTCAAGAACATGCTTATTGAAATGAAAGTCCCAGCTGTGAAAATTTCACCTATATTCAATGGCATCGAATTTCATGAAGAGGTTCCGCTATTCGATAAGGAAGAAATCAGAAAGACGCTGGATACCAAACCGGAAGATTTTGTATATTCAATAGTAGCCAGGCTGCATCCGGTAAAAGGACACGAAGTGTTGTTGAAAGCTTTCAAAGATTTGCCGATGAAAAACGTTAAATTATGGATTATCGGAGATGGCCAGTTAAAAGGCACTTTGATGAAAATGGCTGACAGCCAAGGCATCATGGACAAAGTCCAGTTTCTCGGCACCCGAAAAGACGTCGATCAATTGCTGTTTGCCTCAGACGTCTCCCTTCTCACTTCCTATAGCGAAAGCTTTCCTCTCGTATTATTGGAATCAGCGGATATGGGAACGCCAGTCATTTCGACAGATGTGGGTGGAGTAAAATCCCTGATCAACCCGGGCGTAACCGGTTGGATCATACCGCCAAACGACAAAGATGCCCTGATGAAAGCTTGTGTGGAAGCCTATAATTCTGATGCCGAGAAAATGGGAAAAGAATTAAGAGAATATGCCAAGGAAAACTTTTCCAATAAGAATTTACAGGATGAATTGTACCGTGTTTATCTGGGTTTTATTGCAAAAGAATAAGCATTTAGATCTATTTTGAATTTATTATATTACAATTTGAAGTTAGAGAATTCCCTTATATAGCAAGGGATAAAGACCTCCAATACATGTATTGGAGGTCTTTTTTGTATATCTGTAATAAAACTGTAATGTTTACCCAAGTTTTTTAATGTTAAACTCAATTGAGTAAAAAAAATACAAGTTTTTTAAAAAAGGAGAAATAAGGTAAATGAAATCAGTGAAATGGTTTGGGAGTCTTGCTCTAGCATCAGTAATTTCAGTATCAACTTTTATTTCTACTTCAGAAGCATCTGTATTTACAGATTTCGATAGAATTTCAGGCAGTGACAGATATGAAACATCCATACAAGTTTCCAAAAAAGGTTGGACCAACAATAGTACCAACAATGTCGTGTTAGCTATCGGCAATAACTATCCGGATGCATTGGCTGGAGCACCGCTAGCAAAGAAATTAAACGCGCCAATTCTTTTGACGAAAAAAGATTCTATTCCAAATTCCGTCCTTAAAGAAATTCAACGTGTCGGAGCAAAAAATGTTGTGATTTTGGGTGGAGCGGGCGTTGTCAGTGAGAATGTTGCTAATCAGTTGAAAGCTCAAGGGATCAACACCGAACGTGTAGCCGGTAAAAACCGTTACGAAACATCGGCATTGATTGCTGATAAAGTAGGGGGATCGACGGCAGTAGTTGCAAGCGGATCGAGTTTTGCCGATAGTTTGGCGATTGCATCCTATGCAGCAGAAAAAGGAATGCCGATTCTTTTGACGGCAACAGAAAAAATGTCATCAGGAGTTCAATCAGCTGCCACCGATTACAGTAATGTCATTATTGTCGGCGGTAAGTCAGCGGTAAGTTCTTCAGTTTATTACACATTGGGTGCTAACAGCTCCGTGAACAGAATATCAGGCAGTGACCGTTATGCAACGGCGGCAAAAGTTGTATCGGAATTATATCCGGCTTCAGTAAAAACTTCTTTAGTAGCCTCAGGCCAAAACTTTGCTGATGCTTTAACTGGATCGGCACTTGGCGCAAAAATTCAGGAACCTGTTCTTTTAGTAAAACAATCATCTTTGCCGTCGCCAACAAAGGCGGTAATTTCTGAGAAAAATGTTAATGCTTTAACAGTAATTGGTGGAGAATCAGCAGTTTCGCCTGATGCGTTGAACCCGAATCCGCCAGCACCGAAACCAGCACCAGCACCAGCACCAGCCCCGGCACCAGCGCCAACGCCAACTTCGGTTGATGTGCGAAGTGCTATTGTAGAAGAATCTTATAAATATGCAGGAGTTCGCTATGTCTATGGCGGTACAACTACAAGCGGATTTGATTGTTCAGGATTTATAGGATATGTATTTAAGCAAGAAGGAATTTCATTGCCAAGAACTACTGGCCAAATGGCAGTTGCAGGGAAAGCAGTGAGCTATGCAAATGCAAAACCTGGTGACCTTATCATCCTTGATCTTGTTAATTCCAAACCTACCAGAGCATCTCATGCCGGCATTTATCTTGGAAACGGCAAAATCATTCATGCCGGAGTGAGCACAGGCGTTACAGTTATGTCCTTGAATGCAAGCTGGGCAAACTGGGATAAAAAAATCGTTTCTGTAAGATCGTTTGTAAATTAAATAATATATAATAAAAAAATGGCTTTTAAGCCATTTTTTTTATATCCATTTTATAAAATATACTTTATACTAAATAAGTATTATTAAATAAATGTCAAATTTAGAGATAAAAGGAGGATTTACTTTGAAAAAATTGGTAAAATTATTAAGTTTTACATTGCTTTTGGGAATGTTAATTGGAGTGACTCAAGTCAGTGCTGCACCGGAAGATTTTAGTGTGAAAGTGAAGTTGATCAATACCTTTGGTGCACAAGGCCCTTATACTACTTATATTTTTGAACCAAAAGGCGAATCAGTCTTGAAAGAAAATACATCGGTAGTGCTTGCCAAGGACAAAAAATATACAGTCCTCGTGGTAAATGGGAAAATGGCCATTAAAGAAGGAACAAAAGTGATTGCAAAAGATTTGGCCACAGTAACTGTAGCGCCAAAAGTTTATAATAAGGAAAATCATGTGTACATATATCGCGGCAACAAACCGGAGATCAAGCATCCTTATATGGGGACGATAACATTCCGTATGTCCGGTACCACTCAAATTCAACCAGTTAACGAGCTGTTGTTCGAAGACTATTTGAAAGGTGTGCTTCCGGGAGAAACGCCAGCAAGCTGGGGCAATCAAGGCGGAATGGAAGCTTTGAAAGCTCAGGCTATCGCAGCACGTTCGTATGTTTTTGCTAAAGCGGGCGGAAAATTTACTGTTGAAATCGATGACAGCACAAATTTCCAGGTCTTCAAAGGTTTTATTTGGGACAAAATCTCGCCGAAGTATTTGTCAGCATACGAAAACACGAATCGCGCTGTAG
The DNA here is from genome assembly GCF_049262615.1 of Planococcus daihaiensis. Taxonomy (GTDB): domain Bacteria; phylum Bacillota; class Bacilli; order Bacillales_A; family Planococcaceae; genus Planococcus. Next base: position 844,950 of record NZ_CP175504.1, on the reverse strand, counting down.
ATGAAACAGCGGGTCAAGTCATGACTTTCAAAAAACCTGATGGCAAGGACGGCTTTGTTCGTTCGTATTTCTCAGCGAGCAACGGGGGACAAACAGAACTTCCACAGCAGTATTGGTCTGGGAAAGTGCCTTATCTCACTAAGAGCCAAAAAGACGATTACGATTTAGAAAGCAAAATTTCGTGGGAGCTGACTTGGCTCAGACAGCAATTGAACTCTTCACTCGATTTGTCCTCGCCGGCTAAATGGTGGGGCGATGTTGGAGAAAAGGGTCTTTATGCAGCGAATATGCCGAAGGCCAATGATTCAATAGCATTTAAAGAATTCAAAAAATACGTCCAAAACGAATTAACAAAACTGGATTCTTCTATAGAGTCGATCAAAATTGCTTCCATCGACAGCATGTCAAAGAAAGATTATCCAAACACAGGTAAAGTTTCTGAAATTACAACGAACATTTCGTATTACACCAGACATAAAAATGGCACGACCCTTTCATACGACATGATTCCGGGTGCACAGTCCCAAACTTTATCAGGCGAATTGCGTTACGATACGGCAGCCAATATCGCCCGTGAATATGTGGGATCCGGCAAAGCGAACACCATCGTTCTTGGCCGTGGCGATATTCCTGCGGATGCACTCGCCGGAACCGTGCTGGCCCATAAATTCAGCGCACCACTTTTGCTGACACGCAATAATTCATTGCCGGCCACTGTGGAATCGTTTGTAAAAGATAAAGTTAACCCTGGAGCGAAGGTTTACCTGCTCGGAGGGAAGTCTGCTATTTCAGCCAGTCTTGAAAAAAATCTCCGGGACCGCGGCTTTGACGTAGAACGCCTATCCGGTGAAAACCGGACAGATACATCCATCGCAATCGCGAAAGAAGTAGGAAGCACTGGCGGCAAAGCCATGATCGCTTCCGGCAGCGCGAATTCGTCAGACGCACTGTCTGCATCTGCTTATGCCGCTTCAAAACAAATTCCAATCATTATTCATTTCGGTAAAAGTGTAACTGCACAAACGACAGATTACTTTACTCAGAGTGGGACAAAAACAATCTCCTTAATCGGAGGTACGGCCGCGATTCCGGCACTGGTTCAAACAGAACTTCAAAAGAATTTCACAGTGGAGCGAATCAGCGGTAAAACGCGTGTGGATACAAGCATTGCGGTAAACGAGCAATTGCCGTTGACAGGTGAAAATATTGTAATCGGCAATGCTTACCAGTTTATCGATTCGCTTGCAGGTTCAGTACTTGCAGCAAAAACGGGATCACCGATTATTCTTCTTCACCCGGATGCAGATAAAATGCCGACATCTTTCTTTGAAGCTCTGCCAGTTAAAAAACAGGCATACTTCCTTGGCGGTTCTAAGGTTATTTCCGAGGATCTGAAAGCTGCAGTCAACGAATATGTTGCTGGAGAATTGAAGAAAAAGAAAATGGCTGTTACATTTAAAGGCTCTGTAGCAACAACTTACCCTGCTACAATGTCGAGTTACAGAACGATGTTGGGAGTCGGAGTATTGAAAAGTGTCGACTTCGATTTGGTTAACAGCACGGATAAAATTGTCATGAACGGTAAAGGCCATGGCCACGGTATCGGGATGAGCCAACACGGCGCATTCAACAGATCTGTGGATGGTCACTCCGCATCTGACATTCTGAATTTCTATTACCAGGGAATCACCATAAAAACACGAGAGAAAATTATTCAATAATATAGAGAGATCCGGCAGATTCAAATCTGCCGGGTTTTTTTTTTGAGGAAATTTGTGTCAGTAATTTTGTTGTACTTATTACAGAAATGTAAATTTCGTGTTAATATAAGTACATCTTACTCAAGAGGAGAAAATTATGAAAATTAATAACAAAGTAACTATGCCTTTACTCTTTATTCTAGTAATATCTAGTGTATTATTGATAAAAATCGCTTTTTTCAGAAATGAAGTCCTTGGGGAAGTATCTTTGCTGCGCATTCTATTATTGGAATTTCCAATCTGGATGCTGTTTCCGGCTATCATGCTATGGAGCAGAAAAAAGTTTAGCTTCATTGCAGTGGCAATCTATAATGTGGCTGTATCTTTCCTGTTTCTTGCCGTTATCTGGTATGAAAGGTATTTCTTGACTATCCCGTCTTATTTCGACCTCAAGCAATCCGACCAGGCGGGGTCTGTGATGGAAACTTTGGCTTTATTGTACAAGCCGGCAGATTTTTTGTTTTTCTCTGATGTTCTAGTGTTCGCCGTGCTGTTGATTGCAGCCCGTAAAGTGAACCTGCCGTCGGTGGATAGAAAGATGTATGGAGCCTTGCTTGCCGTCTTGCTGTTTTTGACAATTGGAACATCATTCGTAGCGCTCCAGAAAAATATGACGGATGTCGCTCTATTTGCGAAGGAAAATGGCTTTGTGCAAACGCAACTGACACAAATTTATAAAGCGAATAGTGTCGGCTTTGCAGAAGGAAACAGTTTGACTGCTGAGGAGCTTGCCGGATTGAAAGGCAATGAGTTTGTGGAATATGCAAATCATGACCGGTTCGGGATTGCAGAAGACCGCCATCTGTTCTTGATCCAAGTGGAATCCATGCAGGAATTTGTCATTAACAATAAAGTGGACGGCCAGGAGATTACACCGAACATCAATCGATTGTTGGAGGATAGCCTCAACTTTGATAATATGTTCCAGCAAATCGGGGCCGGCAACACATCTGATGCTGAATGGCTCATTCATACTTCCCTTTATCCGAAAGGCAGGGAAGCCACGGTGAATTACCTCAATGGCGAAAAAATGCCTTCGCTGGTAAGCATGTTGAATTTCGATGGCTATTACACCACCACTTATCATGCGGATAAAATCGAATACTGGAACAGGGATAAACTTTATCCGACTTTAGGCTTCGATAAATATTACAGCTTGAAGGATATGCCCAATGAAGACGTTATTGGCATCGGACCATCAGATAGAGTGATGTTTGAATTTGCTGAGAAAGAAATCGAGGAACAGCTTCAGGACGGAGAAAAAATTTATGCCAACCTGATGACGATGACAAGCCATACGCCATTTATCATACCGGTTGAAGAAAAATTACTGGATCTCCCGGAAAGGTTTGGCGGTACTTATACCGGCGATTATCTTCAGTCCATCCGCTACACTGATGAAGAGATCGGGAAATTTATAGAATTTTTAAAGGAACAGGGGATTTATGAGGAATCGTTGATTGTCATTACCGGCGATCATTCAGGTTTACACGGCAGGCCCATGGAAGCGGATGATGTGGAATTGGTCAGTGAAGTGGTTGGCAATCAATATACGATTAAAGACCGGTTTCTTCTGCCCTTCATTATCACAGCGCCGGGGTTGTTCGAAAACGAAACCGTTTCACATTTTGGCGGACAGATTGATATGATGCCCACAATGTCAAACCTTTTGGGACTGGTTCCGAATATGCCGATCATCGGCCATAATCTTTTGGAATATGACAACAATCTTTTGACTATGCGTTATTATTTATCGGGCGGTTCATACATGGACGGTGAAAATGTTTACCTTGGGGCTAATGCGAAGTTTCCTGAACGCTATTACGATTATTCCGATATGGAGCGGATCGATATTGAAAAAGAAAAAATCGAACAAAATCTGGATGAAATCCAACAAATCATCGATTACTCGGATAATCTTTTGAAAAGGTATTTAAGTGAAACGGAAGTCGAATAAGCCCAACTGAATACCACCCACATCTCAGACTGCACAGAATACCCTAATATGGGGGAAATGTGCAGTTTTTTATTGTAATCAAGAGCTTTTCTATTCATAAAAAAAGGGCAGAAAAGCTCATCATATAAATGTAAAGGGATAAGGCTCCATGTGTTTGGCAAGCTTGCTATTATCAGCAATAAGAAAGGAGAATATGAAAAAATTTGTTATATACTGTATAAAAATACCTACCAAAAACACAAAAAAGTTAAATACCCTAAATTTAAAAATCAAAACTACTCACAATGTCTTATTTTTGTTTAATAATGTAAATTTATCTTGTTTGTTACTAATTTAAGGGGTAGGATTACTATATAGAAAGAGAGGGAATAGTTGTTGAAAAAAATTATAAAAATCTCCTTAATGTTTCTGTTGATATTCGCCTTTGGATTTAAACCTCTGGAACCATTAGCTGCAAGTACACAACCTACAGTTATTCTTGATCCGGGTCACGGAGGGAAATACGGTGGTACTGCCGGATATTCTGGTAACCGTACCGGTTATTATGAAAAGCACGCAAATGTGGAAGTTTCGAACCGTATCAAGTCGGAACTGGAAAAACTGGGTTTTAAAGTTATTCTTACCAGAACTTCTGATACGGCATTCTCAAATCTGTCTATAAATGCAGATTTGCGTGAAAGAACAAAAGTTGCTAACAGTTTTGCAACTGGCAATAATGATAATTCCATCTTTGTTTCAGTTCATCACAATGCTTCTGTTTCTCCTACTTTTGGAGGGTATGAAACTTACTATTACAATAATAAGTATCCAGATCCAAGCTATCCGGCAGATCCAACGCAAGTCCATTATTCACCGGAAAGCCAGCGATTGGCTGAAGTATCACATAAAGCAGTTCTCAGTTCAGGAATCAAAGAAGGACGCGGACTAGTACCAAGCAGCTTTTACGTTACAAGAATGTCTCACGTGCCTGCAGTTTTACTTGAAGTGGGATACATGTCGAACCCTACCGAAGAAGCAATGATCAAGACCGCTTCATTTCAGCAAAAAGTGGCTACAAACTTTGCAAAAGGGGTAAATTCTTTCTTTAACGTATATGTTGTAAATGATTCAAAAGGAAAAGCGGTTAAACATTTCGTTTCCAAGACAGATGCGATTAATTATGCGAAAAACATTCCTTCCAGCACAGTTACATATAAAAAGACTGGACAGGTCGTAAGTGGTGGATCTACTCCTCCACCAGCTGAAGGTGCTAAAGTATATGGTGTGTATCACTCGTCAGTGGCAATGAGCAATAATTTCTTCTCCACTGAGCAGGATGCAATAACTCATGCGAAGAAATACAAAAACACACGAGTGGTCAATACTTCAAGCAAGTCAATATTATGGTCGAATTACTTGCCGCAAAGATATCTTGTGACAGATAAGAGCGAAAGTGTCGTAAAACGCTTCTATCAGGAACAGGAAGCCATCGCTTATGCGAGCAAGCTATCTGCAGCTTCAGTTGTGGACGATCTGACTACCAATATCTTATGGTCGAACTTTAAAAACAAGAACTTTATCGTCCGTTCAAAAGATAAAGGGAATATGATTTCATTGTATAATCGTGAAGAAGCAAGAGATTATATGAATCTTTGGAACAATACAGAATTATTTGATGTCTGGGCAAACAGAGCAGTTGATACCAGCGCGAGTACTTCGAAATATGCTTACGCTCCGAAGAATATTTACGCTGCTGATCGGTTAAAGACAGCAATTGAAGTTTCCAAACAATTATATCCAACCGGTTTTGGATCAACAAAACCACGTAAAACTGTAGTAATTGCAACATCGAGTGATTACGCAGATGCGTTGACTGCGGGACCATTAGCTTCTTATTATGGAAATGCACCAATTCTGCTGAATAGACAGGGCTCACTTTCTCCTGATGTCGAGGCGGAATTGAAACGTCTGAAAGCCAATCACATTTTCCTTGTTGGTGGTACAGCTGCACTTTCAAGCTCAGTTGAAAGCAAACTGAAAAGTATGGGCATCACTGTCGAACGCCTGTCAGGAAAAACGCGCTATGAAACAAATGCGAAAGTCAATGAGAAATTGCCAAGTTCAGATGGCCTAATAGTAGCTACTGGTGCAAATTATCCTGATGCATTGACGGGTGCAAGTGTTGCCGTTGTAAAACAATGGCCTATCGTTTTAACTAGAGACGGCTTACCGACTCCTGCACGCCTTGCAAACGCATTTGGTGACAAAATTGTAATCGTTGGAGGCACTCAGGCAGTTCCTGCAACTATAGAAAAAGAATTGTCCAATAGATTTGGTGCAGATATGGTGGAACGTTTATCCGGTAAAACCCGTTATGAAACGTCCGTGGCAGTTATCAACCGTTTCAAGGATGATTTTGTTTCTTCTAAATTAGTCGTTTCTGTAGGAACGAATTATCCGGATGCACTTGTGTCATCTTCCATGTCAGCTCGCTATGAAGCACCTTTATTCCTGGTGAGAGACGATGGTGTGCCAGCAGAAGTCAAAACGGCAATCAGCAAACACAGTACAGAAAAGTTAATTGATCAAACTTATTACATCGGTGGAACTATTTCCTCTACTGTTAAGTCTCAAATTAATGGATTGCAAAAATGATGAGGTGGAAACTATGAAAAAACTAAGTATAATTTTATTGGCATCAGTAATGTTAGCTGCTTGCGGAGAAGAAGATGCAAAGCAGGAAGAAGAATTGGCGAACGGCACAACAGGTGATTCTTCAACTGAAGAGCCGGCTGAAGAAGTATCAGAAGAAACTACTGAGGATTCAGAAACAGAAGAAGAGCCTGCATCTGAAGAAGAAGTTGTTGAACCCGCAGGATTCCTGGCATATATTCCAGCGGCCGGGTTAGTGAAAAACTTCGAGGTCGATTCATTCGAACTGACACGCACAGTACTTGAAGTAAAAGACAACAAAGTTTTGGAAGAGATCACATTTGGTGACGTAAAAACTATCCAGATTTCAGAATGGACAGAAAGCGGCATGAAAATGCTCTATAACACGGGTGAAACAGAAGGAATCACAGACATTTCGATTGACGGCATCGAACCTACTTCCGAACCTATCGTGATGATTGATGAAGCTAATTCTACTGAAGGTGAATGGCTGGTAGTCAGCAAAGAGGAAACACTTGAACTGCCTGCAGGAACTTTTGAAAACGTCACTGTTATTGAACAGGTTCTGAAATCAGAAAGCTCTGATCAAGTAACGACATTAACTCAATATTTCGCTCCTGAACTTGGTTTTGTAAAAGAGAAGACCGTCATTACCAATGGAGAAAAAGAAGACATCAGTGAAGTAAATCTTGTAAGTTTCGAATAGGATATTGTAACTAAGCCGGCTGGTTTTCCAGTCGGCTTTTTTTTTATGTTTTATGTTTGGAGCCACCCCAGAACCGCTCGGCATCTGCACTTAAAAGATGGAAAAAGAGAGTATTCATTACCCAATGCCGATTCGGTTAGTTAATTTACTGTGAAATCGGCTGCTGCAAAATGTATTAAGTGCCCGAAGTAAATTTTTTTCAATTAATTAACTAACCAGCTGCTATTAACCAGTTGTACCAAAAAAAATCTGAATTTTAAATTTTGCAAACGCTTTCAATAAATTTACAAAAAATTACGTTAATATCATTAAAGTTGTAGTATTATGAATATAGGGATATACGCCTTGCTTCAAACAGATAGAGAGGAGGATAAACCCAGGGCGTTTATTAAAAATATAACTAGGATGGTGGAAAAATGTCGAAAAAGATTTTTTCAACGGTTACAGCAGCAGCTTTAGCTATTTCTGCGTTTGGCGTTCAAACTGTGTCAGCAGATGAACACGGTTTTGATCTGACAATCATGCATACGAACGACACGCACGCAAATCTTGAAAATGCACCAAAACGTGCCACGTTGATCAACAACATTCGCGCTGAAAAAGCAAACAACTTATTGTTGGATGCTGGTGATGTATTCTCTGGAACTCTTTATTTCAACCAATTCGAAGGAGAAGCAGATCTGGCATTGATGAATTACATGCAATATGACGCTATGACTTTCGGTAACCACGAATTTGATCTTGGTTCTTCAGCAGAAGGTCATGCAGCTCTAGCTGAATTTGTTGGAAATGCAGACTTCCCGATGGTTGGCGCTAACGTAGATTTTTCAGCTGATGCGAATATGTCTGGACTGGTAAATGCGGATGCTTATACATTCACAGCTGCCAACGGAGAAATTTACAGCGGCTTTGTTAAAGAAGTGGGCGGCGAAAATGTCGGAATCTTTGGTTTGACTACTGCTGAAACTGCAGACATCTCTAGCCCTGGTGATGTAGTATTCACTGATTATATTGAAGCAGCTCAAGAAGCTGTTGACTGGTTTGAAGCAAATGACGTAAACAAAATCGTAGCATTGACGCATATCGGCTATAACGATAATGCAACAGTTGATAACGATCAGGAATTGGCGAAAGCTGTGCCGGAAATCGACATTATCGTTGGTGGCCACACGCACACAGAACTGTTGCCGCCTACACAAATCGGTACGACAGTTCTTGTTCAAGCACACGAATACAATAAAGTCTTGGGCCAGTTGGATGTAACATTTAACGACGCAGGTGTGATCACTGCATTTGCAGGCGAACACCATAACGTTGCAGAGGCAGCTGTTGACCAAGGAGCTGCAGATATCCTTGAACCATTTACAGCAGAAGTTAAAGAATTGGAAGCAACAGAAATCGGCGTTGACGCTGGCGTATTCCTAAACGGTACACGCGGTGAAAACGGTATCCGTGCCAGTGAAACGAACCTCGGTAACTTCATCACTGACGGAATGTTGGCAGCTGCTAAGGAAATCGATGCAGATACCACAATCGCGCTTCAAAACGGCGGCGGCATTCGTGCTTCCATCGAAGAAGGACCGATCACTTACGGTGAAGTATTGACAGTATTGCCGTTCGGCAACGCTTTAGCAATCATGAAAGTAACTGGTGCGGAAATACGTGATGCACTTGAACACAGTGTACGTTTATTCCCTGCCGAAAATGGCGGATTCCTTCATGCATCCGGCTTGATCTTTAATTATGATGGATCAGCAACTGCAGGAGAGCGCGTATTGAGTGTATACGTGCAAACTGAAGAAGGCGTAGAAGAATTAGTGGATTCAGAAACTTACACAGTTGCAACGAATACGTTCACTGCCAAAGGCGGCGACGGATTTGATATGTTCGGTGCAGCGTATGAAGACGGACGCGTAACAGAGCCGGGCAACATCGACTTTGAAATGTTTGTGAACCATGCGCAATCATTCGGTACAGTTATTGAACCGACTGAAGAAGGACGCATCAAACAAGTACGTCTTTCAGGTGCTGACCGTTACGCAACATCGGTAGCAATTTCGAAAGAAGGCTGGGAATCCTCAAAAGTTGTAGTAATTGCACGCGGAGATGACTTTGCGGATGCATTGACTGCAACGCCATTAGCTTACCAGCAGGATGCGCCAATTCTATTGACGCGCTCTAACCGTCTGGATGCAAATGTAAAAGCTGAAATTCAGCGTCTTGGCGCTGAAAAAGCAATTATCCTTGGCGGAACATCAGCGATTTCAAACACGGTTCTAAACGAGATCAAAGGCAACTTGGCCGGTTTACAAGCAACAGAAAGAATCGGCGGTAAAGATCGTTATGAAACGTCGAAGAAAATCGCTTCACGTCTGGGCGGAAATTCTGACGCTGCAGTAGTTGTCAGCGGCTTGAACTACCCGGATGCACTATCAGCCAGCTCGTTTGCGGCTGTTGAAGAAATGCCGATTCTATTAACTCGTCCTGACAGAATTCCTGCTTACACACAAGAAGCGCTGAAAAACATCGCTTCGACATTGGTTGTCGGCGGAACAGTCGCAGTTTCTGAAGATGTTGAACGCAAGCTTCCGAATGCAGCACGCATCAGCGGAGCAGACCGTTACGAAACATCAGCTGAGATCGCGAATGAGTTCTTCTTAGAAACTGGTTTAGCATTTGTTGCAAGCGGACGCGGCTTTGCGGATGCATTGACTGGCAGCAACCTGGCAGCAAACTACCAGGCACCTATGCTATTGGTTAAACCGAATGCTGTACCAGCAAGCGTTGATCAATTGGCAACTCAATACTGGACAGTTTACATTGCCGGCGGAACTCTCGCAGTTTCACCGGAAGTTGCAAAAGCATTGCACCAGTAATAGATCGAAAAAGAGAACCGGAATTTCCGGTTCTCTTTTTTTTTTGTCCAATAAAAAAACCGTGATACTCCAAAAGGCGATCCCCTTAAACTGTAGCGAACAGCCAGTATGAGAAACTCCTTGGAATTTCATTAGAATTCCATGAAATCCTATAAATCCCATCCTCTTTCATTTAAACTGTATATAGATAAATTTTTACTAAAAGGAAGTGGAATGCATGCGGAATTTACTAGTATTACTCATTGGATTTTTAATTTTGCTGGCTGCATTCATAATTCTGCCTATTCGTGAACATGGAGAAACCCCCGATGCCAAGGTACCGGATATGGAAAAGAAAAAATATATTGTAACTTCAAAATCTATTAAAGCCCATTGGAAAAAACCATTCGAAATAACTTTAATCCATAACAACGACAGTCATTCGGTTCACGACAATATTGCTAGAACTGCTACGCTAGTTGAAGAAATCCGCAAAGCGAACGATAATACCTTGCTATTGTCGGCAGGAGACGTAACCTCTTGGAATATCGGGGCAAAAAGGGAAGATGCAATTGCAAATGCATTTTTTATGAATCACTTTGGCTATGACGGCATGGTGCTGGGTAATCATGAATTCGATCTTGGGGAAGGAATCGTGAATCATGAAGCCCTAGGAAATTATATTAAAGATTCTGCATATCCCGTACTGGCTGGAAATGTCGACTTTTCCCGAGATGAATTTTTAGAACCACTTGCCGATTATAGCTATTCCGACGAACCAGTGGAGGGCCGGATCAATAAAGGGTACACGATTACAGTGGGCGAGGAGCAAATCGGCATTTTCGGAATTACACATTACAAAGACGTAGTAACCGTGCCGGGAGATGTCAGTTTCGCCGATTATACGGAAACGGCCAAAGAAGCAGTGGCTCATTTTGAGTCGCAGGGGATAAACAAAATTATTGCCTTGACCCATATTGGAATTGGCAATGACCGGAGGCTGGCAGAAGCTGTCCCTGAAATTGATGTGATCATCGGGGGCCACTCCCATGTCACCACCTCTCCCCCCAACAAAATTGGCGACACACTCGTGCTCCAGACTGGAGAATACAACACCTATCTGGGAGAGTTGAAGCTCGCTTTTGATGAGAAGGGGAAAATCAGTGATCATCAGGGCAAACTCCATAAAGTGGCAGAAGCAGAGCATCACCCGATGACAACGGAATTATTGTCAATTTACAATCAGGCAATCCAGTTGAAAATCAATACGTATGCGGATCTGATGCAATATGCAGAGGAATTCGGAATTGAAGCCACAGATTTTGAACTGGCGGAGTGAAATGAAAAAGGTGCAGCGGAATTCCATCCGCTGCACCTTTTCTATTAATATGAGTCAACATCCGATTGTGACAGATGCCAATCGGCTAGTTGTGATACTTTCAGCTCGGTATTGAATGTGCGGATCACAAATGGCATGGGGCTGTTGATGTGTCGGAAGCCGGCACTCTTCAAAGCAGAGTACCTTGCGCTGCCACCAACTGCCCAGCAATTGATGGCGTCCGCATCAGCCGTATTGCGTATTGTGCGCAATATCCCTGTCAAAACGGCAGCATCAGGTTGAGCCCACAAGTCAACAATCGTAGCCGTTGTGGTGCCGTTTTCCATTTTCTCTGTTCGGCAAACTGCGTAGCCCACAGCGGCATCTTCTTTTAAAATCATCTGCACCATATAATCCCGTGTCGGATGGGCTAAGTAACGCCTTTGTATATAAGCGCTGTCCCGGACAGCGTGCAGGGGATAGGCGGCGGCAAAACGATGATACAACTCGTCAATCAGAGCCGAATCGTTCGCAGCGTAATCCCTTAATTGATATGGACTCTTGCGCTTTGTCAGCAAACCGTATGGCTTATCCGCGATTTTAGCAAGCTTTGCAAAAGCAGGGAGTTTTGTGCCAATCAATGCACCCGGGCGCTGCACGGCAAGAAAACGGGGAACGTTGCCCAGGTCTTCACCGCCGGCGGTTTTCAGAAAAACATCTTTTGCTTTTTCAGCTGGAAAGCCGTATAAGACGTCAATCCCAGCAGCCGTGCAAGCCTCAATCATCGCTTGGACAATCTCTTTATAGATGCCCTGTCCCTGGTGGGAAGGGTGAACCATGATATCGACCCGTTCGCCCAATTGAACACGGCGGCCGTTGGAGACGCCGGGGATTTTCAAAACTGCAGCATGGCCGACAATTTGGCCATCCTGTTCAGCTACGATAATGATGGGAGCTGCCTCGGTGAACTCGACAAACTTCCATTGCCATTCTGCCAGTGAACGGGATTTTCCGAAGACAGTTTGATAAAGCGCGTTGATGCCTTCCTCGTCACCCGGCTGATAGTTTCGGATCATAATGGATTACCTCCGAACATTTTCTCAGAGATTTCCTCCCACCGTGAAGTGACGGCGAGCAATGCAAAGAACGATAATGTAAAAATATCCGACTCCCATAAATTGTACACGAGTCCCATGAAATAGCCGCCAAGCAGGACACTGACTGTCAGTGGGAAAATATAACTTGTGGGTCTTTTGCTGAAATATTTCCAGACAATCGACAGCAGGAAGACTGCAAAAGCGATGACGCCCAATATTCCGGTTTGCACGATGATCTGGATGTATTGATTGTCCGAATAGAAATTATTGCCGATGTCATAGTCATTATAAATCGGTGATGATTTTGACAAAGTAGTGGAGTCTCCGAATGTGGCAAAACCTGTGCCCATCACCGGATGGTCCTGAAAGATCTCGAATCCTTTTTTCACAATATACAGCCGGCCCGAGCTTTGGCTGCCGGTTACGGTATCTTCACTGAATGTGCTGCCGATGCGGTCACCGAATCCGGATTGCCCGCCGACATCAAACTGCTGGATATTATAGATTTTCTCTGAACCGGCATCAGTACTTTCGAAATAAGTGCTGAGCAGATTCACCGGCAACACAACCAGCAGCAAGGCCAAAGCCAGATATTTGGTGAAATCGAGTAGGATTACCCATTTCCTGGTCAACAGGATGAATGCAGCAGCGGCAATCAGGAAACCTCCCCAAGTGCCTCGTGAATAAGTCAAAATCAACAGGGCAATAAGGAATAAATTCAGTAAGTCCAAATATTTCCAGTTAAATTCCGTGAGCTTTTTCTTCGCGAAATAGAACAGGATAAAAGCAAATGACACGTAAATCCCCAGAACATTCGGGTTGCCAAGCATGCCGTAAATGCGGACGCGGTTTTTCGCGGACAACGGCATTTCCTGCCAGCTGAGGGGCATAAACGCAGTTCGTATCGACAGTTTTTCCACAAGAGCCTGAATAATGATCAGGATGGATGTCCAGATGAAGATCCAAACCAGATTCACCAAGTCTTTGCGGTCCACGTCCAAGCGGTAGACAATGTAATAGACCAGGTAGAATAAGAAGAACGAGCGGATCTGCTGAATGATATTGACCGGTTCAACGCCCATGATCATTGCAGAAACTGCACCGATCGCTAAAAATACGAAAAACGCGTACTCAAAAATCTTGAAGTGAAACAGCGATTTCAAAGAAGAACGGTGCATCCAGATGATTTTTGCTAATGCGCCGAAAATCAGTGCGTCTGCGATAAAACGCAGTCCGGGGTTGTATTCGATGATGAAGACCCGGATCGGGATATAGATAAACAGCATTAAAATACCTTGTTTCGGATTGAAAAAGGCGAATGCCAATAAGGCGAGGGTCAGGGCGTATCCAATTATAGTTAGTCCGGAATAGGCGATCAGCATGAATGCTGCCAAAGCTACCAGCCAAAACCATTTTTCATAGTTGTCTTTTAAGTAATTCATAATATCCTCCGCATGCTCGAATAATTAACGGCTCTGGTAAAAAGCCCTTTTCATTTTGATGTTTTTGAAAATCGCCCACCGGAGAGTAACCGTCCGGTTTGCCTGTTTGAAGTGGAGCTGATAATTCCGGTCCTGCATACGTAAATTCTTTGCAGCTCTAATAAACTCTGACGATTTGCTTTCGATAAAGGTTTCAACATATTTAATAGAAGGATCTTTAATGAGGGAGGCTTTGATGGAAGACAGTGCCAAAAACCCGTCAAACGCGATAACCTGTGATTTGAAAGCTTCTGTTGCCCGTTTTTTAACAGGAAATTCAGCAGTGATGTCAATGACGCAATTGATTTCTTCCGGCGGAACCGGGCAATTGATTTCATATTCACGGACAGTCACGCCGGATGCTGCGCTTTCTTCTAATGCATCTGCCAGCAGATGGGCAGAATAGACATGATCCGGATGGGCATCAATCAGGCTTGGTGTATAGATCATATCCGGTTTCAGCTGTTCGATCACCTGTTGAAGAGGGGCGGAAGAATCGGCGTTTTTAACCTCGCCGTCCGGCAACTCCAAATAAGTGATCGAACTGAAGCCGAGTGAATCCTGGATGGCGTATAGCTCATCTTTGCGGATATTCGCCAGATTCTGCTGCTGAGAAGATGAGGAATTGCTGTTTTTGCCATCGGTGATGACCGCAATATGTACTTCGGCGCCATTTGAGACATGCTTTCTGATGGTGCCGCCAACGCCGATGGTTTCGTCGTCGATATGCGGAGCAAACACCAGCACCCGCCGCGCGTCACCAAGAGGAGTGATTTCTCTATTGCTGCGATAAAACCGTTTCAGCGAAGAAACGATCGGCTGCGCCAATAGGGGCGATGCCGCTTTCATAATCGTCTGTTTCATATTTATCCAGAACTCCTTACTTCTTCAATTTGGACATTAAAAAGCCGGCTATTGCCGTTTTCAGCAGCAATACACTTGCTGTGTATATAATTGCCCCAATCAGGGCAGTTAAACCAAAACGGATGTAAAGATTCAACTCAGCTGTAAATGAGCTGCTAAACCACAATACTAACAGCATTATTCCTGTAGCAGCAACAATCTTCAGCGAGTCGCGGAACAGGTAGGAGAAGTTCATCTTTCCTTCGGTTTTATTGAAAACCCAGACGTTCAACATGAAGTAAACGAGGGCCATGACAGAAGAAGCCAATGGGATCCCGTTGTAAGAATTGAACAATTCGATAAAGAGGAAGTTCAAGGCGATATTCAGCAATACCGAGAACAAACTGATTTTCAGGATGACATGGCCTTTCTTTCTTGAGTAGAAAGCTTTGTTCAAGATGTTCTGCAAACTGAAAAACAACACAGAGCCAAGATATAAATGTCCGACCAGCACTGTTGCGTCAGTCGCTTCACTGGTAAAAGCCCCGCGTTCGTAAACGATGGTGATCAAATCCTGCATCAGCCACATCATCCCGGAAACGGCAGGGAGAAGCACCAGCAAAGTCAGCATCAGCCCGTGTTCGATGCTCCGTTTGAAGCCGCTGTGGTTGTTATTGGCCACAGCTTTCGCCAGCAAGGGGAAAATGATCGTACCGATTGTCACTCCAATAATGGCTTGGGGGAAATGGACAATGTTCTTAGCATAGTTAATATAGCTGATGGCTTGCTCACTGAAACGGCCGGCGAAAATATTATCGATCGTCAAATTGACCTGGCCCACCATAACGGTGAGCGCAACGGGAACAAATATGATGGAAAATGGCTTGATTTCATTCCAGTCAAGTTTGCCGATAATTTTATGGCTATCCTTCGGAATAAACCAGATGCGCTTTACAAGATACGAAAGAAAAGCACCTGTTAAATAACCGAAAGCCAGTGCATACGCACCGATCTGTTCAGAAAACAGCACCGCACTCAGAATTGTGCTGCCGATGACAATGATCTGTGAGATGACGGACAGGGAAAACTTATTTTCCGCATCCAAATACGCTTCGTACACCGAATTCAGGGAAACCAGAAATACGGCGCCGAAGAAGATCATCGACAGATTGGTACTTAGACTCACCGCTTCCGCTGAAAGTTCCGAGAACATGATTGGCAAAAGAAGAGGACTCAGTGCAATGCCCGTCGCGGAAACTGCAAGCCCCAAAAAGAACGTTGCACGGGTTACTTGTGAAAAATGGTGATAGCCC
This sequence comes from Planococcus daihaiensis, assembly GCF_049262615.1. Classification (GTDB taxonomy): domain Bacteria; phylum Bacillota; class Bacilli; order Bacillales_A; family Planococcaceae; genus Planococcus. The sequence goes on along the minus strand of NZ_CP175504.1, from coordinate 828,968 downwards.
TTGCCATCTTCGGAAGCATGGATAAAGCTTGGCACAAAAGCATTCTTCATACCCGTCGCAAAAAACAGGATGAACATATTCGGCAAAGTGAAAGCTGCAAAATATGCCATCGCCTGGTAGGAATTACCGAAATAGAAGGCGATGATCATATCCCGCAGCAAGCCGGAAATTTTTAAAAATAACGACGCAATCACGAAGAGAACGCCCGTAAGTGCAAGTTTTCTGCCCAAAACAAATCCTACTTTCCTATTTAAATAAACAAAAAAACTAATGCAGTTTCTGTCCTCTATCTTAACATGAACAGACATGAAAAGAAGCGCAACACTAATACAATTATGTTACAATTACGCCTTTCCAACTCTATGGTTCCTATATAATACAAACACTGTTACATTTGAAATCGTATTGAAACTATACATTCCCCTCAACCGTCTATATAATAAGCAGTGAATTTCAAAAGAGAGAGTTGATCAAATGACTAGACGAAACACCGAGCGAAGCAGGAAAACACTTGCTGATAATCGCTTGATTCGAATTCTAATCGCCGCAGTGTTTGTCTTCGCTGCCGCCGCTGGAATATATTTTCTGACTCAAACCGCTGAAACATCGCCTTCGATAGATACTATGAACCAAACTTCCTTTACACAACGGACCTTCGAAAATCTGGCTACCGAAGTCGATTTTAAGGAAGCACCAAGCAATCCCCCAGGAACAGTCACTGATACAACGAAAGATGAACCGAAAGATACAGAAGACACCGAACCGCCACAGGAAGAGATTGAAGAGGCAGCAGCTGATTCCGAAGCGACCGACAGCATAGCTGTGCCGGAACCAGACCTCTCGTCCATGATTGCCAATGCCAAAACGTTTGTCTACACAATCTACACCGACCTTGACCAAGGCTCCGGTTTTTTGTTTAACAATAAAGGCGACATCCTGACAAATGCGCATGTCGTCAAAGACTCACAATACGTCACCGTCAAAAACAGCAACGGCCAGGAGTTTAATGGCCGGGTGATCGGCATTTCTGAAACGACCGACATCGCCCTCATCCGCATCACTGAAATTGCCGGAAAAGCGCCGATGGAGATGGAAATGCAGCAAGTGCCGGTGGATACCAAAGTATTTGCGCTGGGCAGCCCGGAAAACATCAATAACACATCGACAGAAGGCGTCATCACCGCAACGGACAAAAGCTTTGTCGATGGCTATGAATACGACGATCTTTACGAAATGACCGCGAAAATCAAGCAAGGGTCGAGTGGTGGACCGCTGATTTCGGCGCAGTCCGGCAAAATTCTCGGCATCAATTCGATCGTCCTGACAGATAATCCGGACATCGGTTACACAATTCCGATTTACTCTGTCATCGATCAACTGCAGGAATGGGCAGAAAATCCGCTCGCAGCAGACAGTGAAATCGTGCACCCGGATGTTTCAGCCGCTTTCTTTGAAGAGGAATTGCTCCGCGGTTTCATCTCAGATTTTTACGAGTTGGTACCATACTCACTCAACGACGATGAAGTGGAATACTATAAATTCTTCCTGCTGTCCGGCAGCCAGGGCGAAATGTTCGGCAACGAAATGATTCAAGGATTGAAAGGCGAGCAACGTGCCTTCCAGGCAGCGGAGCATTCAATTACGGGTATCGAAATTGATGACAACGAAGCCTATGTCACCGCTAACTCGACTTTCAAATTCCACGATCAGGAAGACGATAGACTTGTCTCCATCCGACACGCGGTCGTCTACACAATCGTCATCGACCGTTTCGGCGATTACCAGATTTCCGCCATTCACAATCAGGACCAATAACACGAGCGCCGGGGCACCCAGCCGCCGGCGCCATTTCTTTGCCTAGTTTCACGGCTGCGAACGCAGGGAATATGTGAAATCAAAGCTTAAAATTCAATCTCCAAAAAAGGAGCCCCTCATGGCAAAACGACACGATTATATGGACTGGCTCAGAGTAATTTCAATTTTCGTCGTAGTCGGCGTCCATACCGTTTCCAAAATTATCAATACCGGCCACACAGACCAATGGGAATGGCAATTCGCCAACGCCATCGATTCCGCCATCCGCTGGTGTGTGCCGGTGTTCTTCATGCTGAGCGGCGCTTTGCTGCTGAACACGAAAAGAGAAGAACCCGTCGGCAGTTTCCTCAAAAAGCGGCTGACAAAAGTCATCATTCCGCTCATTTTTTGGAGCGGCGTTTACATTGCGTATAAAATCTTCGAACAAGGCGAATCCTATACTTTCGGCGAAATGCTCGTGCTGTTCTTCACCGATGACGTCTACTACCATCTGTGGTTCCTGTATGTCATCATCGGCTTGTACATAATGGCACCGTTCCTGAAAATTCTCGTCAAAAATATGGACCAGAAAACCTTTCTGTTCTTTCTGGCCATCTGGTTCGTTTTCGCCGGACTCCTGCCATTCACTCAAAAGCTGTTCGGCTTTGAACCGGCGATTGACCCCGGATTGTTCCAGCCCTATATCGGCTATTTCCTGCTCGGTGCATACCTGGTCATCTATCCATTGCCGAAAAAGGTGTTATGGCCGCTGTTCGGGTTATCGATTGTCTCCTATCTGGCAACCGTCTACGGCACGCATTTCCTGACCCAGCGGAGCGGCGAGCTCGATGAATTCTATTACGAACATTACCGTCCGACGCATATAGCCATCAGCGTGTTCATCTTTACCTTATTCCAGCAGCTTGGGCCGCGCATCAAACCGAACCCCATCATCACGCAGCTCAGCCTGGCGACGCTCGGCATCTACGTGATCCATCCGCTGGTGCAATTTTATCTGAATAAATTCTTCAATATCAATGAAACGACGGTCAATGCGCTCGTCGGGGTACCCCTCGTGTGGATCCTGATCTTCACCATTTCATTTTTCATCATCTGGCTATTGAAAAAGGTTCCCGGAGCGAAACACATTTTACCGTAGTGCATCATCGAGAAGAGAATCCAGCGAAAAGCCCGCACACTTGTGCAGGGCTTTTTTTGGTGGAATGGATTGCCTTTTTGATTTCCAGCAGTTCCCATATGTTCCCTGTGTAGGATAAAATTATGACTATTTACCTTTATGGATAAAAATTCAAAAAAAGTATCCGATAATCCCTGGGGTTGCTGGATACGCTATTTTTTGCATTCAATTGTCGTGAATAAACGGAATCGTTTCTGACACAGAGGTGCGAAAGGCGCGCGAATTCCAGCATGTAAATCTGTAAAATATAAAATTTTTATACATTAAATTCCTTTTAGTGATATCATTAAAATGTCATGCAATTCTGATTTGTATGAACAAAACAATCGCAAAGGGGAAATGGGAATTGTCAAAAACCAATTTTACAAAATTCTTTAGCGCCATGTTAGCTTTAGTCCTGGCCTTCTCTCTGTTGTCGCCGTTTTCGGCATCAGCTGAGCAGAACCTTGTCTTTAAAGACAGCCAGCAGACGCAAAGTGAAATGGAAACCAAAGCAGCAATTGCGGACCAGCTGCGCGTCATCGACGGCAAGCCGCGTCTGCACGAAACGCTTCAAAACCAGTCAGGCGAGGAAGAAGTGGATGTCATTATCCATTTATCCGAAAAGCCGGTGGGACTTGAGCGGGCAATGGAAAAATCGAAAGGCAAAGCATTCTCGAACGCCAAAGCAACGAAGGTGAAAAAGAATGTCAAAGCTCAGCAGGCAACTGCTAAAAAAGAAATGCGAGCATTAAAGCTATTAGTTAAAGAAGGATATTCGTATGACACGGTGCTGAACGGTTTTGCAGCGACAGTCAAAGCGAAAGATCTGGAAAAGCTTTTGAAGATAAAAGGTGTAACTTTGGTTGAGCCAGATGTGGAAGTCCATGCAATGGAAGCTGCCACTAACTCAGATGAAGGAAACGTGGAAGCAGCGATGGATAACAGCATTTCATTCCTTGGCATAGAACCTCTATGGCAGGAAGGATTTGAAGGGCAGGGCGTAAAAGTTGCTGTGCTGGATACAGGAATCGACGCTGACCACCCGGAATTTGAAGGGATCTACAAAGGCGGTAAAAACTTTATTCAACATTCGTCATTATATGCAAAAGAACGTGCGCTGGATGATGCATCGGAAACGTTGCCATCTGAACGTCCTGCAGGAACGCCGGAATTCAATGCAAACGGCAGTTCTTTCTATACTTCACACGGCACGCACGTAGCAGGTACGATTGCTGCGATCGGCGCCAATGAATTCGGCATCAAAGGAATCGCACCAAAAGTTGACCTTTACGCATACCGCGTACTCGGCGCTTATGGCAGCGGCGCGACATCGGGAATTGTCGCGGCAATTGAAGAATCGGTCATTCAGGAAATGGACATCATCAATCTATCACTTGGCGGAGGAGCCAATACAGAGACGGATGCCGGTTCATTTGCCATTAACAACGCAATGCTGTCAGGCACAATCGGTGTCGTGGCAACAGGAAACTCGGGCCCGAACCGCGGAACAATGGGCACACCGGCAACGGCACGCCTGGGAATCGCAGTCGGCAACACGACTAATCCGGAATCGATTTATGATGGAGCAGTCAATATTACTGCAGGCGATTATCAATTAGCGAAAACAGTCAATCTGATGGCAACAACGTTCGGGCAGGATCTGGCCCAGCAGCTTTCAGGTGAATATGAAGTGGTTGCAGTACCGGGAGTCGGGAAACCGGCTGATTTTGAAGGAGTGGATGTTGCAGGCAAAGTAGCGCTAATCTCGCGCGGCGAAATCGCGTTTGTCGATAAGATTGCTGCAGCGAAAGAAGCTGGAGCGGTGGCAACAATCATCCACAACTTTGCTGGAGGATCGAATGCGCCGGAAGCTTCCGGAACATTCCTCGGCGATGCTTTTGAATTCCTTCCGACATTTGATATGTCACAGACAGACGGTGATGCACTTCGTGCGGCATTGGCTGATACCACTGGGACGATTTCTTTTGACGGGTTCTCGAGCGTTTTAACAAGCGGCGATGAAGTGAACTCTTCCAGTTCACGTGGGCCGTCAACACCGAACTTTGATATCAAACCGGATGTAAGTGCGCCGGGCACGAATATCATGTCGACAATCCCGATGTACAAAACGGATTTCCCGGATGCCACTTACGATGAGGCTTATACGCGGAAAACCGGAACATCCATGGCGACTCCGCATATTGCCGGAATCGCAGCATTGATCCTACAGGCCAATCCGGAGTGGGATGCGTTTGACGTAAAAGTCGCGCTGTCCAACACAGCAGAAATTTTGGACACGGATAAATATGACGTCTTTGCACAAGGTGCAGGACGCGTCAACGCTTATGCGGCAGTTCATCCAGAAGCGCTGGCATATGCGAAAGACGAAGCAATTGCAGACGAAACGGGCGCAATCGTTGAAAACATCAAAGGGACTGTCACTTTCGGTCCGCAGGATATTTCAGAAAACGCTGTTTCAGTCAATAAAGAAGTTCTGGTCAAAGACGTTGCCGGCAATGGCGGCAACTATGACGTAGCTGTTGAAGTGACAAAAGGATTTGCCGGTGCGAATGTAACGGTCGATCAGGAGTCATTTGATTTGAACGGCGAACAGCTTTTGAATGTTAACTTGACGGCTGCTCAAAATGCGGCTGTTAAACCGGGAGATGAAATCCTCGGCTATATCCATATCACAAACGGGGACTATGAAATCTCCCTGCCATTCGCCGCTGATTTTGGTGGAATGGAAGCTGCAACAATTGAAAACTACAGCATCACCGAAACAGACCTGTCATTCAATGGGGACGGCGTTCAAGATTCTGCGCTGCTGTCATTTACCTTGACGGGTGATGTAGGCACAAACTATATCGAATTGTGGGATATCATGAATCCTTCAGGCGGAACATATGGTGATGGCTATATCGGTTATCTGCATTACGGCGATGCACTGCCGGCGGGCTCTTATACGCTGGGTGTTGCAGGCCAGTATCAGCCATGGGACGGCAGCGGTGCAGCGACAATTCCTGATGGCCTCTACACGATTGACTTTACAGGTGTGGCTCCTTCGGGTGTCGTAAGCGATTACGTCGGACCGGTTGTCGTTAAAACAACTGCTCCTGAAATTGCAGGAACTTTTGAAGATCTCCAGATAACCGGACAGGTTGAAGACAAATACATTGAGTATAATGAAGAATTGACTGGCTATGGTCTGGACTACGACTTGAACGATAAACTGAATGCTTCTTATGTAACAACAGAAAACGGTAAAACTTCCGAACCGGTCCAATTCAACCTGGCGCAGGATGGTTCATTCACATTCCCTGTAACTGAGGCTACAGATTCAGTAACGGTCGTTGTTGAAGACGCAGCAGGAAATGTCGGAGAAACACTACTTTTCCCGACAAAACTAACTGTCAGCGCTGAGCAATTGACGATTACCGGCCAAAAAGGCAAAGTGGTCGTTTGGCAGGAAACTCTTCTGCCGGACGGCGAAACGATAAAATCGAATGTCACAAAAGATGCTGTCTACACAGTAGCTGACGACTCGATTGTTTCGGTTAAAGACGGAAAAATTACTGCCAAGGAATCTGGTTCAACAACCATTACGATTTCTTATGAAGGCTACGAAGTTACAGTTGAAGTAACGGTTCGTTAACAAATATTCCGCTAGACAAAAAGGCGTCCATTAAATTGGACGCCTTTTTGGTGGGGAAAAACAAAGGTCAAAAGATAAATAAAGATAAATGGATGCTTTTCGCGGGCGAAAAGCGAGAAAACCGAACGGGGGAGCGTGGAAAACTATCTGGCTTGCGCGTTTCCGCCCCTGGGACAGACACAAATGTTTTTCAATTTGTGGCTGTCCCAGGGACGTGTAGCGAACCCTCGTCCCAAAAATAACTATAAAAAGAGGATTGTCTGTCTTTTGAACGAAAAAAGGCAAAGTCACAATTTTAGGAGCAATTGTGTCTTTGCCGAATATCCAAAAAAAGACACCCAATCAATTGGATGCCCCGCCTTGCTATTGTTGCTTATCGCCTTACTATTGGTGCCTATCGTCTGAAGCTGTGGAATTTTGGTCCCCAGTATGAATTGTCCAAGCTCACAACTTCGGCTTTCGATCCGCCCGAGTGAACGAACTTGTTATTGCCGATGTAGATGCCGACGTGCGAGATGCCTGGACGGTACGTGTTGGCGAAGAATACCAAATCGCCGACTTTTGGAGTTGACACCGCTGAAGTTTCAGCAAACTGTGACAACGTTGTGCGTGACAGGCTTTTGCCGTTTTTCTCGAAAGCATATTGCGTGAATCCGCTGCAGTCAAAGCCGGCTGTAGATGTGCCGCCGAATTTATATGGAATGCCGCGCAATGACATGGCCGTTGAAACAACGCCAGAAGTTGCTGCTGATGTAGTCGCTGATACTTTCGTCGTCGCTGATGACAGCAACGTGCTCAGGATCCAACCGGATTTGCCGTTGACGTTGATCTTGTACCACGTCTGGCTGCCGTATTTCTTCTCGTGAGTTGCTGTTACTTTCGTGCCTTTTTTGGCCACTAATAAGCTTTTATTGGTAATGCCCGCATCCAAGCGGACGTTAGAGTTGTGCTTTAAAACAAACGTTCCAGATTTGGCTGTTGCCTGAGAGCTGGATACTTGTTGAACCGACTCGGTTGCCGGTGAAGTTGTTGGAGCTTCTGCCCCTGCCGCTGAAATAGTCCCTGAAAACATCATTGTGCTTGCGAATAAAGTGAAAACTAATTTTCTCATTATTTTTCCCCAATCATTTGTTTGATATCCATGTCCAGTCGCTAGTAAATTTTTGATCTGCTCTCACTATAATGACTGAAGCGTTGTAATACAAGGTCAGACCTATATCAATTGCGTTACAATTATATATCAGAATAACACGAAATATTGTGTTTATTCACCGGTTGTCCCGTAAACAGCTGCATTCCCCCATATATCGGCGTTACTTATAGCCCGTAAAGTTATACAAAATGAAGAAACAGGCTCCGAAAGCCAAAAACTATTATTATAATAAAACATCCTTAAAAAGGAAATGTGAAATCGCGTGCTGCCCGTAATTATATTGTTATCATTCCGGGTGACGGTCACCCACGCAATTAAATTTACCCACAAAAAAAAGAACCCTCGCAAAAGGGTTCTTCTCCAGACATGCATTATGCCATTATTTCATCTCATCCGCCTCCACCACAGGCTCACCCAACAACCCACACACCCGCTCATAAATACGCTGGCAATTGTTTTGGTCCTGATACTTGATGATGCCCGTGATATCCATATCAAAATTCGCAAAGCCGTGAACGATCCGGTCTTCGATAATGCTGACCAGTTCCTCCTCGTGGCCCGCAATCCCGCCGATGAACGTTTCATCAATCGGCCGCAGGATGCCCCGCCGGAAAAAACGCTCCACATCGAAATGGTAATAGACTACCGGCTTATCGAGCAGCGTAAAGTCAAAACTGACACTGCTGTAATCGGTCACCAGCAACGCATGTCGAATCAGCAATTGCTGCACCGTCACCGAGCCGAGCTGGATAAATTTGATCCGTTCGTGCAATTCGCGTGTGCCGAGCTGGAAATAATTCTGCGCCCGGTAATGCGGATAGAAATACAAATCGATGGTGTGTTCATCCAATAACGCCAGCAGCTTCTCGTTCTGAATCAGATTCGTATACGCCAGGTAATACTCACTGGCGAGAAATTGCTCATCCGTATTGATCCAGTCGCGCCAGGTCGGCATCAGCAAAATGTCACGCGGCGGCTCCTGCTGCACGAGCCGGTCAAAACGCGCCAATCCCGTGACGATCACTTCCTCGTCGGCATACCCCATCTCTTCCATGACCACCGTTTCTTTTTCCGGCTCGGAACTGACGACAAACTGATGAAACGGCAGCTCGTAATTGCGCTTATGGTATTCGACATTCTTGCGGCCGAGAACGCCGTGCTGCAGGAAAATCCGTTTCGTATTCTCGTAGCCAAAGAAGCCGCGCGCCGGTTTATACGGCAGGATATTCTCAATGTCGTGCGTACACAGCAGCACGCCCGCACGGAAGGCGACGTCGAAATGCTCCGGCGTCCCGAACAGGAGAACATTTTCCAGATGCCGGATCGACGCGTAATCGAGGCTGTCTTCCTCGATGACATAATACGCTTCGACGTCTGTATTCTCCACCAGCCACTGAAACAGCACAATACCGTTATCCTGCGCCGTATTGCTGCGTTCGCCGACCAGCCAGACGTTCGGATCCTTCACATTGACGTCTTCCGGAATCCGGATAGCCGCCGGAATGGTGAACGTCTCGATCTTCAAATTATCAAACGGCGTCGTCGTGATCATAAAATGATGCTCGTTTTGCGCTGCGTCCCGTATCACTTTATAACTGTAATAATTATCTTTCTTGTAATCGGCTTTCCGGTATTTGATCTTCTCCTTGCGGATCACATCGCCGTTGTCCGTTTCGATCACCACAAAAAAGTCGAAAATCGTCTTTTCTTTGCTCTTCAAGCCGATCAGATCCCAGTCCTCCAAATCGATCGTGAAATTATCGTTGATGCGAATCTTTCTGGCTTCCAGCGACAGCCGGTCTTCCAGCAGCAGGTAAGCCGTCGAATCGATGAACTCGTCCGTCGAACCGATGAAACCGTCCAGCCGGAAACCGTCAATATCCTGAATCGCCTTGCGCAGCTTCGGACGCGACAATTTCAGCCCCAGCGATTTGTCTTTCCTCTTATAGAAACGCAGCTTCATATATTGTGAATCGGCGATCACTTTAAAACGCACATCCGTCTGCCGCAACTGGGCACCCAAACGGAACTGCGACACTTTCGGTTCCTCGCTTTGCTGGATGAGGAAGAAGCGCTTCGCGAATAAAGTCTGGAACAGATCCTCCAAAGGAATATGGGTATGCAAAGAGTTATCGTGCTTGATAAACGGATAGGTTCTGCTGCGCCCGCTTTTCGGTTCATCCATCAATAATGCATATTCGGCGTCATCTGCTTGATCAACAGGGGACAGGGCAAGGGAAAGGTGGAAATGGCCGTCGTCGAGGTTCTTGATCTTCACCCCATCCGGACGAAAGGCATTCGGCCGAACCTCCAGGTAAAAAGAGTTCGCACGCTGGATGGGGCGGATCCGGTGATGGAGGGAAGAGAACCCTTCAACTGCCCCTGTATCCAGGTGGAGCGGGTGCAGCGTTCCATCCAACTGGACGAACAAGCGCCAGATGCCGGTGCTGAGGTCCGAAAAATCCCGCACAATCATCCGTCCCGATTCTTCGGCGGGTTCACCGTGCAAAATGGTGAACTGCCGGTTTTTGAAGGCATAAATTTCGGTCGCATTGCCGGACACCAAAACCGGCAGATCCAGGTCCAACGCGAGCCGGTCGTAACCCAGCCCTTCAATTTCGCTATAGACTTCCTGCCCTGAAAATCGGAACTCTGAAAACCGGTGGCTGATCTGCAGGTTCTTTTTCACGCGTGTCGTCAAATAGCGCTCATTGACCAGCAGGCTTTCATTGAAATCGCCTTCCTTATAAGAAGGGTGCTCCGTCAGCCACGCCGCTTTATTATTGATGAACACCTTCACTCTGGCGCTCGTCTCAATGGTCTCCAAAAGCTCAATGGGAATGAACACCCGGATGTCATCCTGATCTGTCAATTCGCTGGTGACCTCAATCATTTCATCGTCATTCCAGAACTCCGCATGAATCTCGTTGAAAAACAGGAAATTGGTCAGGGTGATTTCAAATACCAAATGTTCATCCGTCAGGTAATGCCGCTCGACTTGCGCTTTCTTGACCAAATAATTCTTCATCCGTTTCAAGGTCCTCGAACCGATCATTGCCTCACCCCCTCGTATGCAAAATGCCTCTGTAAATCCGTACCGATTCAGTAATTTATCTCCTAATTAATCAATCTTTCATGGATAAATAAAATATTTTTTCAGAAATCTTCTTACTAATGAGTATACGGCACGATCAAGTCAATATTCAATCAAAAAAGCATAAACTTATGATTTTAATGTGCTAAAAAGACTAGTCAAAAAGGCGTCTTGCAGTTATACTTAATTGAAGATATAGAAAAAGGTCCTAATACCTATGGTGAATAGGCACCAGAAGAGGAGATGGGGAATATGCATCCATACCAGGAATACATAGATAAACTGGAAAAAGAATTCAACCGTAATATACAGGAACTGATTTTCGACTATTACATCGTCCAGGACGAAGGACCATCTGTCACAGCGAGAGAACTGGGCATTCCGCGGAATGCTGTTCTGCATTTCATCCATGAGTTCAATTTGCGTCCGATCAAGCACAAAAACATAAAAGAAGGCAGCAACCTGGAGCAATAATCAGGATGTTGAATTTCTAAAAAAGACAAAACCCACCCGCAGACCAAGAAATTGGTTTGGGGTGGTTTTTTTGATCTGGCGCAAGCCACAAATGTTCCCCAATTTGTGGCTTGCGCGTTTTCGTCCCTGGGACAGACACAAATGTTTTTCAATTTGTGACTGTCCCAGGGACGTATAGCCAACCCGCGTCCCAAGAATAGCTAGAAAAAGAGGGTTGTTTATCTTTTGAACTGAGTTACTAGGAAAGTTAGAGAAGAAGAGAAAAATCAAATCAAATTCAAATTCAAAACAACAAATAACCCATTTACTCAAAACCCTTCGCCTTAAGAATGGATCTATCGCTGCGTCCCAGGGAAAGCCACAATTTTAGGAGCAATTGTGTCTTTCCCAGGGACGAAAAAAGGCCGAGCCACAATTTTGGGGGGCAATTGTGTCTCTGCCGGATATCCCCAAAACCCTCAAAAAACAAAAAAAGAGCGACACAGTACTTACACTGCGTCACTCAAAAGGATTTTGTATTAAGGAGTACTCTCCAAGAGATGGAGCAAAACAGCGCAGACGCCATGGGGACCAAGCGAAGTGCTGAGATCCACTCGGGCGAAGTGAAACGAGACCGAGTTAGCTCAGCGCAAGCCCCCAGGCAAGCGAAGCTGTTTTGCGTAATATCGTTAGAACTCGTACTTAAAATAGCAACAAAAAAAGTGACACAGCTCTTGAACTGTGTCACTCCGATCTTGCACTTTTCTTCGACATCAGGCAAGCAAGCTGTTTTGCGTAATATCGATTAGATCTTAACTACCTACATATCCAAATGCCCCTTCAAAACCCCTTGTATCTCGCTCAACTCATTCGGATCCATCATATAATACCAAATACCATTAATCGTCTCACCATAGCCGTCTTCCACAATAATCTGGTCGACTTGCCCGACAGCGCCGGAATAATTCTTCTGCACATCGCGCATCTCGCTGAACTCCATATTCGTCCGCACATTACTGCCAAGTGCAGCAAAAATGTCCCCGTAATTCAACAGGCTGTTCAGCGATGCGCCTTCACGCAATATTCCTTGAATCACTTGCTTCTGGCGATCCTGGCGGCCGAAATCTCCGCGTGGATCCTGCTTTCGCATTTGTACATACGACAAAGCTTCATCACCATTCAAGTGGATCTCACCGGCTGAAAAGCCGTCAAAAGCCATTGGGCTGTTTACTGTGACGCCGTCAACCGCATCGACAATATCTTTGAAGCCTTCCATATTGACCTGGACAACATAATCGATGGGAATATCGAGCAGATTCTCAACCGATGCCATCGACATCTCGATGCCGCCGAATGCATAGGCATGGTTGATTTTGTCCATCGTGCCGCGTCCGATAATTTCGGTATACGTGTCACGTGGAATCGACACCATCTTCGTGGTCTCTTCTTCGGGATTGACTGTCATCACGACCATTGTATCGGAACGGCCGCGGTCTCCTTCGCGTTCATCCACGCCGAGAAGCAAGACAGAAAACGGATCCCGTTCATCCAACTTCACTTCATCCACGCGCATATCTGAAATCGGTCGGTCGATCGGTTCATGAATTTCATCCATAGTGCTTGTAAAGCTGGAATAGATGCTGAACAGGTAAACCCCGATTCCGATTACGATAAGTCCTAAAATCCCGACAATCCATGGCCATTTTTTCTTCTTTGCTCTTTGCTGACTTCTTTTCATCTTGTTTCCTCCGTTAGCTGCCTGTGAAATAAGCGATTAGCGCATTTGCCCACGTTTCGGCACCTAGGTTATTGGGGTTGCTTTCTTCTGTCAAATAAGTCTGGAGTGTCAAGTCTTCCGTAGAAGGCCATTGTTCCCAGTGGTTAATATACGCATAATTCTGAGTCGCTGCAAATTCTTCCAAAGCGGTTACTTGCGTCAGGTAAAACTGTGCGCCGTAAATCGGCTGAGGCGGATGCAGCACCAGCACAGCGTCGCCCGTCGCGGTCAGAATTTCGCCGAAGACGTTCTGGATATGAAGGTGCTCCGTTTCAATTTCAATCCGCCCATTATTCTTCAGTGTAAAAGGCTCCAGCAATACGACGTCATAGCCAGCAGAAAGTTGCGGCGCAGTCATTAAAAATTCTTCGGAAGTGCCTTCAAAGTTCATGACTTCCGTTTCAATAAATCCGCCGTATGCCGTGTCGATGGCCTCAGTGAATAATTCGCTGTAGCCGGGCTGTCCTGCTTCCATCGCTTCGGATCCCAGAACCAGCAATTGAACCTTTTCCCCTTGTTCTTTCCTATTAGAGAGCAGCTCCTGCACTTGCGGATCCATTCCGGCAGTCAGGCTCTCCAGATCAATGTCTGCCACCTCTTCGGAAACCGCAGATTGTTCCTCTGTTGTTTCTTCAGCGGGTGCGGCGGCTTCTGAAGGTGGGGCCGGTTTGCCTGCCGCGGCCAGTTTGTCTTTCCAACTGGCATAGCTGAAGACAAGAATTACACCGCATAATATAATAGATAGTAAAACGCCAAGTTTTCTCAATGCAATAAAGGCTCCTTCCCATAAAGACAATAACTAAACATAAAGATAGCATAAATCCGTCTATTAGCCTAGAAATCTTTTATAATTTTGAAGTTAACATAGTCACAGATTATGCTATACTAGCATAAGTTGTTTAAAAAGACCTTTAAAGGAGCTACGTATTTAATGGAAGAAACCATCAGTTTACAGGATCTTTTCAAGACGATCCGCAAGCGTCTCGGCCTTATCGCCATACTTACCATCCTGGCAATTACGATTGCCGGCGTCATCTCATTCCTGGTCCTGACGCCTGTCTATCAGACATCGACCGAAATCCTGGTCAACCAGAGCCCGACAGAAACAGGGCAATTGACGAACCAAAATATCCAAACAGACTTGCAATTGATCAATACATATTCCGGCATCATCAAAAGCCCGGTCATTTTGGGACCGGTTGTGGAAGAGTTGAATTTGGAGCTGTCCACCGATCAGTTGAATGGTAAGATTACCGTCAGCAACGCGGACCAATCGCAAATTGTTAACATTTCGGTACAGGATGAAGATCCGGCAGTAGCTGTAGACATCGCCAATACGACCGCGACGATATTCGAAAGCAATATCCAGGAATTGATGAATGTCGATAATGTCAGAATCCTGTCACCGGCCGTATTAAAAGAAAACCCGGCTCCGGTCGCACCGAACCCGATGCTCAATATGGCGATCGCGGCAGTGGTCGGCTTGATGCTGGGTGTCGGAATCGCCTTCCTGTTGGAATATCTCGATACGACGATGAAAGACCAGCAAGACATTGAAGACATCCTCGGCATCCCGGTTCTCGGCTTTGTGTCACCGATCGTGGAAAAAGCGGAACTTGGACCAGATAACAAAGCAGCATCGAGAAGAAGGGCGGGGTAAGAGATGGCCAGAAAGAAAAAAGTTCTCCAGCAGACAGCACGGAAACTCATCACCTATACGACACCCCGTTCATATGTAGCTGAACAATTCCGTACCTTGCGTACGAATATCACGTTTTCATCACCGGATGCGGACATCCGTACGATGGTGGTAACGTCAGCGGCACCGTCAGAAGGAAAGTCGACAACGTCGGCGAATCTGGCTGTGGTGTTTGCACAGGAAGGCAAGCGTGTGCTTCTTGTTGATGGGGATATGCGGAAACCGACGACGCATTACACGTTCCATACGGGGAATACGACGGGGCTTTCCAGTGTCCTGACAAGACAGACGACAGCAGAAGAGGCCATTCGCCCGACTGCGGTTGAAAATCTTGACTTGTTGACTTGCGGACCGATTCCACCGAACCCGGCAGAGTTATTGTCGTCCAAATCGATGGATGCGTTGATCCGTCAGCTGACGGGCATATATGATCTGGTGATTTTCGATGCGCCACCGATCCTGTCAGTGACAGATGGACAGATTTTGGCCAATAAATGCGAAGGCACGATTCTTGTCATCAATTCAAAAAACACCGAAAAAGATATGGCGTTAAAAGCGAAAGAAGCAATTGAATCTTCGAATAGCCGGATTATCGGCGCTGTTCTGAATAATTTCGAGCTTCCCAAGGACAGCAGCTATTATCAATATTACGGCGCAGCGGAGTAAAAAGGGGTGACTCTTTTTACTCCTTCTTTTGTGACAAACAGGTAATAGTTGCCAAAAAAATTTTTAAACCAAATGACAGTATATATAGAAGGAACTCATTTTCATATTTCTATTTCATAGCTGTATAAGGAGGGCCATCAAGTGATAGATACGCATGCACATATACTTTCGGGACTGGATGACGGCGCGCAGAATATGGACGAAACAAAGGGCTTGCTTGAGCAGGCGGTTAGGGAACAAATCACCGGCATCATTGCGACGCCGCATGCGTTCCACCCAAGTTTCAGGACCGATTTGGAAGCGTTGAACGCACAGCTCCAAACAACAAAAGATTACATCAGTGAACAAAGTATCCCGCTTAAACTATACAGCGGACAGGAATGTCGCCTGACGGATAAGTTGCCGGATTTACTGGACGAAGGAAAGGCATTGACGCTGGCGGATTCCCGTTATGTATTGCTTGAACTGCCTTCTTCCGGTGTACCGGCTTATACCGTTCCAATCATTCAGCAATTGATCACGCGCAATTATGTGCCGATTATTGCGCATGCGGAACGCAACCAGGGCATCATTGAAAAGCCGGAGCGGTTGAACCGTTTGTTGCTGCACGGCGCATTGGCGCAGGTGACGGCAGGCTCGGTATCGGGACATTTTGGCAAAGCGATCCAAAAGACGGCGTTTGACCTGATCGAGGCGAATTTGATCCATGTCTATGGTTCGGATGTGCACAGCATCGATAAGCGTCCGTTTCTGTTTAATGCGGGGCTGGATTTGATGGAGAAGAAGAAACTCCATGAATACGTCGATATTTTCCTGGAGAATAATGACCGGATCCTGTTGGATGAAAATCTGCATGTGTTGGAACCGCAGACGGTAGACAAAGGGAAATGGTGGAAAATGTTTTCGTAAAATAAAGTCTTGGTTTTATAGGCACTTAAGTCTATAGGCCGGATTGAAATATGAGATGGGGTGAAAATGTCTAGCGTTTTCAGCCCATTGTTTCATTTAAATACACAATCGACAGGATTCGACATCGACTTAGGAGAATAGTCGTGTTATGATAAACTAAGTTTTTGTTAGATATTGACTCTTTCTGCAAAAAACTATTATTTCATGATAGAAAAGGGCGATTAGCCTGGATCCTATTAAAGAATGGGTCCAGTTATTCGATTGGGAAATAGTCCCTTTTCTCAAAGCGAAATCTTAAAAATTAACAAGGGGGTCTTATTGGCATTGAAAAATTTACAGGAACCTGCCATGGATGAAAATTATGAACAAACAAGTTCACAAGAGAGAGAGAATGTACAATCCGGCATTTATAATATTTCTATTTATATTTTTGAAGCTTTATTGATATTAATTACTTTACCGATTACTGCCGTTCTCACTGTAGTTTTTGCTTTACTCGTTATTTTAGAGAGCAGAGGAGAAGCTTTTTATTCACAAACTAGATCAGGCAAAGACGGCCAAACATTTAAAATCTACAAGTTGCGTTCAATGACTATGGACGCTGAAAAAGATGGTCCACAATGGGCTCTATCTAACGACAATAGAATTACTGGAGTAGGGAAATTTATTCGGAAAACTCGTATTGATGAATTACCTCAATTGTGGAATGTGCTTAGAGGAGACATGTCTATTATTGGTCCTAGACCGGAAAGGCCAGAATTTATTGAGGAATTTGAAAAAGAAACACCAAATTTTAGAGATAGATTAGCTGTAAAGCCAGGTCTAACGGGGTGGGCACAGATTAATGGTGGATATGAATTAACACCGGCTGAGAAATTGGAATACGATTTATACTACATAAGAAATCAGAACATATTGTTAGATCTTAAAATTATGTTATTCACTGTAAGGATTGTTTTAACCGGGCATGGCGCCAGATGATTTGGGGGTAATTAAATGAAGGTACTTGTAACAGGTGGTGCAGGTTTTATAGGTTCTAATCTTACAAATGAACTTATAAAGGATCATGAAGTAGTTGTATTTGATAATTTCAGTACAGGAAAGATAGATAACTTGGATTCATCTAATAATCTGACTGTCATTGAAGGAGATATAACCGACTATCCGTTTATGAATAAAGTGTTAGCTGATAAATTTGATGTGATTTATCATTTGGCTGCAATTGCAAGTGTTGCAGCTTCTGTAGAAGATCCGATGTATTGTAATGAAGTGAACTTCAAAGCTACTTTAAATTTGCTTGAGCAAATTAGACAGAATGGGTTTGAAACGAAGATTGTTTTTGCATCCTCTGCTGCAGTATATGGAGATAATGAGAATCTTCCCTTAAGTGAAAGTGATGCAGTTAGACCATTAAGTCCATATGCTATTGATAAGTATGCAGCTGAGCAATACGTTCTCAACTACGCACAACTGTTTAATATTGATACTTGCGCGACTAGATTTTTTAATGTATACGGACCTAAGCAAGACCCGAAATCGCCTTATTCAGGGGTTATCTCCATTTTAATAGATGCAACACTAGATTCGAATAAAGAGTTTAGCCTTTATGGTGATGGATCACAAACTCGAGATTTTGTTTATATTGATGATTTGGTAAATGCTTTAACAATTTTAGGGGATTCTAAAGAAATTAGTGGTAAGGTCTTCAATGTTGGTACAGGAAACAGTATTAGTTTAACCAATTTAATAAAAAGTATAGAGTCTGTTTCAAATCAAAAACTCGAAATTAATAATCAACCAGCAAGAAATGGTGACGTTAAAGATTCTAGAGCTGATATTAATAGGATTTCAGAATTAGGATATACAACCAATTTTTCTATAAAAGATGGATTATTAGAACTTTACAAATATGAATTTTCAAAATTAAATCCAGCTAATTAGAAGTGCAATAGAAAAGTCAGTATATTTACTTGGAATATAAAGGTGGAAGACTTTAATGAAAAAAGTTAGAAAAGCTATAATTCCTGCAGCAGGATTGGGAACACGATTCCTACCAGCAACAAAAGCTCAGCCAAAAGAGATGCTTCCAATTGTAGATAAACCGACAATTCAATATATTGTAGAAGAAGCTGTTGCTTCGGGAATTGAAGATATCATTATTGTAAGTGGTCGTGGAAAACGTGCAATTGAGGATCATTTTGATAAATCTTACGAATTAGAAGAAACACTTGCACAAAAAGAAAAATTTGAATTACTAAAAGAAATACAAGCTATTTCTAATATGGTCAATATACACTATATAAGGCAAAAGGAACCAAAAGGACTTGGACATGCAGTTGCTTGTGCAAGCAGATTTATTGGCAATGAACCGTTTGCAGTTTTATTAGGAGATGACATAGTACAGTCAGAAGTTCCTTGTTTGAAGCAATTAATGGATGTATTCGACATCCATAATTCATCCATAATTGGAGTTCAAAAAGTATCGAATGAAGATGTATCAAAGTATGGAATAATCGCACCTAAAGACGCTTCAACAAACGGAGGAGTCATTCATATAGATACCTTTGTAGAAAAGCCGAAATTAGGTGATGCCCCATCTAATTACGCTATTATGGGTCGGTATATTCTTCAACCGGAAATATTTGATATCCTTGCTAAACTTGAACCAGGCGCGGGTGGCGAAATTCAATTGACTGATGCGTTAGTAGAACTAAATAAGCGACAAGAGGTACTTGCCAAGGAGTTTACTGGTATGCGTTACGATGTTGGAGATAAATTAGGTTTTGTGAAAGCTACGATTGATTTTGCTTTAATGCGAGAAGACATGAAGAATGACGTCATGAAATATCTTGAAAGTGTTTTATATAAGGAGAGTTTAGTTAAATGAAGAATTCTAAAAAAATAGCAGTTGTAGGTACAGGATATGTAGGACTTGTAACTGGCGTGACGTTATCTGAAATAGGTCACATTGTAAAATGTGTAGATTTAGATGAATCAAAAGTAGAGAGAATGAAAAAAGGGATTTCCCCTATTTACGAACCAGGGCTTGAAGAGCTTATGCTTAGAAACATCCAGCAGGACAGACTTGATTTTACTACAGAACATAGAGTGGCTTTTAAAGAAGTCGAGGTAATTTACATTGCTGTCGGAACGCCAGAAAAAGAAGATGGGACTGCTGATTTAAAATTTATTGATGCTGTGTGTATTGATATTGCCAAGAATATCAATAAGAAAGTAATTGTTGTGACCAAAAGTACTGTTCCTGTAGGAACTAACGAACATATTCAGAATCTTATTGGTGCGAATACAGAGGTACCATTTGAAGTAGTTTCAAATCCTGAATTTTTAAGAGAAGGTTCTGCGGTTTATGATACTTTCAATGGAGATCGAATTATAATTGGGTCAAATAATATAGAAGCTACGCAAATTATTGAACAAATTAATAAACCTTTCGGACTGAAAGTTTATAAAACTAATTTAAGAAGTGCTGAAATGATAAAATATGCTTCGAATGCCTTTTTAGCAACAAAGATTAGTTTCATTAATGAGATTGCACATATTAGTGAAAATGTGGGGGCCGACATTGAGGAAGTAGCAAAAGGTATGGGATTTGATAAGCGGATCGGAAGTTCTTTTTTAAATGCAGGAATTGGATATGGTGGATCATGTTTTCCAAAAGATACAAAAGCTTTAGTACAAATTGCTGGAAATGTTAATCATGAATTTAACCTTCTAAAAGCAGTAATTGAAGTTAATAACAAACAACAAGTACTTTTAGTAGATAAAGCCAAGAAATACTATGGATCTTTAAAAGGTAAACGTATTGCAATGCTTGGGCTGGCTTTTAAGCCAAATACAGATGACATGAGAGAGGCAGCATCAATTATAACTGCAGAAAGTTTGATTCTAGCTGGTGCAGAAGTAATTGCATATGATCCTATAGCGATGGAAAATGCTAAAAAGTATTTACCGGAAGCTGTGGAATATACTAATTCTATTGAGGAAGCTCTTCGAGGTGCTAATACTGCGTTTATAATGACTGAATGGGAAGAGATTAAAAATAAGCCTCTCAGCATTTATAGCGAATTGCTAAAAGACGGCGTTATTTTCGATGGTCGTAATTGTTATAGTCTTAATCAAACTGCTAATGAGGATATAGATTACTATTCAATTGGTCGACCACCTGTGTTAAGAATAAAGGAACTTATATAGTGTTCTATAAAAATATTATGATTTCTGCTAAACATTTTGAGGAAAAGCATATTAAATATTAAGTTAAGGCGTTGAAATATTGTGAAGGTAAAAGTAAGTGTAATTATTCCTACATTCAAAAGAAGTGATTATTTGAGAAATGCAATAGAGTCAATATTAAATCAAACGTACGAAAATGTAGAAGCTATCGTAGTAGATGATAACCCACCTGATTCAAAGTATAGAACAAATACTATGAAAACTATGGAAAGATTCACTGGCAATAACAAAGTGAAATATATAAAAAATAAAAAAAATTTAGGCGGAGCTCTTGCTAGAAATGAAGGGATTTTTGGAGCAAATGGAGATTATATTACATTTCTCGATGATGATGACACATATCTCAATGAAAAAGTTGAAACACAGATAGAATATATGTTGAACAAAGAATTAGATTTGTCATTCATGGATGTAAGAATTCATAATAAAAATAATGTTTTAGTTGATTACAGAGAACATGACTATGTAAAAAGTCTTGCAAAAGAAGAACTGTTAAAATCTCACATTATGCACCACTTGACACCAACTTCAACCTACATGTTCAAGAAAGAAGCTATTACAAAAATTGGTGGATTTGATCATATAGAAGTTGGTCAAGAGTTCATGCTAATGTTAAAAGCAATTGAAAGTAATCTAAGAATTGGATACATACCAAAAGCATTAGTTGTTCAATTTTTACATGATAGTGAGCGTATATCTGTTGGGCAAAATAAAATAGACAAGGAATTAGAGTTATTCAATTTCAAGAAAAAATATTTCAAAAAACTATCTTATAAGCAAAAAAAATATGTTGTTTTCAGACACAATGCTGTAATGGTAGTTGTTGGAATACGGAGCAAAAAGTATTGGATATCCTCACGACATTTTATTAAAGCAGTATATACTTCCCCATTAAATTGTTTGCGCGAAATAATCAATCATTTAAGAAGAATAAGAAAATATAAAAAGTATTAGTAATTTTCTTTTCAAAAATGTTAATGTAATTTAAAAATTTAATATGTAATAGTAATGCTTCTTAAGAAGATTTTACGTTTAAATTGAACTTGATTCTATAAACATTTTTTAAAATTATGAATGTAAATTTTTTAATAAGCAGAATAAGAGCTTATCCATACTAAAAAATATGAGGATTAGATTAAATGAAAATATTAAATATAAACTCTTACTACTATAGTTCTTCTGTACACTTCCAGTTGCAAAACTCATTAAAATATACAAGTGTTGATTCTACAACATATGTTCCTGTTTCAAAAAATTACATTCCTAGAGATGATCAAAAGATAATTCAAGAGAAGAATTTAAAAGTGAGTAAATGTTATAATTCTAATGATCGATATATCTTTTATGTTAAACATAAAAAGATATTAGATGATATTATCCCCCGATTTAATTTTGAGGAGTTCGACTATGTTCATGCACATTCTTTATTCTCTAATGGATTTATTGCACTGGGATTAAAGAAAAAATATGGTTTGCCATATATTGTTGCGGTCAGAGATGCAGATGTAAATACCTTTTTTAAATATGTCCTATATTTACGACAGAAAGGAATCGAAATACTAAAAGAAGCTGATAAAATTATTTTTTTATCCGAACCTTATAAAAACTATGTAATAAATAAATATATACCTAAAGAGTTCAGAGAATTTATTTTTTCTAAATCAAAAGTAATTCCAAATGGAATTGATGATTTTTGGCATTTGAATAAAAACTCTCCGAAAGTAATATCTAAACAAAAAAATGTGAAATTATTATATGTCGGAGCTATTAATAAGAGGAAAAATTTGTTAAGAGCAATTAAGGCGATAGACATTCTTGAATCTAAGGGATACAATATTGAGTTTAATGTGGTAGGTAAGATTGAAGATAAGTCTATATATCATCAATTGACACAAAGAAATTATTTTCACTATATCGCGCCTCTGCCTAAAGAAAAGTTAATTGAAGTCTTTCGTGCGAATGATATATTTATAATGCCTTCTAAAACTGAAACATTTGGTTTAGTATATGCTGAAGCTATGAGCCAAGGATTACCTGTTATTTATACCAAAGGACAAGGATTTGATGAACATTTTGATAATGGCTTAGTGGGATATCATGTTAATTGCTATGATATTTATGATATTTCCGGAAAAATTTCAAAAATTTTAAACGAATATAATCTTATGTCTTTAAATTCAGTTGAATTAGTAAAAAAATTCAAATGGAAAAAAATAGCAGAAGAATATGTTGGAATTTATAATAAAAATTCTGTATAAATTACTAGATTTATTACATTCAAAATACCTTAATGATAAGATTCTGTAATAAGGCGTGGTGTTTATTCTGAAAAAAAAAATATTAATTGTAAACAAATCTTTTGCAATTGGTGGTATTCAAACATCGTTAAATAATATGTTAGAAGAGATAAAAGATAGTTATGATATTGATCTTTTAGTTTTTTATGATAAAGGTCCGTTAAGAGAAAAAGTACCAAAGGGCATCAATATTATCGAACCTTCAATGCTTGTTAAAACTTTAGGAATGTCAATGAATGATTTAAAATATTGCAAAAATCCGATTAAAATTATTTTTAGATCTTTTGCAGCAGTATGGACAAAAATATTTTCCAATTCTTTACCTATTTCAATGGCTCTTATGACACAAAAAAAATTAAAAGGCTATGATGTAGCAATATCCTTTCATCAAGAAGCTAAAGTTAAAAATTTAGTTTCAGGCTTTAATCGTTTTATAATCAGGTGTGTAGAGTCTCCAATGAAAATAGGATGGGTACATGCCGATGTTGTTAAAGGAGATTTAGTTAATAATCAAATTAAAGATACCTATTTTAAATTGGATAAATTAGTCTGTGTTTCAGATAGTGCTTTAGAAAGTCTAATAAGCAGTTATCCAGAATTAAAAGACAAAAGTAGCCGTTGTTATAACTTTCATCCTTATGACGAAATACTAAGGAAAAGCAATGAATATAAAAATCTATATAATAAAAATGATGAAATAGTACTTTTTTCAGCTTGTAGATTATCTAAAGAAAAAGGTTTAAAAAGAGCCATCAACCCAATAAGGGAGTTAATTAAAGAAGGTTATAAAATTAAATGGTATATTGCCGGTGATGGAAGTGAAAGAGAAAATTTAACTAAAGAAATTAGAAAACATGCGCTAGAAGATACAGTTTTTTTGTTAGGACCTAAATCGAATCCGTACCCTTATATTAAAGAAGCAGATTTACTATTTATAAGTTCATATCACGAAGCTGCGCCAATGGTAGTGGATGAGGCTAAAATTATTGGTACACCTATCTTTTCAACTGATATTCAAGCAGTGAGAGAAAAAATAAATGAAGAATTTAATTTTATCTGTGAAAATAGTGAAAAAGGAATATACATAGGGTTAAAAAAACTTCTAAATAACCCGGAACAAATAAGTAAAGCTAAAAACAATTATTTAGTACAAGATAACTCAAATGAGAAGTCAAAAATTTTTTTTAGAGCTGTAACTGAAATTTAATTTGTGAAATAGGGGAGATAAATGCAGTTTAATAATTTTAAACATATGGAAAATATAAAAATATTGTCATTGAGCATCTTAGTTACAATAATCATGTCAATTGGTTTATACGCTTCAAGTCAAACTATTATAGTAGCCGCTCTGCTTTTATTTACTCTTATACTACTCTTTTCTAAGAAAAAAATGTTATTTCCACTATTACTATTTTTTTTACCCTGGTCTCCTGTATTAAAAATTAGTCCAGATAGTTTCACTTTTTTTACAATAGTAATACCATTAGTTTTTATTTTTATGCTAATACAAAGGCGTGGATTAGAATTTAAAAAAACAATGTTAGTATTAATTTCAACACTAATTGTATATACTCTGATAACTAAATTAGCAATGAATTCACTAAGTATTTCTTCTGTTTTTTCGTATACATATTTTATTTTCTTGTTATTCTTTATTCCATTTTATTTAAGTAACTTTTGGAAAGAACTAGATTTTAAAATTTGCGCCTTATTTATGACAAGTGGGGTTTTAACTGCATGTTTTTCCTCGATGCTTTTATTAGATGTGCCAGAAATGTCTAAATACATTAATGTTGATATTGAAAGAGCTGGTTTCGCACGTCTCAGTGGGTTTTATGGCGATCCTAACTTTTATTCTGCACAGATTATAATGACTATAGCTGTTATTATTACTTTAATTACTAAAAGTAATAATAAGATAAAAAATTCATTATTAATTGGAACGTTATTTTTACTTATTTATTTCGGATTATTGTCTGTATCAAAAATGTTTTTGTTATCTTTGACCGGAATATTTATACTATGGGGAATTTCTTTTATGATTCAAAAACAAAATATAGTTAGTAAATTAACTATATATTTATTGATACTATCAACAATTAGTTTTATATTTTTTTCTAATGTTTTTTCTACTCAAATAGATCAATATATTTATAGATTTACAAATCATACACTTACTACGGGACGGTTTGATTTACAAATCATGTATATAGAATACTTACGGGATAACCCAAACGTTCTTTTTTTTGGAAATGGCACTTCAAATGCTTATGTTAATTCTAGAGCTGCACATAACACTTTTTTACAAATAGTTTGGCAGCTAGGGATTCTCGGAAGCCTGCTTCTTGTAATTTGGCAAAGAATTTCTTTTGCTCCAATGAAGGTTAAAGAAAAGTTAATTGTACCTTATAAATTGGTTTCTATAATTCTGATAAGTGCATACTTCCTTCCCTGGTTTGCTCTAGATTTTATGTATTTTGACGAATTTTTCTATTATTTAATTATGACATATTTAGGAATAAATTTCTTAAAACAGAAGGAAATTTTAGTGGAGCCACATTTAGATCGAATAAAAATAAAGAGATAAATATTTTGTATTTTTTAGTATTGAACTAAAGTAAATTTATTAATACTATCAAAATTCAGGAAATATAGGTGTTATAAAGTGAAAAAAATATTAATAGTAAGTTATCTTTTCGCACCAGAAAACGCTGTAGGAGCTATACGGCCAACTAAATTAGCAAAATATCTAGCTTTAATGGGCTATGATATTCATGTTATTACAACTTCATATAATGAGCGATATGATGAAATTTTAGCAAAAGATAGTGCAAGTGGATTTGAAATTACAAAACTAAATCACTCGCCACTTATAAAGAAATATCTAAACAGAAATACAAAAGTAAAAAAAATTAATAGAAATTATTCAAGTGATTCAAACATTTTTTCTGAAGCAAGAAAAAAAAATGTATTTACTTTAAAACTGAAAAAAATTCTGACCCATCTCATTAATATATGTATCTCTTATGATTTTTATTATAATTATAAAAAATGTTTGAATAATTTATTGCTAGATAAAAAATTTGATGTAATTATCACTAGCTATGGTCCGATTGCTTCAGTACTATGTGGAATTTATTATAAGAAGAAGAATGATGAAGTCAACTGGATATCTGATTTTAGAGATCCGATGGTAGGGGAAACTTTTCCGGATTTGTTGAATAAATTTAATTTAAGCATACAAGAGAATGCAATAAAGAAAGCTGACAGGGTAGTAGCTGTGTCCAAAGGTTATCTTGAGAGAATCTGTAAAGGACGTTATTATGAGAAATCCTTTATAATTACAAATGGATTCGACGAAAGCGATTTATCAATGGATGAAGAAGTCTTAAATGATAATAAGTTCACTTTTACTTACACAGGTTATCTATACCGTGGGAAAAGAGACTTAAGTGTAATTTTTGAATGTATTCATGATTTAATTAGAGAAAATCTAATAGATAGTGATGATATAGTATTTAACTATGCCGGAAAAGATTACTCTTCTTTATATTCACAAGCAAATCAATTTGGTCTCCAACATCTTCTTGTTGATTATGGTTTGATCTCAAGAGAGGAGAGTTTGAAATTGCAAAAAAAATCGCGTTACTTAGTTTTAGCAACATGGAATAATGAGAATGAAATCGGTGTTTTTCCAGGTAAATTTTTAGAGTATATGTTTATAGGAAAACCAATAATTTCTTTGGTAAGTGGAAAATTACCAGATAGTGAGGTAACTCGAGTGATGCAAAAGACGAATCTAGGTATTACTTACGAAGAAGTTTATCATGAAAAAGACTATAAGATTCTAAAAGAATATTTGAAAAAAGAATATTGGAGATTTAAAAAGGGATTAAATTCTGAATTTAACCCTAATAAAGAAATAATTAATAAATATACCTATGAAAATATAGCTATACAATATAGAAAATTATTTTAAAGTTTTTCTTATAATATATGTCATTACTACAGTTAATCAATTATAGATTAATTGTAGTTTGAAATTATAAGAGACTTTGTAAGATTTAAAAAGTAATGTTAATTTTTAATTTTCAATGCAATAAAGTTAAAAATTTATTTAAGGGAGACAAAATGAAAAAATCAGTAAATTATATTATTTATAGAAATTTTTTAAAGAAAATTACTGATAGAACATATAATACTTTCTTTAATAGATTAAAAGGAACATTTCTCAGGAATGTTCTAATGATTGCTTCAGGAACTGCAATGGCACAAATAATAGGAATTATATTCTCTCCAATAATAACTAGAATTTATGGCCCTGTAGCATATGGAATTTTAGGGGTATTTGTTTCATTGACTGCTATAGTTTCAGTAATTGTAAGTCTTACTTACCCAATGGCAATAGTATTACCTAAAGAAGATAAAGAAGCACGTGGTTTAGTCAAATTATCAATTATAATAGGTTTCGCAATTTCAATTATATCATTCATAATTTTATTTCTATTTGGTGAAAATATACTAAAAGTAATAGGTATGGAAGTTTTGCAGCCTTATGTGATGTTAATACCATTATTTTTAATATTTTCATCTTTACTTCAAATAGTAGAACAGTGGATTATACGTAAAAAGTATTTCAAATTAAAAGCAAATGCTACAGTTATACAAGCTTTTTTACTTAATAGTATAAAAGTAATTTTCGGTATTTTTTTGCCTACTGCAACTGTTCTTATTTTTGTTACTGTTGGTGGGCAACTATTAAGTGTTATTTTACTTACAATTGGACTTAAAATTTTTATTTTCAATAAAAAATCAACACAAAAAAAAGAAAGCGAAAAAAAAGTTTCACTTTGGTATTTAGCGAAATTATACAGTGACTTTCCGAAGTATAGATCACCTGAAATGTTTATTAATGGAATAACTCAAAGCTTACCTGTATTAATGTTAACTAGTTTTTTTGGTCCTGCATCTGCAGGTTTTTATATTTTAGGTCAACGCATGCTTTCTATGCCTGCTCAATTAATAGGAAAAGCTGTGGGCGATGTTTTTTATCCGAGAATTGTAGAGGGTTCGTACAAAAAAGAAAATATAACTAGCCTAGTAATTAAGGCAACCGCTGCTCTAGCCGTTATAGGAGTGTTGCCATTTGGCATGGTAATAATTTGGGGACCTTGGTTATTTAGCACAGTTTTTGGCCCAAACTGGGTAGTCGCTGGAGAGTATGCAAGATGGATAGCAGTTTGGTCTTACTTTGTGTTTGTTAATTCTCCAAGCATAAGAACATTGCCAGTCATTTCTGAACAAAAGTTTCAGTTAATATTCACTAATATCAGTCTTGTTATAAGAATAGGAATGTTGTTTGTGGGTGCCTATGTTATTGGTAATGATACTTTAGCGATTGCATTATACAGCCTTGCTGGTGCAGTATTAAATATCATACTCATCTCATTAATAATAATGAAAAGCAGAGTATATGATCTTAAAAATAAAGCTTTTGTATAGATTATTTTATAATTATTAATTTATTGAAGTATTTTAAAAAGATTAATCAGAATATTATTTTGAAGTATGGTTTACTGGAAGAAATTGTAAACTAAAGGTTTATAAAATTTATATGATTTCTTAGAAGTTTGTAGAAATAGGGTATTGGATGAATATGTGAATAATCTATATTTTAACTTGAAAAATTTATAAAATTTAAATAATTAATTATTATGTTGTTAATACTTTCGATAAAAAAAGACATCAAAAAAATATGAGGAGAGTGAGAATTAAATGATTAAAGAATTGAAGAAAAAAACTTTTTTATTAAGAAAAAACGCTCAAAAAATTCTACCTAATTCAATTTTTGCAAAGCAGTATTTTAAAAAACATTATAACTTAGAGTTTAATATTAATAATCCTCAAACGTTTAATGAAAAACTTTGGTGGTTGCATCTATATAATAGAGATCCGCTTACGACAATATGTACAGATAAGGTATTGGTAAGAGATTATGTAGCATCATGCGGATTGTCACATATTCTAAATGAAGTTTATGCGATTTATTCAAGTCCAGATGAAATTGATTTATCAAATCTGCCTAATGAGTTTTTCTTAAAATGCAATCATTTATCTGATGGGAATATTTGGTGTAAAGATAAAAGGGATTTCCCAATTTTAGATGTCAAAAAAAAATTAAGAAAACTTATTAATAAAAACTACTATTGGAATTCGAGAGAGTGGAATTATAAAGAAATTAAGCCGAAAATTATCTGTGAAAAAGTTCTCAAAGATAGTACTTCGAAAATTGGATTAACAGATTATAGATTTTTCTGTTTTAATGGAGAGGTAAAATTTTTAGCAGTTGATATTGAAACAACTTCTTCAGATGGGTCTCATTTTAGTGGTGCAAGAAGAAATCTTTACAATTTGAATTTTGAAAAGTTAGATATTCGACTACGCCGTCCGAACTTTGAGGAAGAATTAGTTTCAAAGCCAATAAATTATGAGCTAATGATTGAATATGCAAAAGTTCTGTCTAAAGAATTCGCAGCATGTAGAGTAGACTTCTACAATATTGAAGGAAGAATAGTATTTGGAGAAATCACCTTTCATCAAGGAGGCTCACATGATATTAGTCCGGTAGAATATCAATATAAATGGGGAGATTATATTGATTTGAAAAGCGATAAAATTATAGTTAACAACCGAGAGAAAAAGAAATATAAACATCTATTAAGTTTTTAATCTAAGAATTATTATGTGTATTACTTTTTTAATCGGTTTCTATGGATTCTAGAAATTAGATAACAGATTAAAAGTAATCTTGAAAAGGAGATTTTTGTCTTGATAAATATTATCGGTATGGGTTATATAGGACTTCCTACAGCACTAATTTTTGCAAAAAGCGGAATCAGCGTTGTAGGAACAGACTACAACAAAGAATTAGTAGAGTCTTTAAAATTAGGAGAACTTCCTTTTGAAGAAGAAGGGTTACAATCACTTTTCGAAAAAGCTATATTAAATGATATTGAGTTTTCAACTGAATATCAAAAAACTGATAGCTATTTGATTGCAGTACCAACCCCTTATATAGAAGAAAGTAAGAAGCTTGATCCTATATTTGTTATTTCTGCTATCAATAGTGTGCTAGACGTATGTAAAAAAGGTGCAACTTTAATTATTGAATCAACTATTTCACCAGGAACCATCGATAGACATATCCGTCCTGTAATAGAAAAGAGAAGTTTTATTATTGGAGAAGATATTCATCTTGTTCATGCTCCTGAAAGGATTATTCCTGGAAATATGGTATACGAACTTGAGCATAATGCAAGAACAATAGGGGCAGATAATTTAGAAGTTGCCAAGAAAGTTAAAGATTTATATGCTAATTTTTGTAAATCTGATATAATTTTAACGGATATTCGGTCTGCTGAAATGTCAAAGGTAATTGAGAATACATATCGAGATATTAATATTGCATTTGCTAATGAATTAGCTAAAATTTGCCGAGTTGATAATATAGACGTATATGAAATTATTCGTATTGCAAATATGCACCCCAGAGTAAATATTTTGCAGCCAGGACCTGGGGTTGGGGGACATTGTATTTCTGTTGATCCATGGTTTTTAGTTGGTGATTATCCTGATTTAACTAATCTCATATTAGCAGCTAGGAAAATAAATGATTCAATGCCACGACACGTGCTTGGACGTATTAGAGATATTATGAGAGCACATAATATTAGAGACATTTCAAAAGTTGGTTTATATGGTCTGGCTTATAAAGAAAACGTTGACGATACAAGAGAAAGCCCGGCACTTCAATTGTTAGATAAGTTGGATGAACATTTAGCTTTTGGAGTAAAGGTTTTTGATCCATTAGTAAAAAAACGTATAGTGGATCATCAATTTATGAGTTTTGAAAAATTCATTAATGAGGTTGATATCGTTGTAGTAATGGTTGGTCATGACCACATTAAAGAAAATATGAGTTATTTAAAAGATAAGTTAGTTCTAGATACCAAAAACATTATTTCATATGAAGATACATATAAGTTATAAATAGTAAAGTTTAAATGTAGAATAAAGTGTTTAGTTTTTTTCTGTGTTATACCGGCGGTATCCAATTTGCAATATTGGATTCACAGTATGAAGATGGGGGCTCTGAAATATGGCAGAGGTGGTATATTTTCTTGGCTGTAATCATCCGGTTGCCGCACCTGTAAAATAGCTCAAGTGGGGAATTTTATTCCGGCTATAATGGGGAAAAATAAACCGGCGTTGACAACACGATATGCCCCACTCGATACTGAATACAGCCAGCGAAATGAGCCACTTGTGCCATATTTTGAGCCACTTCGGACGGATTTCAGAGCCATGTGAGACAACAAGGGAGCCACTATCTGACGGTAGTGACATTTCTTACGATTAGTCAATAGATTTTGTTCAAATTTAACTTAATTCGTTTGAGATTGCCCCTCTCTTTGGAGACAGAAATTGGTTAGAACTAAAAATGGGCATGCCAAAAAAACCTCCGGCTTTTTCATTTTTTCGCAGGGGCGGAATATGTTAAACTTTAGGTGCCACGATGCAGAGGCTTAGCCTGTAATCGTAGCGTAATTGGTGTGTGACCAACTGGTGGATTGTTTTGAGCAGCTTGTTCATGCACGCCACCATGGCAACCTGTAACCGTCAAGTAGAATAGATCAATTTGTTACAAATAAGATAGATCAACTTTCACCAATTAAGACAGACCACTTGTTTCGGGAAACAAAGTTTTTCAGTACTTCATACGGATGCTGTCCGTTTCCTCACCAAAGGTAATAATTTCACTCCGATGGAGCAGGCGGTCCAAGATGGCCGTTGTCAATGTGGGATCACCCAGGAATTCCCCCCATTCATTTGAACCTTTGTTCGATGTCAAAATGAAAGCGGTTTTATCATAAAGGTCGTAGATGAACTGGAAGGAAAAATGGGCTTCGTTCGCTTCATATGTCATATAAATAACGTCATCAATGATGATCAGATCTGATCCAATAATCCGCTTATACCGGGTATTGGATTTTTTGATATGTTCCCGTGTTTTCAAGATATACATCAAATGGGCCATGGAAACAAAGGAAACTTGAAACCCTTGTTGGACGGCATGCACGCCCAACGCGACGGACAGATGCGTTTTCCTGCACCTGTCGATCCTATTAAGATTAATCTGAAATCATCAACTACCCAATTCAATTCTTTCAACACGTTAAATTGCTTTTCGCCTAAGGCGTTTTGTTCTTTCAAATCATAAGTATCCAATGTCTTTAGTTCCGGAAACTCTGCCCATTTCATCAGGCGTTCGGTGGTTTTCTGTTCCCGGCATTGCAATTCATAAGAGAGAAGTTCGTGTGTGAACTCGTGATAAGTCCAACCTTTGGCTTCTGCTTTTCGGAGAAGTGCGGGTAGCTCTTTTGCTGTTTCTGCCAACCGCAAGGTGCGGCATTGTTGCTGCAACGCATCGAAAGGATGGCTCATCTCATTCGTCCTCCACTCAATACTTTTAAGTATGTATCTTTCGATCTTTCAGGCGCTTTCAACTTCAAGTACTTTTGATTCAGTTGAATTTCTGGTACTTGCTGGCCTGATTCTCCGCAACTCGTGGCTCAAAACTCCGCACAAGTGGCTTTTTCATTCCGCAATACTCAATGGTTGCCTCAAACGGTGACCAAGGATCAACTGGTAGACTTTGAGTTCATCAAAGCCCATCAGAATCTTGTGCTCGCTGGAGCACCTGGCACTGGGTGGTAAATAAGATGGCAGACCTGGTAAAAATTCGTGGCCGTAATCAAGCCTTAGGCAGACGAGCCTGTGAAATGGGATACCAGGTGCGATTCTACCGGGCTTCGCATCTGGTCGAAGAACTGGAAACAGCCTATCGAAATGGGAAGCTAAGTGCATTTCGCAAGAAATTTGATAACATCCAGTTGTTGATTTTAGACGAAATGGGTTACGTGCCATTCAGTAAGGAAGGTGCAGAAGTTCTCTTCCAACTCATCACCGAGTTTTACGAGAAGAAAAGCTTGATAGTTACCTCGAACTTGGAGTTTAGCCAGTGGAACCGGATATTCGTCGATAGTCGACTAACCGCAGCGTTAATGGATCGGCTGATCCATCATGCGCATATCATCACTTACACCGGCGAGAGTTAGCGCTTAACCAATGCACTATCTCGCACCAACTGAAATTCCCTGGCGGCAACACTCTGTAAAAAACGTTGCAACACTCTGCACTTTTCTATTGCAAAATACAGCTGTCTTTCGTTTGATGCGTATAGTCGCTTTGCTGGTGGTGATGAACTTGCTGTATTCCCGACAAAACTGGCGGTAACTATAGGGAATTTGATTCCCATTTCGGCAGACGATTACGTATTCGTGCCAGAGGAGAGAGCGCGTCACCCCGTTTTGGCCTTTTCTTTATGGACGTAGTCCATGTCAGGCAAGTACCGTTCGTCCTTGACGTGCTTCTCAGGGAACAGAAGCTTTTGGTCTCCCAGACCCTTCGGCAAGGGCCAGGAAATCTCCTTTTTTTCTGCTTGCTCCAGCACTTCAGTGATCGTACTCCTTGAACACCTACAGCTGGCTGCGATTCCTCGTTTGGATACTTGCTGAGCATCCAGTCGGAGAATCTCTCGATATTTGATAATAAAAAACCTCCTATACCATAAATTCACGGAATATTCCGCAAACTAATTATATAGGAGTGGTTTTCTCATGTCTCAAGTGGTTCTGGTTTTTGTCCGAAGTGGTTTTAAAACGTGGCACAAGTGGTTCTGTTTAATGGCTGTAGGCACAATCCGTTGTTTGAAACCTTCACTATATTTTGTCATAAAAAAACATCCCAAAAGTTTGTTTGTACTAAGCCCCAAATGATAGACACTTTAAAAAAGTGATCCCATTTGGGGTTCAGTTCAATTTTAAACTCTAACTATTGGGGTGCAGTACCTTTTTTGTCGGTAAGGCTTTTCTTTTTTTGAAGCAACATGTTCCAATTTACGCTTAAAAATATAAGGAATCTCGGTTCCTATATTAATAATTCACTTCTAAAATTCCTGCATTCACAAAAATACAATAAAATACTATAAAATATATATTAATACCTATTAATATATTATATATAGTATTTATTTTATATTATATATACTTTTATGCTTATTTGTTATATCATTACTTGTGAATATATTGATTTCTTAGTTAATTTCCAATTTACATAGAAATTATCGAAAGGAGTTTTGATATGTTGACGAAAAAGAAAGTAGTTTTCTGTTGTTTTTTGCCCCTCTTCTTCTATCCAACACACTCCTCCGCCGCGGTAGATCATTCTTTGAGCTTCGAGAATTCAACGATTTCACTTGGAATTTTATACGATCAAAATTTAAAGTATCCACTCCATCAACAAATAGGAGGAAATTGGCTTGTACCAAAAGATGAAGATATATGGATTGATAAGAGTCTTTCTAAAAGAGGGGGAAATTCAATTGGTTTTAAATTAGCTCCTGCAGAAAGTAGAGTTGAACTAAAATTAGGAGATATGAAAAACAATCAAATAAAATACATTGGATTTAGTATGTATGTTCCATCTGACTTCCAACCTCCTACACATTGGAATTTATTTGCTCAATGGTGGCAAGGTGCACCTGCTTCACCTCCTGTCGCATTTGAATTTGCTTCTAATGTAGAACCCCTTGGAATATTAATTATTAGCCGAGATGGAACTTCAATAGAATTTAATAAAAGAACGCATTATACTAGGGCTATACAAACTAACGCTTGGACAGATTTTATTGTAAAAATGAGAATTGATGATACGGGAGGTGAAAACGGAATATTAACAGTTTGGCGAAATGGTGAAATCATAGTAGATTATCAAGGTAGACTTGGCTATACTGACTTATATACTCATACAAATTTCAGATTTGGACTTTATCGTGCGGGTGCAAATGATTCTTTAATAAATGTGTACTTTGATGAAGTCAAGATGGGAAGTTCTTATATTGAAGTTGTAGACATTCGTATTTCAGGAGATACCCGTTATGAGACGGCAGTCGTCATTTCAAAAGAAGGATGGGAAACGGCTGATACGGTAGTGCTTGCCACGGCAGCGGATTTCCCGGATGCGCTGGCGGGTGGACCGCTGGCATATCAGGAGGATGCACCGATCCTATTGACGCGGACAGCGACTTTAGGAAGAGAGACGAAAGCTGAGATTGCGCGACTGGGTGCGGATAAAGTAATCATTCTTGGCAGTAAAGGCGCCGTCTCGGTGGAAGTGGAGAACGAATTGAGGCAAATGGGTCTGGCGATTGACCGGATTGGTGGCAAGAATCGTTTTGATACAGCGGCTATGATTGCGAAGCGTCTGAATTCGACAGAGGCGGTTTTGGCATATGGCTTTAATTTTCCCGACGTTTTATCTGTTTCGGCATATGCTTCTCGGAATGGTATTCCAATCTTATTGACGCGGACTGACAAGCTACCGCCTGAAACCATAGCGGCGCTGGAGTCCACGACGAAAACCCACGTTATTGGGAGCGAGGGAGCGGTGAGCGATGAGGTGTTCATGGTACTGCCGAATCCGGTGCGCTACGGCGGCAAGGATCGATATGCGACTGGCCTGGAAGTGAACAGCAAGTTGAAGATGAGCACTGGCAAGGCGTTCATCGCGACGGGCACGAACTTTCCGGACGCGCTGGCGGGCTCCGTCCTGGCGGCGAAGAACGACGCCCCAATCCTGTTGGTGAAGGGAGACACGATCCCGGAAGAAACGGCGACGCAGCTCGGCAGCTATGAGTCTTATGCCATTTTCGGTGGAGCGGGAGCGGTCGGAGAACCGGTTCTCCAGTTATTAAGTATGCAATTGAATAATTGAGCAGAGAAAACAGCGGACAATCAATTGATTGCCCGCTGTTTTATATTTAGAAAGTTCGCGTTTCTGGGAAAAAACTGGTTTGTCCCCCTTTGAATACAGCTGTATTTAAGAAATCGTGCCCCTGTGTCAAGACTATCCAGCATATTCACGACAATTGAATGCGAAAAAAGCGATGCCCAGGAACCGCAAAGGTTTCGGGCGTTCGCCTCTGTGTAATTATCGGAATATTATAATAATAATAATAAATTTTGGCTACACAGGGAACATCTGGGAACTACTGGAATTAGACCAGTGTAACGAGTGAAGGTATTAGATTTGAGAATTGAAATGTCCACTGAAATCACCCTTGAAAACGATCCGTTTTCAAGGGTGATTTTTTACGTAGAAAAGAAAGCCAAAATTATATGCGAGAAACGCCTCATTGTAAAGGTTTAAGTAAAAAAATGAATGCGAAAAACAAAGATTAATTTGGAATTAAAAAATAATTTAAAATAGTTCGCTATTTAAGCATAAGTACCTATATAATTAACAAAGTAAGGATAGGGAGGGAGTACATGTGATCAATACCGGCGTATTAGCGACGATAAAAGGATACACCTATAATCAGTTCGGTAAAGAGATCCTATCCACTCAAATCCGTTTCTCGATGCTGCGGGCGATGTTTGAAGTGGATCATGAAGTGCAGCGGCTGCTGGATCCGAATAGAAGGAAGGAAATCCGCGACTTCATCATTGAAGCGCTGGAAAAGAATGAACACTTTTATTTCTCACCTTTCGTCTTCTCGAGCAGAGGTGGGATCAAAGAAGTGGAAGGGGGATTCGAGCTGGCACCGGGGAATAAGATCTACGTGTTGGACGGCCAACACCGTTCGGCGGCCTTGTTATCGGCGATCAATTACCTTCAGGCGAACAAGGAACAGGCAGAAGTGGAAGGCCATTACAGCAAAGCGCAGGAGCTGGGGAACTATATCCAAAGCCTGGAAGCCTACCCTGTAGCGATGCAAGTCTACCTCGACTTGAACCAACAGCAAGAACGGCAGCTTTTCACCGATTACAATACAGAACGAAAAGAAGCGCATACCGGACAAGTGATGAAGTTTAATCAGCGGGATGCATACATTGAGTTGACGCGTGAAGTAACGCAACTGATCGGGAATAAG
Source organism: Planococcus daihaiensis (assembly GCF_049262615.1). Lineage (GTDB taxonomy): Bacteria > Bacillota > Bacilli > Bacillales_A > Planococcaceae > Planococcus. The sequence continues at coordinate 791,987 of NZ_CP175504.1, read as the reverse complement.
TTCGAAATCGAGACTGACCGGGCGAGGTTGACTGCGCAGAACTCGGCAGTCACTTCCACCGTTACGATGCGAAAATGCCTGATCGCGTTATTTGAAGGGATTCTAACGGCAAAGACGGGCGAGCCTTATTACCGGAACTGTAAAAAGGCCGAAGTGCCGAAAATAGCCAAGCATTTCTTTGAATCTTGGATTACCTTGTTCCCGAAAGGCATGGAAAACAGAAAAGTTTATGTGTCCGGCTTGTCCGGTATCCAGATTGCTTTAGCGCTCACCGTCTATTCATTGACGCGGAACCAGGTGACCCATATCGAAGCGATCGGTATGCTGAAAAAGCTGAATAACCGTTGCACATGGAAGCATGATGATCCGATTTTCGCGCATATGTACGACGCGGCAACGGGGCAAATCAAAAACAATTCAACGACGACGGCGATCAAGAAAACGATGCTGGAGTTCTTGAGAGTCATTGAGGAAGAGAAGGGGCGGTCACGTGATCAGTAACGAAATCTTTACGAAAAAGCAAACGATTATCAACTACCCGATTAAAGAACTCGTGACCATGCTCGCCGAGGGCAGATTAAAGGTAAGGGAAAAGAATCAGCTGCAGATCCGGAAAATCAGGAATTATATCTTTGATAACGTCCTGACCGATCAGATTTACTTGCCGCCACTGGTCGCGTACTTGGAAGAGGGCAAGTTGGAAGACGGCAAACCGCAGCAGCTGACCATTATTGACGGAACCCAGCGAATCGTTGCATTGTCACAAACGAATAGCATGATTGTACATAGAATTCACAGTGAAGTGGACCAGGAACGACAGCAAGGACTCAAGTTATTGCAAAGCTTGAACAATGCCGCATTGGCCGTCCAAATTTTCGAAGGGCTAGGCGCAAACGAGGCAGATCAGCTGTATATTGACCTGAATACGAAAGGCAAAAAAGTATCGTTGTCGAAGCGCATTGCCTACGACTCACGCAATGAGATCAACCGGATCACCAACGAAATCCTGATGGCTAATGATCAACTCAAAGAAGCGGGAGTGGAAGAAGAGAAGCGGGCGGTTATGCGACCGAACAACAAAAACTTCGTGTCGTTATCGCAGTTGAGGCAGCTCGTCGGTTTATTCATCACCGGCAAAACGATCTCGAGCAGCCTCGTCCAGGAAAACCTCTTCACCCTGAACGGAGAAGAAAATATCGAACTGATCAATCTGTGGCTCAACGAATTATTCAAACTGCATCCCGTTGAAACGATTGGTGACTATGAAGTATGCATGTTGGCAAGTTTTCCGTTGCTTTATTCATTGGCGAATTATTCGGTACGGGATATGGAAGAACTGAGCTTTGAAGAAAAGAGAGCGGAATTATTGCGGCGCATGGAAGGTCTGCAAGGGATTGACTGGCGTCCTTTAAACAAAATTTGGCGAACTTTCAAAGGCAGCGAACGAGGCAGTCGGCGCCTGTTTTTCATCAATCAGGACAAAGCCAATATGGCAGCCATCGTATCCTGGCTGCAGCATCAAGGAGGTGAGTGAGATGTGAGGGAGAAAGTGACGGCAATAGAAAACCACCGGGTGTGACAGTCCGCAAGACGATCACCCGGAGGAACCAGTTGGAGTGTACCAACTATCTGTTAGTATACTCCAATTTAATTTAAATTTTAAGCTTTAAATTAAAAGGAGGAATATGAGTGAAGCAGAAAACGAAGGTCAATAGCGAAATGAAAAGGGAATATGCAATCAGTTCGGAAACGATTGGCATATTGCCTAATTTTGATGAAAATGGATTTCTGAACTCGAAGATCTGCAAAAAGGATGGAATCTCCATGGCCGGCATAAGCCCCTTCAACCTGATCGACACGAATCTGCGTTTTCGCGGCTCGAGTATGCGAGGTGCACTGGACGGAGCCCAGGCCATTCTGGATAAAAAGAACATGAATCCGCTCATCCTTGACAGAGAACGCGACATTATCCTGTTTCCATGCCGGTCGCCGTTTCGGGAAGACTGCGTGTGGCTGTCGCTGCGGCATGTGAAGAGTTACAAACGTTCAGGAACGAGCAACACCCAGGTCGAATTAAGCAACGACAGCATTATCATTCTCGATGTCAGTATCGAAACCTTCAGCAAGAAAATGCAGCGGGCATACGAACTGCGTTATAAGTTGCAAGCACGGACCGTGGAGTTTGAAGAGAAGGCGATGGAGACGGGTATCCGGTATCATTTGATGAAGGGTGTGGAAGGTGTGAATTATGAGGGTGGGGGAATGGAAGAACATACACTAACTCCTTAAAAGGCTAACTTAAAAACGAATCCAATAATCATATGATTTTGGATTCGTTTTTACAATTTCGAGTTAGTAAATGTACATATTGATCCTATAGTCTAGAAGCTCCTTTGAAAGGATTATTGGCTAAAAAATAAGATGTGTTGATCAAATGAGACTGATAAGATTTTTATTTGGCTGGATTTGTTTTTGGAAATATTACTATTTGGATGCTAAAGGTCCTGACAGAGATTTGAAAATAGAAAAGATTGGCCCCGATATTTTACCTTCTCACGGTATATTAGCAGCTATTAATCGTGCTTATAGGATGGTTAGGCGCAGAGGAAACACCCACTATAGCAATTCTAAGTTTAATTGCGCTCACTTATCATTTAATATATCAATGGCGAGTTTGGTATACAGAAATGAAAAGAATAGAAGAGCTTGGTTCATTTAGAGAATATGTTAAAGAAGGCATATTGTTCTTGGGAGACATAACCTCAGATCTAGCTTCTAGTATTGTCCATGATTTCGAAGATATATTAAAGGAGTTTTTTTGAGGCTATAACTCGAAGAACTATCATTATGATGAAGAATCCCTTTACGTTGGAGATGACCAAGCGACTGAAATCTTCCTTAAATATGATTTAGAAATGAACTCGAATCTGAATACTATAAAAAACGATTCAGGAGCTTAGCTAAAAAGTATCATCCGGATATGCCTAATGGTGCTGAACAAAAATTTATAGAGCTGCGAGATGATTTATCTTTTTTGACAGATTACAGTAAATTGAAAATGGGAACTTAGATTAATAGGTACCTTATTTTGCAATAGCCCAGTGACAACAAAATACAATCTATTCTAGTCACTTGCATCCAACAGAAGCTGCCTCCAGAAACCGCAAAGGTTTTCAGAGGCAGCTTCTCTATGTTTATCCGGGAATGTAAATGGTCATTGAAAATTCGCGTCCCTGGGAACGAAAAAATAAGTAGCTGTATTCAGCTGCAAAAACTGTAATAAGTACAAAAAAAGAAAACAGACTGGAGTGTATTGAGTGGCTTCTTTTCTTTAGGAACACTTAATAACTGGGTATTTTCATTGCAATTGAAAGATATGGAAGCGAAGTAAATTATTAGTTTATCTTTTTCTGTGGATATGAGGTATAGTTAGGTTCTATGGGTCAGAAGAATCAGTTCTTTAGAACCTGGAAAGATGGTGAATTGTTGTTTTATTTAAATGGTGTCGTATTAAACCATTTGGAGTATGTACTGAGAATCGTTTCATACAAATAAATTAAATAACAAAAAGGGAGACATAAGCATGGATGAAAAAAAGAAAGCAGAGGATTTTCTAACTAAAACAAAAGGACAAGTAGAAAAGATGATTCAAAACGTCGACAAAGAGAAAATAAAAGAGATTGATAGTAAATTATCTATGGAACGATTGAAATACATCACAAAAATACTGCTCGTTGGTTCTGTCTTAAGTATGGGGGTTTTTGGTTACTGGAACTATAATCACAACATGGGAGAACCTTATAAGGTAGACATAACAAACAAAGATCTAAGAGATGTTAAAAATCGAACCCTTAAGCGTTGGGGTTATTAGTAGAAAGTGGGGGAATAAAATTGAATAATAAATATGGAATAATAAGCATAACGGCGGGTGCTGTTGCTATATTTTCATTTACTTTTCTAGCGGGCATTATTTCAATGGTTACAGCTTATTTCGGGTTGCGTGCTGTAGCTGATGGAAGTACCTCCATAGAAAGTCGTAAAAGTTTATATTTTTGTATGATTGGACTCATTTTGACTATTTTAGCATTTTTACTGCACAGTTATATTTTTTAGGAGTTGTAAACTCTAATTTATAAATACTTGGCTATGGAATATTTTTTCCTGGAAAATCGTGTTCCTTGGAAAAAATCCTACAGAATTCTGACAAGTTATGATAATTGCACGGCAAAGAAACTCCCTTCCATTGAACACTGTGTTCAATGGAAGGGAGTTTTGATATTCATGCAGAAACCGGAATTGTCATGAATTGTGTTGTTCCCTGGGAACGAAAAACAAAAGTGAACAGAAAAGAGCAGGGACAGTAAAATTACTGTTCTTGCTCTTTAATTGTATTGAATAAATTATTTCTATTGCTCCGCTATATTTTTCAGATTTTTTATAGAATACAAGAAGGACTTTTGTTAAAAGGCAAGTATTGTGTTGCACAAAAAAATCTAGGAATTAATAAATGTGCAAAATTACTTTGAAATGTTGTTAGGAATTTTTTAAAATATGCTAAAATTAGAAGGAAGTACCTGTGTAAAATTTTTCTTTAAACTAATTTTTCAATGGGAAATAATAACACATAAAAAAATGAAGTTAATGGTAATATAAGTATTCATTTTTTGCAGATCATATCGTAGCAATTAATTAATTGAAAGTGATTTTGTATATTTTAAGAGGAAGTGAAGTTCACGTGTTCAACATACTAACTGAAGCAAAAGAGGCCGTCGTCCAAAAAAACAAAAATTTAGCGCTGATTGGCCAGCAATATCAAATTATCGGAAGACTAGAAGCAAAGATAAGTGAATCAAAAAAAGAATTAGAAAAAAGCGAGAAGAATCTTGCAGTCAGCAATTTAAAATATACAAACGCATCAAAAGAATTAGTAATACTTGAATCGAAAATTAGGAAAAAGACTTCAGAAATAAATGTGGTGGATAACGAAATCGTAAAAAAGAATGCTATTGAGTTTAGATTGAGGGCGGATCTGAAGTTATCGCAGAATGACTTGGATCTCATTGTTCAAAGAATAGGAGAACAGAGACTTATTTTAAGCTGGTTAAACGGGGAAATCGAAAAAGAACCGGAAGAACGAAAAGAAGAAGCGAATATGAAAGTCTTGTCAGCATTTAAAGCTATTTCTGAAGACGGTATTATTAAACTTATAACTGTAATGAAAAAATCCATAATTGAGAAGGAAAAGGGCTTTTGAACATTTGAAGTTTTATCTAGACTCAACAAGAATAAATAAGCAGAATGTTTTAGTCATAAGGAGAGACAGAGAAATTGAAAATCATCGTTATCATATTAATACTCGGATTATCGCTTAGCATATTTCTTTTAATGTACAAAGCCAGAAAAATTTATCCACAATTAGTTGATGGTTCACTTAAAGAAGAGAAGAAAAAGAATGTTGATTTCAGTAATGCTTTGTATGTATGCAAGAATACGGAATGTAATCGGAAATTCTTCAGGTTATACCAAGTACTGGAGCAGTGGAAGTATGGTATCGGTTCTGTACACGACTTTAAAAATATCAGCTTGCAGGCTGAGCTGCAAATCATTGCGACTCAATCGGTTGAATCATTTACAACAACCTCTAAAATGGTATGCCCAACCTGCCTAAACAGAGATGTAGAACGTACTAAAGAATATGAATGGATGACGGATGCGCCAGATTTCCCCCGATTAAGTAATACTGGATTGAAAGAGTTGCGTAATGAATTCAATCGCAGGAAACAATCCGGACTTTCGAGATTAAAGGAAATCGAAAAAATCATTGAAGAGAAAGAAAGCCTTGAAGCCTTTCAGTGGCAATACAAACTGGATAATTCCTTTTACTCAGGAAAATCGGAATTCGATAACAAGCGCAATACAGCGGAAGATGGAATCATTAAGATGAAGCAGGAAATTATTGCCCAACTAGACTTACTCCAAGAGAGTACACCTTTTTTAAATGAAAAAGCTCGTATTGTCGGCTTAATCAAACGGGTAAACCAAACAGCTGCGGAACGTTATAAGAAACAAAGTTTGGGGGCGGGAACACTGTAAATTAAAGAAGTTCGTATTTCATAAAAAGGGAAAAATAGAAAATTGTGATTGCATTTAAATGGTAGACTTTGGAATAGTGACGCGCCCCTGTGTCAAAGACGATTCAGTATATTCACGACAATTGAATGCAGAAAAAACGATGCCCAGGAACCGCACCGGTTTCGGGTGTTCGCCTCTGTTTAATTATCGGAATATTCGAATAGTCATAAATTCTGCCTACACAGGGAAAATCTGGGAACTACTGGGGAACTGTAAAATACAGTATTTTGATAATTTGATTGCCACTGAAAAATGTATGTGGATCCACTAGGTATATTAATTTCACCATTTACATTTCACACCGATCTATAATTGAAAAGATAACAATCGATGAACTTGAAAGAGATGACGGCGATGGCCCTTTGCCAACGATGCGGAAGCAAAAATACATCTATTCATTTAACTTCAGGATCCAAAAGGGAAACACTCTGCTTAAAGTGCTACAATTTGCGGATGACTGCTGAACTAGGAGTGGAAACTGAGAGCTATCCGGAGGGAATGACCATCCGGGACGGTGAGGGACAGTTCACCATTTTCAGATTTAAAAGCGATTGGATCCACTTAACATCTTCATGGAAGCGGTAGAGATGAAACAAGGCGGTTATGACTTTAAGGTGCAGGGTGATTTGTACACCGATTAAGGAGAATTGCTCCTGCAGTTAATTGCCAAAGCCGAGAAAGTGATGGCCGAGGCATACGTAGAAGCGGGAACTTTCCCGAACGGCCAACGCTATCATTCGATCCGGAGCGGCAGTTTGGCAGGCAGGGTAGAGTGAAATCCGGTGGATGGAGATGTTCCGCTGCTTGCAGTCGATGGGAAGTCCTATAGGTGGGATGAATTTGGCAGGATGCTGATGAGTTATGAAGTAAATCGCGCCCCTGTGTCAAAGACGATTCAATATATTCACGACAATTGCATGAAAAAGAGGCTGTCTCCAGAAATCCCAACGGTTTTCGGCGACAGCTTCTCTATATTTATCCAGAAATGGAAATAGTCATAAAATTTTGCGACACAGGGACAATCTGGGAACTGCTGGAAGTCATCAATTATTCTCTTTCGCGCTACATCACCGGCGGTTCCATATCCTCCACTTGTTTATCAGTGTCGCGCCCCTGTGTCAAAGACGATTCAGTATATTCATGACAATTGCATGCAAAAGAAGCTGTCTCCAGAAATCGAATCGTAGTGACCCCTTAAAGTTAGAGTTTTATTTATGCAGCTAATTGGCTGGCATGTGTCCAGTATTGCACCGGGCACATGGCGGCCAATTTTTGTTTGATACGTTCGTGGTTTTAATAGGAGATGTATTGTTCGATCCGCTGTTTTAATTCTTCGTATGATACCAATACTTCTCCGTAATACATCTCCTGCTTCAGAAGGCTAAATAAATTTTCAATGGCCGCGTTGTCAGCGCATACCCGAACACTGACCTGGTCGAAAAGACCGTGCGTATGGCAATGGACCGGAGAGGTCTTATTGATTTAAAGCAAGTAGTCCTTCATTCGGAGCGGGGCAGTGTTTATTCTTCTACACGGCATCATCGGTTAGTCAACGAACTTGGCTTCGGCCCAGCATGTTCAGGAAAGCAAACTGTTGGGATAACGCCGTCATCGAGAGTTTATTCACTCACTTGAAAACGGAATTCCCGCATTTTTTCCAGATCGATTCAGCTGAACAGGTGATGGAAGATCTGCCTAAATTCATCGCCTATTATAACGGAGAACGCAGCCAAAAAAGCTGGGTAATTTAACGCCGGCTACATACTTAGTATTAGAAAAAGTTGCGAGTTAATACATAATTATTCCTTGTCCAAAAATGGGGGGCTAGACTACAGGGGACATTTGGGAACTTATGGGAATTATTTTTTGCCGATTTTCAACCTTTTTTAGAGACAGAAAATAGGGCGTACAAGGGCCGTGAGTATCGGAATGACTGGCGGAAAGCAAAGTTAATGAATCACAATAGTAATTTACCCTTATAATTTCCATTGAATAACTATATAATAAATATGGTACATATTTCAAAAAATTCAAGATTGGTGGTTCTTTATAATGGTCAAAAGACCTAAGGTTAATAAAGTAGCTATATTTTTAATATTTATATTGATGTTTCAATTAATTGCTGGTATTGTTCCAGTGGTTGCGCAGGGGGATTCTACACCACCTGTTGTCAATAATCTTGAATTAAGTCCGAGCAATGTTGCAATTGGTGAAGAAGTAATACTAAAAGCTGAAGTGAAAGATGATGTATCGGGAGTAAAGAGCGTGCTTGTCTATTTCGACTCTCCGTCGAAAAATCGAGTGGTTCTCACATACCTTTATTACAATGAGACTTCTGGGCTGTACGAAGGGACTCTAACGGTAGACCCTTACGCAGAAGATGGTCAGTGGACTCTGCGGTCTGTAGTCGTCGAGGACAATGCGGAAAACAGCAGGCGTTATCTGCCTGATGAATTTCCTGATACATTATTCTATCAAGTAACAAACGAACTTGTTGATCAAACTCCACCTTCTGTAAAAAGCATTGAAATTCCTGAAGGAGAATTTGGAGCTGGAGAATCACTTAATTTAAAAGCGGAGGTAACAGATGACGTATCGGGCGTAAAAAGCGTGCTTGTCTATTTCGACTCTCCGTCGAAAAATCGAGTGGTTCTCACATACCTTTATTACAATGAGACTTCTGGGCTGTACGAAGGGACTCTAACGGTAGACCCTTACGCAGAAGAAGGTCAGTGGACTCTGCGGTCTGTAGTCGTCGAGGACAATGCGGAAAACAGCAGGCGTTATCTGCCTGATGAATTTCCTGATACATTATTCTATCAAGTAACAAACGAACTTGTTGATCAAACTCCACCTTCTGTAAAAAGCATTGAAATTCCTGAAGGAGAATTTGGAGCTGGAGAATCACTTAATTTAAAAGCGGAGGTAACAGATGACGTATCGGGCGTAAAAAGCGTGCTTGTCTATTTCGACTCTCCGTCGAAAAATCGAGTGGTTCTCACATACCTTTATTACAATGAGACTTCTGGGCTGTACGAAGGGACTCTAACGGTAGACCCTTACGCAGAAGAAGGTCAGTGGACTCTGCGGTCTGTAGTCGTCGAGGACAATGCGGAAAACAACAGGCGTTATCTGCCTGGCGAAGTAACAGCAAACAATAAGAATACTAGTTATACAGTGGTGTACAAACCAAGTGATTTAGATTCTCCTGAATTAAATGATTCTCAATTACCTTATGCAATAGTTACTAAAAACGAATTTTTAAGTAATAGAATAATCGATAAAGACTTATATATTGGTCCCAACTCGACGATTTCTATTGAAGGTGACGTAACAATAACCGGAAACGTATATGTCTATGGAACACTTATCACCTATGGTGGACTGACAATTCAAGGTTCATTGAATGCTAAGTCTGTAACCCGTGGTTCGAATTCTTCTGTATATCCGGGTGCAGTAAGAATCGTTGGTGGACAGAACTTAATTCTTTCAACTATCATCTCGAACCAACCGTACGAAGTTCCATTTGCAATCGACAATGAAGATTTAACAAACGAGAATGGGACTATAGAAATTTCAGGTAAGACTTTGCCTTTCCTTGATGTTTCATTACAGGGCACTCCAATATCACTTGAAGCAGATGGATCTTTTGCTGCCACAGCCCAAGATGTAACTTCTGACGGGATTCAGTTCACCCTGAAAGATGTTTTGGGGTATGAGATGAAAAAAGATATCGCAGTAAGAGATGTTAAACCGCCTGCAAACGTCAGCGGATTTACAGTTTCAAATGAGAAGCATAATGAAATCCAGGTGGCCTGGAATAAAGGAACAGATAATGATTTGAAAGAGTATGCACTGTATTTGGATGGCCAGTTAATAAGTACATTGCCTGCAGATGCAACTTCATACAAATTTGAAAACTTGAAGGAAGCTTCAACCTATGAATTGGCGATAGCCGCGGTTGATACAAGTACTAACACCAGTGAAATGGTGGAAGTAACTTCAACAACTTTACTTTCTAAGCCAATCGTAAATCCGGTAAGCGACAAGTCAACATCGGTAACCGGGCAGGCATCTGCAGGCACTAAAGTGTCGGTTCAAAAAGGAGAATCTGTTATCGGCTCAGGGAAAACGGATGCTGCTGGGAAATTCAATATTGAAATTCCAGCTCAGAAAGCTGGTACTGAATTGAATGTCTTCGTAAGCAACGAAGCTGGCATTGTCAGTGAGAAGGTGTTCATTATAGTTGAAGACAAAACGGCTCCTGCTTTACCCACAGTCAATTCTTTCTCTGACAAAGATTTAACAGTCAGCGGTACTGCTGAAGCTAAGGCAACAATTACAGTTAAGGCTGAAGAAAAGGTAATTGCTGAAGGAACTGCTGATGAACTTGGTAAGTTCTCGATTGCTATTGAAAAACAACAGGCGGGAACAAAGTTGACGGTAACTGCTAAGGATAGTGCAGGTAATGTGAGCCCGGCAACAGAAATCATCGTTTTGGATGAAACGGCTCCTGAAAGTCCAGTAGTTAATAAAGTGACTCATAAGTCTATTGAAATTACAGGTTCTGCGGAAGCAAACGCGGAAGTGTCCGTATTGAAAGATTCCGAAGTTATCGCCAGCGGAAAAGCGGCAGCTGACGGCAGCTACCAAATAGCTGTTGGAGCGCAACCTGTTGGAACGAAACTGGAAGTTTATGCAATAGATGCTGCTGGCAACAGGAGCGGAAATGCGAGTGTAGTAGTGGAAAAAGCAAAACCGGAAGAAACAACGCGAATCTCCGGAGCCAGCCGTTATGATACAGCGGTTGCCATTTCCAAAGTGGGCTGGAAAACGGCGGATACGGTCGTCCTGGCCACGGCAGGAAATTTCCCGGATGCGCTTGCCGGAGGACCTTTGGCTTACCAGGAAAATGCACCAATCCTGTTGACACGAACAGCGACTTTAACAAAAGAAACGAAAGCCGAGATTGCAAGGTTGGGTGCCAAGAAAGTGATTATTCTCGGCAGCAAAGGAGCCGTCTCGCTGGAAGTGGAAAGCGAATTGAAGCAAATGGGTCTAACTATCGACCGCATTGGCGGCAAGAACCGTTATGATACGGCCGCTATGATCGCGAAACGTCTCAATTCGAAAGAGGCAGTTGTGGCTTACGGTTTGAACTTCCCGGATGTCTTATCCATTTCGGCCTATGCTTCCCGAAACGGCATTCCAATCCTCTTGACGCGGACGGACAAGTTGCCGGCTGAAACCGAAACGGCACTTGAGTCGACAATGAAAACCCACGTCATCGGCAGCACGGGAGCGGTAGGGGCAGAAGTATTCCAAGCACTGCCGAATCCGGTGCGTTACGGCGGAAAGGATCGTTACGCTACGGGTCTGGAAGTGAACAGCAAGTTGAAAATGGGCAATGGAAAAGCGTTCATCGCGACAGGCAGGAACTTCCCGGATGCATTGGCGGGATCAGTTTTGGCAGCGAAGAATGATGCCCCGATTTTGTTGGTGAAGGGTGAAGCTATACCGGAAGCGACTGCGATTCAACTCGGCAATTACGAATCCTACGCCATCTTTGGTGGTACTGGGGCAGTCGGGGAAACGGTCCGTCAGCTTTTGAATAAGCAATTGAATAATTGAGTAGAGAAACCAGCGGACTTAAGAGTTATCCGCTGGTTTTTATTTATATAGTAAAATCCATTAATATTTTGTGCCCTGTGTCAGAGAGATTTCAGTTGAATTCACTTCCCTGCGAAAGAAACAATTCTACAGAATTCCAACGACTCACTAAAGTTGAATGCAAAAAACATCCATTCCCAAGCATTAAGAGTTCTTGGGAGCGGATGTTCTTTTTTATCTTCTATTCTATTCGTTGTCTTCGTCCTCACTTTTCCGAAGTTCCCGGTCTTTGGCTGCCTCATCTTTCGGTTTGTAATCTTCTTTGTAAAAAGCCTGTTTGGCACCTGAGACAATTTGCTGAGCTGCGTTGACATCCATTTCATCTCCGATCAAATCTTCATCCAGCTTTTTCTTATCGCTCATTCGGGCAGCTCTTTTCGCTAGAATAGTTTAGTATTTCATTTCCCATTTGGAGCATTAGACTAACAACGGAGAGCTTCGGCACACAAGTTCGCCTTCTCCAAAAGCAACAAAAATTCTTATTTCTTGAATTGTTAAAATCTTTAAACTACACTTAATTAGTAACACGAAATATACTCGAACCATCAGAGGAGAGAACTATATATGAATCATTACGAAATGACGTGGGATTTGGATTCCATATTTAAAGGCGGAAGCAAATCAGAAGAATTACAATCGTACATAAAAGAATTTGAAAAGAACTTGAACATATTAGGTGAACGGGTGGACGGTTTCAGCATTCCAAGCAAGCCGGAAGCAGCAGACGGCTTGTCTTCCATCCTGGAAATTTTAGAAACGTGCATGAAACAATTGAGGGAAATCGGCGCTTTTGCGAGCTGCCTGACTGCGCAGGATACGACGGACAATGAAGCCAAGATCCTGACAGGCAAACAAAGCGAATTGGGAGCTGCGTTCGCGTCAAATTCTGTGAAATTGGACCAGAAATTTCTGCAGATTGAAGACGCGGTCTGGCAAGGTTTATTGGCACAGCCCCTTATAGAGCCAGTTGCGTTTGTGTTGGATGAACGGCGTGCCAAAGCGAAGGAAAAGCTGCCTTTGGAGCAGGAAATCCTGATCAATGACTTATCTGTCAACGGCTATTCTTCCTGGGGCCAGATCTATAACAGCCTGGTCGGACGTATGAGCATCGAACATACCGAAGACGGGGAGACAAAGAAATTGTCGATGGGGCAGGCGGCCAACCGATTGAGCACGTCTGACCGTGAAGTCAGAAAAGAAGTGTTTGGTAAAATCAGCAACGCCTGGCAGGAGGAATCGGGGCTGTTCGGTGAAACCCTGAACAATTTGGCCGGATTCCGTCTGCAGACCTATAAGCACCGTGGCTGGGACAATCCGTTGAAAGAGCCGCTTGAAATCAACCGCATGAGCGAAAAAACGCTGGATGCCATGTGGGGAGCGATTACGGAGAATAAAACCCCCTTCACTTCATATTTGCAGCGGAAAGCGGAACTGCTTGGAGTTGAAAAATTGGAGTGGCATGATTTGGCAGCACCGATTGCGAAATCAACGAAGAAGGTAAGCTATGATGAAGCTGCAGATTTTATTGTTGAGCATTTCCGTCAGTTCAGCCCTCAGATGGCCGACTTTTCAGAGAAGGCATTCGAGAAGCGCTGGATTGAGGCGGAAGACCGCGCAGGCAAGCGTTCCGGCGGTTTCTGCACGAGTTTTCCGGACAGTGAACAGACGCGTATTTTCATGACGTTTTCAGGGTCGGCGACGAATATCTCGACGCTTGCGCATGAACTGGGCCATGCCTATCATCAGCATGTCATGAATGACACACAAGCATTGAATCAGCGATATGCCATGAATGTGGCCGAAACCGCCTCCACATTCGCAGAAATGATCGTGTCGGATGCAGCGGTCAAAAACGCAAACAATAAAGAAGAAAAAATTGCCTTGCTGGAAGACAAGATCAAGCGAAGCATCGCGTTCTTCATGAATATCCATTCGCGCTTCCTCTTCGAAACGCGTTTTTACGAAGAGCGGAAAAACGGAGCCGTTTCCGTCAACCGGCTGAACGAGCTGGCAGTGGAAGCGCAGAAAGAAGCGTACGGGGAAGAGCTGGCAAGCTTTAACCCGACATTTTGGGCTTCGACTTTGCATTTCCATATTACAGGGGTGCCGTTCTATAACTTCCCGTATACATTCGGCTACCTGTTCAGCCAGGGCGTCTACGCGAAAGCACTGGAAACCGAAGGCGATTTTGAAGAGTCCTATAATGCCTTGCTGCGGGACACAGGCCGCATGACCGTGGAGCAATTGGCGAAGGAGCATTTGGATGTGGATATTGAGCAAGCTGGTTTCTGGGAAGACGCAATTGCGATATGTGTGAAAGATGTAGAAGAATTTTTGGAATTGACGAAAGTGACCGTAGCTTAAAACCGCTCCGGGGTCCCACACAATTCGAATCAATGATTGCGCCCCCTGTGTCAAAAACGATTCAGTGTATTCAATCCAATTACATGCAAAAGAAGCTGTCTCCAGAAACCAGTAGGGTTTCCGAAGACAGCTTCTCTATATTTATCCAGAAATGTAAATAGTCATAAAAGTTCGCTACACAGGGAACATCTTGGAACTGCTGGAAATCGACTGGAAAAAAAGATGTAAAGACCGCGTCCTCTAGTTAAACGCTAGATTATCTTAAGTTAAATATACATAAATACCGGTCCAAACTAGAAATTAGAAAAGCCAACTCATCTCATATCAACAGCGTCTCATCAACAACTTCCAGCTGTTTCAAAAGCCGCAACAATATTGTCGGAATTTTCTTTTCATTTGTATAGCACATTGTGTTAGAGTAAGGAAATACTAAAATAAGAAGGTGACATATATGGCGGGAAGCAACATTAAAGAATTGGAACAGCAAGCAACATCGACGAAAGTATCTGTTGAAGAAATCATGGTGGCGAATCAGGCGCTCAAAGACGTCGTGATTAAAACGCCGCTGCAGCGCAATGAAATTCTTTCTGCCAGATATAGCTGCAACGTCTATTTAAAACGGGAAGATTTGCAAGTGGTACGTTCATTCAAGCTGCGCGGAGCTTATAACTTCATTCGCAGCCTGACAAAAGAAGAACGACACAAAGGAGTCGTTTGTGCCAGTGCCGGCAACCATGCCCAAGGCGTTGCATATTCCTGCTTTGCGCTGGGCATTGAAGGAAAAATTTTCATGCCGCTGACAACCCCCAGCCAAAAAGTTTCCCAAGTAAAGCGCTTTGGCGGCGAGAACGTCTCGGTCGTCCTCACAGGAGACACGTTTGACGATGCCTATACAGCGGCGATGGAATACTGTACAGCCGAAGAAAAAATATTTGTCCATCCGTTTGACAACGAACGGGTTATTGCCGGGCAAGGCACGGTGGCAGTGGAAATCCTGAACGACATGCAGGAGCCTGTCGACTATGTGTTTTGTGCCATCGGCGGTGGCGGGTTGGCGTCAGGCATCGGATCGTATTTAAAAGGGATCAGCCCGTCCACGAAACTGATTGGCGTGGAGCCGGCGGGAGCTGCCAGTATGAAGGCATCGCTGGACAGTGGCCAGGTGACCCGTCTCGATTCAATTGATACCTTTGTTGACGGCGCAGCGGTGAAACAGGTCGGCGCGTTGCCGGTGTCAATCTGCAAAGATGTTTTGGATGATATCGCATTGGTACCCGAAGGCAAAGTCTGCACGACCATTCTGCAGCTGTATAACGAAAATGCCATTGTAGCGGAACCGGCGGGTGCTTTATCAGTGGCGGCACTGGATTTCTATCCCGAAGAAATTAAAGGGAAGAATGTGGTATGCGTCGTCAGCGGCGGCAACAATGACATTGAGCGGATGCAGGAAATTAAAGAAAAATCCCTGATTTATGAAGGGTTAAAGCATTACTTCATCGTCACGTTTCCGCAGCGTGCCGGCGCGCTTCGCAAGTTCATGGACCAAGTTTTAGGCGAGCAGGATGACATCACACATTTCCAATACACAAAACGGACCAACCGCGAAGCAGGCCCCGTCATCGTGGGCATTGAACTGAAGTGCAGGGAAGACTATGCGCCGCTTGTGAAACGAATGGATGAAAAAGGATTTCCCTATAAGGAGATCAATAATGATCCGTTGTTGTTTAACTTGCTGATTTAAATCGAATCTCTACTCTATATTTCGCGCCCCTGTGTCAAAGACGATTCAGCCTATTCACTACAAATGCATGACAAAGAAGCTGTCTCCAGAAACCCCAATGGTTTCCGGAGACAGCTTCTCTATATTTATCCCAAAATGTAAATAGTCATAAAAGTTTGCGACACAGGGACAATCTGGGGACTGCTGGAAATTCGGAAGTACCTTAGAAAATTTATGCTTCTGCACTTATATCCTATTTATAATACCGTTAGCTGGGTCTATTAACACTGACTAGCACTTAGTAAATATGTTATATTTTCATTGATTAATTATTAAAAAGTCAAAATATTAATATCTTACTAAGGCGCGGAAGAGTTAGAAATTTAAAGAAGTGGGGTATTGCCATGAAAAAATTTACTGCTTTGCTGACAGTGTTTATTGCCATTTTCGGATTCGCATTTCTGGTCACGGCTGAAAATCAGGATTCACAGCGTGCCATCGTGATCCTGGAAGAAGGAGCTTCGCCCGAGTTGTTGAACGGAACAGGCGCAGATGTCATTGAATACTACGCCAATGTTTCGGCAGCTTATATCAAAGGCAACGAAGAGACATTGGCGAAGCTTGCCACCCAAAATGGGGTAGAGATGGTTGAAAAGGATCAATTTATTGCCGGCAAAGCACAACTGCCAAGTTGGGGCCTCCCGCATATCAACGCAGATGTCAGCTGGGAATCCGGCTATACGGGAAAAGGTGTCAAAATCGGGGTGATTGATTCGGGGATTTCGCCTCATCCGGATTTGAAAATTGCCGGAGGAGTTTCAATTGTGGAAGACAATCCATCTTATTACGATGTTAATGGCCACGGCACTCACGTAGCGGGAATAATCGGAGCGCTCGATAACTCGATCGGCGTTGTCGGGGTTGCCCCGGAAGCGGAGCTGTATGCCATCAGAGTATTTGGTCATGACAATTCGGGGTATTTATCGGATGTCATCGGCGGAATCGACTGGGCGATCACCAATGAGATGGATATCATCAACATGAGTCTTGGTGCAGCAGAAGGTTCAGAGTTGTTTCAGGAAGTCATCCGTAAAGCGGCGGCAAACAATATTTTAATCATCGCGGCTGCCGGTAATGCAGGACAGGCTAATCCAGCGGGCGATTCCGTTGAATATCCGGCAAGGTATGAGGAAGTGATTGCTGTTTCAGCTGTCGATAACCTGTCAGCGCGTGCTTACTTTTCATCTGCCGGCCCGGCAGTCGACTTGGCGGCGCCTGGCGTTGCGATCAGAAGCACGTTTCTCAATGACACATATTTTGATATGACCGGCACTTCAATGGCTACGCCTTTCGTAGCAGGCCAGGCAGCGCTGGTCAAAGAAGCCTATCCCGGCTTGACCAACGAGCAGGTCAAAAGCCTTCTCGGTAAAAATGCGATCGACCTCGGGGTCCCAGGGACTGATCCCGTCTACGGTGCCGGTTTGATACAGGCGCAGCCTTATATGGAACCTGCTTTCGGGAAGTATGCCACTAAAAACCCGGTCAATTCAATGCGCGTTTCCAAAGAATATGTTTTCGGCGATGAAAAAACGGTTCATCAGCTGAAGGCCAAAGTAAAACTGTTGGACGGCACCAAAATCGACATTACCGATGCAGCCCAATGGTCTTCCGAGGATCCATCAATCGCCACTGTTGATAAAGGACGTGTCAACCTCATTGAGGAGGGGGAGACTGCATTGGAGGTCGAATATGAAGGGCTGGATATCACAATCCATATCGAGGTGACAGCATCATTTGACGATTAATGTCGCGCACCTGCCAGATTAAATAGATGTTCGAAACAATGAAAAATAGACAAAAATTTCAGTTCTGATTTCTGCTGTGATTCAGCCAGAAACCAATGATTGCCTCTAACACTTATAGCTCTATAAGTGTTGGGGCAATCACTTTTTATTCAATATGAATAAAAGAAAAGGGAATGGCGGATGAGTGGGCGAGTATCCTGCACAGTTCTACAATATCAAGAGAAATGCAGTTCTATTATCAAGATTCCAGCAAGACATCAAAAAAATTTCGAATTTGTGCCGTCCTATAGGTACAAAAACAATCCTTTGTGCGCAAAATGTCGGAAATGCCCTCTTGAAAAGACGCTTCTGGAAGGGTTTTCATGATACGATAAACTTAACCGTATTATCGGGAGAAACTGGGGGAAAACATTTTGAAGACAATGGGATTTGTAATCAGCCGTAAGAATAATGAAAAGCGCCGTGCGATTTTGCCGGCAGATTTGGCGCAGGTTGCGCATCCGGAGCGTTTGTATTTTGAACAAGGTTACGGGAAAGTGCTCGGTTTGACTGACGAAGATTACAGCGATATGGGCGCAACAATTGCGACGCGCGAACAAGTTCTTTCGTGCGATGCCATTGTTGACGTCAAGCTGGGCTACGCTGATTATTTTGATCAGTTGGAAGACGGCAAAATATTGATCGGCTGGGCGCATGCAATCCAGGACCTGAAATTCACAGACGGCGCAATCGCCGGAAAGCATACGGTCATTGCGTGGGAAGAATTGTTTGAAGGCGGCCGCTATATTTTCTACCGCAACCGCGAAGTCGCAGGCGAAGCGGCAGTGCTCCAGGCGTATCAGCATTGCGGCAAAATGCCATACGAGACGCGTGTCGCGATTCTCGGAAACGGCCACACCGGAAAAGGTGCCTTGCGCATCTTGCACGGACTGGGTGCGGACGTGGATGTTTACGGCAGAAAATCAGAAACGCTGTTCCGCGAAAAGATGTTCGATTACGACGTGCTCGTCAACTGCATCATGTGGGACACGGCACGCACCGACCGCATCATCTACCGTGAAGACCTCAAGCGTTTGAAAAAAGGCGCGATGATCATCGACGTCAGCTGCGACCCGGAACTTGCAATTGAGACGACGGTCCCGACAACGATCGACAACCCGGTGTATACAGTCGACGGCATCATCCATTACGCAGTCGACAACACACCGGCGATGTTCCCGCACACCATTACCAAAGTGCTCAGCACAGGTTTCGCGCCGATGCTGAACGGACTTCTGGAAGGCGAGCGTTCTGACATGGTGCAGGGAGCTGTCGTTATCGAAGACGGCATCATCAAAGACCAACGCATCACCGCATTCCGCGAAGCCCGCGGCATGACTGTTTAAAAATAAAAAATTACGCCTCTATAGCATCCGAAAAAAGCCGTATCCAAAACCCTCGAGGTTTCTGGATACGGCTTTTCTATATTTACCCAAGAAAATAAATAGGGGGACGCTGGAAGCATTCAAGTGCTCACCTTTATTTCACCAACGCCGGTTCAAAAAACTCCTGATACAACTCTCTTACGATTTTTGTCTCATCGTGTTTCAATACGCCGAACACCAGGCTGACTTCGGATGAGCCCTGGTTGATCATTTCGATATTGGCGCCGGTCCGGGCAATTGCGCTGGCGGCGCGAGCTGCCAGGCCGGTTGTATTATTCATGCCTTCGCCAACTAGAACGACCATGGAAAAATCGCTGCGTATGTGGACATCATCGGCATGCAATTCGTGTTTGATGCGATGGACGATGTGCGCTTCTTTTTCGGGGGTCAATTGATGGCTGCGGATGATGACCGATAAATTATCGATGCCGGACGGAATGTGTTCATAGGAAACTTCCTCATCTTCTAAAATCTGCAGCAGTTTCCGTCCAAAGCCGATTTCCCGGTTCATCAAATATTTGCTGACGTACAGAGTGGAAAACCCGCTGTCGGCTGAAATGCCGGTCACCGGACGTTCGCTGTAATCGCGTTCGGTTACAATCATCGTGCCCACAGCGGCAGGATCATTTGTGTTTTTGATGCACACCGGAACGGATTCTTTAAAGGCCGGCATCAAGGCTTCATCATGAAAAACGGCAAAGCCGGCATAGGACAGCTCCCGCATTTCCCGGTACGTCATGCTGTCAATTGCAACTGGATTTTCTATTACATGGGGGTTGGCTGCAAAAACGCAATCGACGTCAGTAAAATTTTCATACAGCTCCGCTTTCACAGCAGCCGCTAAAATAGAACCTGTGATGTCAGATCCCCCGCGCTCGAAAGTCCGCAGTGTACCATTCTTTGTGAAACCGAAATATCCCGGGAATACACCGACTGATCCAGTGTTCCGCAAAGCGGCAAGGCGTTCATACGCTTCCGGCAACGCTTGAGCGCGCTCCGGCAAATCATTGACAATCATTCCGGCATCCCAGGGGTTGATATACTCGGCCTGCAAGCCGATTGAAACGAAATAAGCGGAAACCAGTTTCGCTGAATTGTCTTCACCGCTCGCTTTGATGCAGTCCATATACAAATTCACGTTGGCTTTATCAGCAGTCAGTCGGCTCCAAAGGTCGTTTTTGATGATACCAACGATGGCTGGGCCAAGATTTAACGCTTCCGCAATGTCGGCATAGCGCTGCACTATATTTGCAAATAGCGCCTCGACCCTTTCGCCGGCCAATGACGCCTGGCCAAGCTCGATCAGCAGGTCGGTAACTTTGATGTCCCCGCTGAACCGTTTGCCGGGTGCGGACACGACGATAATTTTACGGCTGGAATCGCTTTGCACAATCGCGGCCACTTTTTTGATCTGTTGTGCACTTGCTACTGAAGTACCGCCAAATTTACAAACTTTCATCAAATCAAATCCCGTCCGTTTATTTATATAGTAGATTAAGGGTTGTTTTAAATTCAGTATAATACTATAATGTCCATATACAGAAAACAACTGTGTTTTTACAGTGTACACAGCATGGGAGGAATCGTCAATGAAAAATGAAATTTCAATCGGATTATTAGGGCTTGGGACGGTAGGCGAAGGGGTTGCAAAAATCTTGCATCAGCACGAGCAGGATTTACGCCATAAACTTGGCGCTGAAGTTACCGTCAAAAAGGTCTTGATCAGGGACAAAAACAAAGAACGAATGACCACGCTTGATCCGGCTGTCTTTACGACTGACATTGATGAGGTTTTAAACGATTCGTCGCTGGACATCATTGTAGAAGTGATGGGCGGAATTGAAGGCGCAAGAGAAGCGATGGAAAAAGCCCTCAAAGCAGGCAAACAGGTCGTCACTGCCAATAAAGATGTCATGGCGGAATTCGGCCATGATCTATTGAAACTGGCCGATGAGCAAAAATGCGATTTATTCTATGAAGCAAGTGTGGCAGGGGGCATTCCCATCATCCGCACATTGGAAGATGGATTGGCATCCGACCGCATTACGAGTTTGATGGGAATTGTCAACGGCACGACCAACTTCATTTTAACGAAAATGAAAAAAGAAAATATGACTTACGAAACAGCATTGGCAGAAGCGACGCGGCTTGGTTATGCAGAAGCCGATCCCTCAGCGGATGTCGACGGAATAGATGCCGCCCGGAAAATGGTGATTTTATCATCATTGGCGTATTCAACAGTGGTGCATCTTGATGACGTATTAGTGCGGGGCATGAAAGAAATCCGGGATGGCGATTTGGAGATGGCAGCAAAATTCGGCTATACCATGAAGATGGTCGGGTCATCCAAGAAGAACGAAGATGGCATCGAAGTGGCCGTGGAACCGATTTTTCTCGCTGACTCGCATCCGCTTGCAGCGGTCAATAACGAATTCAATGCAGTATACATACACGGTGATGCTGTAGGGGAGACGATGCTTTACGGACCCGGCGCCGGTTCGCTTCCTACAGCGACATCGGTCGTTTCGGATATTATCGCGGCTTGCCGCAATCTGCAATTAGGGGTCAATGGCAAGCGCGCCCACGCCTCTCAGCATGAACGGGTCATTAAACCAGACAGCAGCTGCTTTTCAAAATATTTTTACCGCTTGCTCGTTAAAGATGAAGTGGGTGTCTTATCCCGGTTAACTTCTATTTACAGTGAAAACGGCGCAAGCCTGCAATCGGTCATGCAGCATCCTGCAGCAGTCGAAGGCAAAGCGGAAATTATTTTATTGACCCACCAGATTTCAAGACAGCAACATCTCGATTTACTGAAAAATTTGGAAGGCACGGCGAACATCATCAGCCATTACCGCATCGAAGGAGAGGAAACAGCATGAGATGGCCTGGATTAATCGAACAATACAAAGAGTGGTTGCCGGTAACTGAAAAAACACCTGCGTTGACATTGCAGGAAGGCAATACACCGCTTGTCCATCTGGAGAAATTATCCGCACAATGGGGCATCAATCTCTACGTGAAACTCGAAGGGGCCAATCCGACCGGCTCGTTCAAAGACCGCGGCATGGTGATGGCGGTGGCCAAAGCAAAAGAAGAAGGCAAAACGGTGTTGATCTGTGCCTCGACAGGCAATACATCAGCTTCAGCTGCGGCTTACGGCGCGCGGGCAGGCATGCGGACAATCGTTGTCATTCCGCAAGGCCGCATTGCGCTCGGCAAATTGGCTCAGGCAAAAATGTACGGCGCAGAAATTTTAGAAATAAAAGGAAATTTCGATGAAGCTCTCCGAATGGTGCGGGAAGTGGGGCAGGAAGCCGGCATTGCGTTAGTGAACTCCGTCAACCCTTACCGTTTGGAAGGCCAAAAAACGATTGCCTTCGAAGTGATTGACCAACTGGAGGCAGTGCCGGATGTTTTCGCGCTGCCCGTCGGCAATGCGGGCAATATTTCCGCTTCCTGGAAAGGTTTCAGTGAATTTGCCGCAAAAACAGGTGCAAAACGGCCGACGCTTCTGGGTGTGCAAGCGGCGGGTGCTGCGCCGATCGTCAATAACGAAGTGGTCGACAATCCCGAAACAGTGGCAACCGCCATCCGCATCGGGAATCCTGCCAGCTGGCAATTGGCATTGAACGCATTATCCGAATCGAATGGCACGATTTTAGCGGCCACAGACGAAGAAATTCTGGAAGCCTACCAATTGATCGCGGCGACTGAAGGGATTTTTGCAGAACCGGCGTCTTGCGCATCGATTGCGGGCATCAAAAAGCAAGTGGAAAACGGTCAGCTCGCCAAGGGCTCGACGGTAGTCGCCGTTTTGACCGGCAATGGTTTGAAGGATCCGGAAACGGCGATTTCCGTCAATGAACATAAAGCACTTCTTGTACCGGAAGATATGGAACGCTTTTGGGAGGAATTAAAGAGCGGGGTGAAAGCATGAGCTTTAAAGACTTTGCTGTAAGAGTTCCAGCATCCACTGCCAATTTGGGACCTGGATTCGACTCGATCGGCTTGGCGCTTGAACTTTACTTGACCGTCCATGTCTCCAAAGCTTCCGCCTGGTCAGTGGAATATCTAACAGAAGGCTATCAATCCCTATCCGGTGCATCCGATAATTTGCTCGTCACGACCATCCAATTTGCAGCAAAGCGCTACGGCAAAGAAATGCCCACCGCCAAACTTGAAGTGACAACGGATATCCCATTGAGCAGAGGCTTGGGCAGCAGCGCTTCAGCCATCGCAGCAGGCATTGAAATTGCGGATCGTTTGCTGGCACTGGAATTGACGATGCAGGAAAAATTAATTATCGGCACAGAATTGGAAGGCCATCCGGATAATATTTCGGCTTCACTGCTTGGTGGATTGACGATATCGTATTGGAACGGGGAAGAGTTGGCAGTCAACCATATTACAGACGTCGATATTGCCGCTGTCATTCTGGTGCCGCCGGTGGAATTTCTGACGGCGGAGTCAAGAGGCTTATTGCCGGATGCGCTGCCATACGCCGAAGCCATCCGAAGCAGCGCAGCGGCAAATGTCTTTTCCGCCGCCGTCGCTGCCGGAGACTGGAAAACCGCCGGCCGGATGATGGAAAACGACGAATTCCATGAACCTTTTCGGACGGGCAGATTTCCGAACTTTGCCGAAATCCGGAAGACGTGCAGCGACAATGGCGCTTATGGCTCAGCGATCAGCGGTGCCGGACCGTCATTATTCATCGCCGTTGAACCTGGACGGGAGCACCAATTGGCTGCCGTGTTGAAAGAACAATATCCGCATTACGAATGCCTGGTGACAAAACCGGCTTTTCGGGGGATTGAGTTTTGTGAAAAGGTGGTGTGAGTGATAGTGACACGCCATTGTCGTAAAAGATGATTCAGTATATACGCGACAATTAAATAGAAAAAAAGCCGCATTTAGAAACCTTTTGGTTTCTGAATGCGGCTTTTTTCATGGTCACTTAGAAAGGGAAATACAGGAAATCTGGACTTGGGGAGGCGGCGGATAACCGAAAAGTTTTTTCAATAATATATCTCCTTATAATTTAACTGAATTTTAACCTAGTGGGCTTAATATTTACCTTAACAAACAATTTAAATTGTAATAATTTGGTGGGCGGTGGTGTATATGTGGCCAAACGGAAAAAAATTCGCATTTATTAATGTTGGTGATAGGGACTGTAGTACAAGTATTTAAAAAGCAAATATTGCTTTACTAAACCTAAAGGAGCTGGTATCTAAATGGAAGAAACTATCAGTTTAAAAGATCTTTTCATGACCATCCGAAAGCGTCTAGGCCTTATCTCGTTATTGACAATCCTGGCAATCATGATTGCCGGTGTCATCTCATTTATGGTTATTACTCCTGTCTACCAGTCGTCGACGGAGATTCTCGTCAACCATACCACAACAGGAACCGGCCAAGTGACAGATCTGAACATCGAGACGGATTTGCAATTGATTAATACCTATTCGGGCATCATCAAGAGTCCTGTAATTCTGGATCAGGTCGTGGAATCAATGAATTTGGGAATAAGTACAGATCAGTTCGCTGATAAAATAACCGTCAGCAACTCTGATCAGTCGCAAATCGTGACTATTACCGTGCAGGATGAAAATCCTGCAGTTGCAGTGGAAATCGCCAATACCACAGCTTCCGTTTTTGAAAATGACATCCAGGGATTAATGAATGTTGATAACGTCAGAATTCTGTCTCCGGCAGTCATGAAAGAAAACCAGGCACCGGTCTCACCGAATCCGTGGCTCAATATGGCAATCGCTGCGGGGGCTGGATTGGTGCTTTCGGTTGGACTCGTATTCCTTCTTGAATTTCTCGATACAACGGTCAAAGACCAACAGGATATCGAAGACATCCTCGGCATTCCGGTACTGGGCTTCGTTTCACCGATTGTTGAAAAAGCGGAACTTAAACAGGATAACAAAACGACATCAACTAGAATGGTGGTGGGATAAAGAATGGTGAAAAAGAAAAAAGTTCTCCAGCAGACGGCACGAAAGTTGATCGCGTTTACAACACCACGCTCTTTTGCAGCTGAACAATTCCGTACAATTCGTACGAACATCAAATTCTCATCACCGGATGCGGATATTCGCACAATGGTTGTAACCTCTGCAGCGCCATCTGAAGGGAAGTCGACAACGGCGGCGAACCTGGCTGTGGTTTTTGCACAGGAAGGCAAGAAGGTTCTGTTGGTTGATGGTGATATGCGCAAACCGACCACCCATTACACATTCCACACGGGGAATACGACCGGACTTTCAAGTGTCCTGACAAGACAGACAACGGCGGTAAAAGCAATCCGCTCAACTGGGGTCGAACGATTGGACCTGTTGACATGTGGGCCAATTCCGCCAAACCCGGCAGAACTGCTGTCGTCTAAATCAATGGATGCGCTGATTCTGCAATTGACAGGTTTATACGATATGGTGATTTTCGATGCACCACCCATCCTGGCGGTATCGGATGGTCAAATTTTAGCTAATAAATGCGAAGGCACGATCCTCGTCATCGACTCCGGGAATACCGAGAAAGACATGGCGCGGAAAGCAAAAGAAGCAATTGAATCTTCGGATAGCCGGATTATCGGGGCTGTTCTGAACAATTTCAAGCTTCCGAAAGACAACAGCTCTTATGAATATTATGGTGCGACGGAGTAAATAGAAGCGTCTTTTTTACTCTTTCCGTTTGAAAGAAAACCAGCATTCACTTGAGCTGCAGCAGGTCGAAAATAGAGAAGGGTGGCTTGGAAGCAGAAAGCCAGACACTCATTATTTGGAGGTATAAGAATGAAAAAACTAAAAGTCATGACTGTTGTCGGAACCAGACCTGAAATCATCAGGCTTTCCGCAGTAATCAACAAACTTGAAGAATCGAATGCGATAGAGCATATTCTTGTACATACCGGCCAAAACTATGACTATGAGTTGAATGAAGTGTTCTTCAAAGATTTCGACTTGCGAAAACCGGATTACTTTTTAAATGCAGCGAATGGGACAGCAGTTGAAACAATAGGAAATATCCTGGTGAAAATCGATCCGATACTTGAAGAGGTTAAACCGGAAGCAGTACTCATACTGGGCGATACAAACAGTTGCCTATGCGCAATTGCAGCAAAAAGAAGAAAGATACCTATATTCCATATGGAGGCGGGGAATCGCTGCTTTGATCAAAGAGTTCCGGAAGAGACTAATAGAAAAATTGTCGATCATATTGCAGATATCAATCTTACGTACAGTGATATCGCGAGAGAGTATTTGCTGAGAGAAGGAATACCGGCAGATCGGATTATCAAAACAGGAAGTCCAATGTTTGAAGTACTGAATACCCGAAGGGAAGATATTGAAAATTCTTCTATCTTGAATGACCTGGAGTTAGAAGAGGATAAGTACTTTGTGGTGTCTGCTCATCGGGAAGAAAACATCAATTCCGAGAAAAATTTTCAGAATCTTGCGGAAAGTCTGAACTCTGTTGCAGAGAAATATAAGTTACCCATTATTATAAGTACACACCCCAGAACTAAAAAAATGATTGAAACTAAGGGTATTAAGTTTAATCCTTTGATTCAAACGCTTAAACCCCTTGGTTTTAATGATTATGTGAAACTTCAAACTAAAGCTAAAGCAGTTTTGAGTGATAGTGGAACTATAAGTGAAGAAGCTTCCATTCTTGGTTTTAAAGCACTGAATATAAGGGAAGCCCATGAGAGGCCAGAGGCAATGGAGGAAACTTCAGTGATGATGGTGGGGTTAGAAAAAGTGAGGATTTTACAGGGGTTGGTAGTCATGGAAAGCCAGGGAAAAAATGCTCTAAGGAAAGTTGAAGATTACACTATGCCGAATGTTTCGGAAAAAGTACTGCGAATTCTACTATCTTATACTGATTATATTAATAGATTGGTGTGGAGAAAAAATGAGGATAATAGTAAATAATACTGCAGCTAGCACCGGTGGAGCTTTAACCATTCTAAACGGATTTTATGATTTTCTGGTTAATTCAGAAAGATCGAAACACCATGAATGGATTTTTTTATTGGGTGGAAAATATATTGACGAAACTGAAAATATCAAAGTAGTTATTTTGGAAGAAGCTAAGAAGAACTGGATTAACCGTCTTAAATTTGATTTTTACAAAGGGAAAAGTGTAGTTGAAGATTTAGATCCAGATGTAGTAATATCGTTGCAAAATACGATTTTAATGGGATTAAGTGTTCCACAAGTACTATACATGCATCAAGCGCTGCCCTTCCAAAGAGAAAAGAATTTTTCTTTCTTCAATAAAGAAGAAAGAGAAATTGCGGTTTATCAGCATATTATTGGAAAACTGATTAAAGAGTCAGTTAAAAAAGCAGACTTTGTAATAGTTCAAACAAAATGGATCAAAGAAGAGGTTATTAAATCAACTAGCATCTCAAAAATAAAAATTTCCTCGATACTTCCTCCTTCCGAAGAAGTTATAGAGTATAAAAAAGAGAATGTATTTAATAAACGAGAGTTTTTTTATCCGGCCGATGCCAGTATATATAAAAACCATCAATGTATATATGAAGCATCAAGTCTATTAAATGACCGAGGGATTAAAAATTATCAAATTTCGTTAACAATTGAAAGTGAACTCGCATTAGATAACTTTGTGTATTTAGGGAAGCTGCCATTCAAAAGTGTGCTGGATAAATACAATAGTTCGACATTAATATTTCCTTCTTATGTAGAGACGTTAGGTTTACCTTTGCTTGAAGCAAGAAAAATGGGAACAATAATATTAGCAGCTGATTGTAATTATGCAAGAGAAGTTCTGGGTGAATATGAAAATGCTTATTTCTTCAATCCTGCAGCCCCTGAAGAATTGTCGGAATTAATGGAAG
This sequence comes from Planococcus daihaiensis, assembly GCF_049262615.1. Classification (GTDB taxonomy): domain Bacteria; phylum Bacillota; class Bacilli; order Bacillales_A; family Planococcaceae; genus Planococcus. The sequence goes on along the minus strand of NZ_CP175504.1, from coordinate 763,991 downwards.
GTGTTCTCACGGGGGTAATTAATAGAAAAGAAACAAAAAGCACAACAAATGAGGACGGTAATAGTTGGGATCAGGTGCTGAATATTTTAACTGAGCACGGTAGTGACGGGAAGCAAAGATAGCGATTCTAGATATTCAAACTAAGTAATACTAAGAATAATCAACACATAGAAACAGAAGTTGATGTTTGACTGAATCGAGATGACTATTGAGGATAAGTAGCTAAGTTATTAAAAGGGATATAAAAAAAGTCAAGATGAAGGGAATGAGAACCCTTGAATATTTCAGCTCAGTACATTGGTGCTCTTTCGAAATTTAATGAATCTCATGATGAAGTTTACTTGCAGCCAGAGTATATCTCTATATGCATCAAACAAATTAAAACAGTAGATCTTTTACAATGCAATAACAGGATGGAACTATAATGTTTTATTTTGTATTAATAACTGGCTTGTTATTGTCTGTGGTGAATGATAAGAAAAGGGTTTCATTGTTAATTTTCACATCGATAATATCTTTACTCGCATTTCTAAGGTATGGAATTGGGGCAGATTATTTCTCCTATGAATTGTTGTACTTTTATATTGAAGAATCACCTTTTGAAGAATTTTTTGCTGAAAGTGCACATGGGGAAATTGGATTTAGATTATTTGGATCTGTTCTAAAAGGATTTGGAGTGCCCTATCAACTTTACTTAGTAATTATAGCAACAATTAATATGATCTATGTATGGAAATTAGTAAAGAAGTATAGCTTAAATCCTACACTTTCATTAGTCATTTACTTCTCATTTTTCTATTTTGTGTGGACTTTCAGCGGTTTGAGACAAGGGCTGACTCTGGTGATTGGTATTTACTATCTGCTTGAGGCAATCGAAAAGAATAAAACCCTAAAAATTATTCTAGTATCTTTGACCTTGTCATTAATTCATTCATCGGCATTGATACTGATATTTCTTTATTTTATAACTAAAATAAATTTCAGCAAAAACCAGTTAATGTTACTGGCTATTTCAGGTTTTTTAATGTCATTTTTACCATTAAATCTAATACTGCCTTATCTGACATGGATACCAATTATAGAAAATGCCAGTCAATATGTTTTCGATGTAGGAGGCTTGAATAGCCTGGATTTCGCAGGCATCGTAAGAGTCTTATTATTAATCTTTATCTTCCTATATTACGAGAGTTTTAGTAGTACAAGTCTTATGAATAAAAAAATATTGGATATATATATTATCAGCTTGATACTTTACTTTATTATGCAGTCTCTGGGGGAATTGACTGCAGCAAGATTTTCAATTTACGGGAAGTATCTTGAAATAATTATACTGGTTAATATATTTTATTTGCACAAAAAGAGAATAAATAAATTGATATATAGCTATGGGTTAATAGTACTTTGTTCTCTCTATTTATATAAAGAAACTAATACACTTGAATTGCAGTCGGGTTTAAACAACAGTTCAATGTATGTCCCATATGTAAGCATTTTTAATCAGGATGAGTATATGTTTAATAAAAAGTCATATGAAATTCTAAAGTATCTTCGTTAGCCTTCTGTAATTGATTGGACTTTTAGTATCTTGAATACTGCACCATTAAGGTGGGATGAAATTGATCAATCAACTAATGAATTATATAAATCGACAAAAATTAATTATGCAAACTTTCTCTGAATCTACACAATACCTTGATAACGGAATCTATAAAATTGATAATTCCTTAAAAGGAATTAGAACAGATGATCATGAAACAAAAAACTTTGTAAAAAACAACCTAATAAATAAGAACAGCAAAGAGCAATATTCCTATATAAAGTATTTAGTACATGCTCTTTTTATAGAAAAAAATCTGAAAGTAGAAAAGGAGGAAAAACACCCGGGATTTGGAGGTTCTATCTTTTTGCCTTCGAATAATGGAACGGGGGATGTAAAAATATTTGATATAACAAATCGAAAAGTTCTTTCTCTTTATTCCAATGAAAAAAATTACATCAATAAGCTGAATAAGTACATTGAGTTTAAGGGTTTTTTTAAAATTCCTGAAATTATATATACTAATGACAACAACAAGATTCTGATTGAAGAGTTGGTTGAGTTTAAATCGGAGTCACAGTGGAATCAAGAGATTTATATCGATGTTTTTGAAAGAATTTTAAATCAATACAAAGAGTATGGGCAAGATATTGTTACGAGAAATAAAGTGAATTCCTCTCGAATTGAGAACATGGTAAATCAATCTAACTATGATCTATACGCAGAAAAAAAATTTCCTCACTGGCTAGGGAGTGAAATACTCAATTGGAGTTTTCCGCTGGTACAAATACATGGTGACATGTGGTCCGCAAATATTCTGCTGGCCAATAATAATTCGGATATTTATATTATTGATTGGGATAATAGCAATGAGCAGTTTTTCTTTAACGATATCTTTTGGTTTATAACATATGAATTTATTCATATGAACAATGACTACCTAATTAATTCTTATTTTAATGGCGTTTTTGATGACACATTAACGGCTTTTTTCAATTTATTTGGTGCGGAATTTAAAACTGTGAATAAAACTCATTACCTTGAAATTGCGTTCTTCTTTTCTATGACTGCCAAAGGAATGGATACTCAAGCAATGGACAAAAACATGCAATTATTCAACAAAAAAATAACGTATAAGTTCAAGGTAGAACAATGAAAAAAACAATATTATTGGTAATGGTGATCACTGTATTATCTAAATTCCTGGGGTTGGGAAGAGACTTAACATTAGCATATTTCTATGGAACATCATTTGTGAGTGATGCTTACTTAATAGCAATTGTTATACCAAGTGTATTTTTAGGACTTTTAGGAAAGGCAGTAAATGCCAGCTACATTCCTGTATATACCAGCGTGTTATATAAAGAAGGATTATTGGGTGCTGAAAAGTTCACTAATAAAGTAGTAAACTTAATAGCTCTTTTAGGTATCTTCATGACTTGTGTTGTATTAATTTTTACCGAGTATATTGTAATGGTTTTTGCTAGTGGATTTGAAGGGGAAGTTTTAGCGTTCACCATCAACCTAGTGCAAATAAGTGCACTTAGTGTCTTTTTTGCACTTACTGTATTCATGTTAAATGGTTATTTGGAATTAAAGGGGAATTTTACTATTCCTTCTTTAATTGGAGTTCCTTTAAATATTGCACTTATTGCCTTTATAGTACTTAGTAAGAATTTCAGTGTGTATTTATTGGGTGTTGGAATCTTACTTGCATATTTTACGCAATTTTTATTAGTATTTTATTATGCGTACAAACTCGGATATAGATTTCAATTTAATTTCAATTTTAACGATAAAAACATTAGATACATGTTATACATTGCTTTTCCGGTAGTAATAGGTAAATCGGCAAATCAAATAAATAAGATTGTTGACAAAACCATAGCTTCTAATTTGGGGGAGGGAAGTATTTCTGCATTACAATTTGCGAGTACTATAAATCTAGTCGTCATCAGTATCTTTGTTTTGGCTGTGACAAGCGTATTATTTCCTAAAACTTCTAAATTGGCAGCAGAAGGAGACTATACAACTTTTAAAGAAATTGTAAGGAATTCTTTGTTGAGCGTAATAATTTTTGTACTGCCTATAGCAGGAATTTATATTTTTTTCTCAGAAAATATTATAAGCATATTATATGGAAGAGGAGAATTTGGAGTAGAGGCTATAGCTCTAACATCTGAGGTATTAATTTTCTATTCGATTGGAATGGTTGCAATTGGAGCTAGAGAAGTGTTATCCAATGCTTTTTATTCATTAAAAGACACAAAAACTCCGCTAATTAATTCAAGTATAGCAATTTGTGTAAATATCGTATTGAATATAATATTATCCAAGTTCATGGGCATTAACGGACTGGCACTGGCAACCAGCATATCGGCACTGTTAGCGGCAATTTTGTTGTTTTTTAGCCTTAGCAAAAAGATAGGCGACCTAGGAATAAGGTATATATTTATATTATCAACAAAAATTTTTATAGCTACATCACTAATGATTTTTATAACAATAAACCTAGCAGCAGGATCATCAGCTTTTCTAAACGAAGATATTTCTTTCTTGATTGCTCTTTTTATAGGGGCTATTGTATACAGCGGGTTGTTATATTTACTAAGGGTAAAAGAAGCAAGATTAATTTTAAATCTGCTTCATAGTAAATTTGTGAAAAAGTGAATCTTGAATTCTCGAAATGCCTTTCCGATTTTTCTCGGAAAGGCATTTTTGGGGTATTCAAGTTTTTTCGAGATACTTCGTCCACGTTATCAGGTGATCGAGTCCCAGTTCTCCATTCATATTATCGAGCTGCAGATGTGTTGATTTTTAGTTCAGCTACTGGAATCATCATCTGCTGGACGCCAGATATTATTGGAAAAAGATGGGGAGAAAAAAGACGGTAGAGCAAGCAGGTATAAAAGCTTTTCAAGCCATCAATAAAATAAATACATGATTTAACTTCCGCTTAACATTTTGGGGATATTATTGCCTTATCGATGAATAGGAGCATAATTTTTCATGAAAGTTGGGATGGAATTGATAGATTTATATTTAGATAAGAGGTATGGAGAACTGTATGAAAATATCGAAAATGGTATCTGTGAGATATTTGAATATAAAAATTCGCTCGGTACAGTTCGACATATGTTCATCCAACGTAACATTCCTGAGTCCATTAATGGCCAAGTCTATTATGACATTGTGACACCTTATGGATATGGAGGACCGGTAATTTCAGAATGCAGTCTGGAAAACCGGAAGCAGTTGGTGCGCGAGTTCGGCAAGGCGTTTGCCCAGTATTGTAGGGAAGAAAAGATCGTCAGCGAATTTATCCGCTTTCATCCATTACTGGACAATGCGGAGGATTTTAAGGAAGTCTATGATGTGCGATATATGAGACCGACTGTCGGGACAAACCTCCTAGCTTTTGAAGATCCGGTGGCCGTGGAGTTTTCGAAGACGACAAGAAAAAATATCCGCAGAGCGATCAAAGAAGGAGTCACTTATCGGGTGATTGAAAATCCAAAGAATCTGGATGCTTTCAAGGACATCTACTTCACAACGATGAAACGTAAAAATGCGGATGAATATTATTTTTTTGATAACGAATATTTCGAGGGGTTGTTGGAGAATTTTGGAGATCGTCTCTTGCTTACGGAAGCCCAGTATGAAGGATACACTATCGGAATGACTCTGACTTTTAAATACAAGAAGCGCCTGCATACCCATCTGTCGGGGGGCGATGAGAAATTCCATCATTTTTATCCGGCCTATATCATGCATTATGCCACTGTCCGTTGGGGCAAGGAAAACGGCTATCATCTGCTCCACAGCGGAGGCGGTTTATCGAATAGCCTGGATGACAGTTTGTACCTGTTCAAAAAACAATTCGGTAAACATACTAAATTTTCTTTTCATATCGGCAGGAAAGTTTGGGATAGAGAAATCTACTCGGCATTATGCGATGCCACTAACGCCGATTACGAAAGTAACTTTTTTCCGGCATATCGCAATAAAGCACTAAAAACAGTTGGTTCGGTGTAGGTTAACGGTGAATAAAGACTGACTGTCATTTTCCACGCTCTCTTTCATTTTATTACAACCATTTATCTTTTTTATTTCTCATTAGCCCATTTTTTACCTGCATTTAACCAATTGCCTTTAAAGTTGGGGAACAAGTAGAGCGGCAGCAACCAATCAACCGAACAAACGAGGTGAAAGGATTGACTGATATTTATTTCAATAAAGATTACGGTGCGCTATACGAAACAAGGGAAAGTGGCAGTTGTGTAACTTTTGAATACCGGAATGTGTTGGGATCAGTCAGGCATCTGTTCATCAAACGGTTAATCCCTATTGTAATAAAAGAGGGAACTTCCTATTTTGATTTGATCACTCCATATGGCTACGGCGGTCCGCTTGTGGAGGCAGTAGATGAGTCGGACAAAAAGGAGCTGGTCGCAGATTTCAACCGGGCATTCGAAGAATACTGCAGGAACGAAAATATCGTCAGCGAATTTATCCGTTTCCACCCGGTATTGGAAAATGTCTCAGATTTTACGGACAGCTACGAAACCGCTTTTATGCGCTATACCATCCAGACGCGTCTGATAGAAACGGAAAATCCTCTGATTAGTGAATACTCTGCTTCTGTCAGAAGGGATATCCGAAAAGGCCTGAAGAGCGGAGTCGAATATAAAGTAACGGTAAACCCGGATAATCTTGACCGTTTCCGTGACTTGTATCTCAAAACGATGAAACGCAATAATGCTGACGATTATTATTATTTTGACGAATTGTATTTTGAACAATGCCTTACACTGTTGGGTCCGCAGCTCGTCGTCGTGGAAGTGAGCTGGCGGGGCATCCTGATTGCCATGAGCCTGAACTTTGTCAGCGATGATCTGCTGCATGTTCATTTGACCGGGAGCCTCGAAGAATATCATCATCTGTATGCGCCAAACATCTTGCAATATGCATTGATGGAATGGGGAATGGACAACGGTATCCGGTTAATCCACCATGGTGGCGGGCGGACAAACGAGCCGGACGATAAATTATACCTTTACAAGAAGAAATACGGCAAAGGGCAGGAACTGGAATTCCATATCGGCAAAAAGATTTGGAACAGGGGAGTCTATGACATGCTGTGCAAAGAAGTGGGAGTGGAAGAAGAAGATTTGTTCTTTCCGGCTTATCGCCTGAACTTGAAAGTCAATCAAGACATCAACTGAAAACAATTCGAACAAATAAAACAGCGTTCGAGCCCGTCATGGACCTGATTGAATGCTGTTTTAATTATTGAAGAGAAGCGGTTATCCTGGTTGAAAAGGAAAAGTGGTAGTGTTCGTCTCCGAGTCCGAATCGATTTGGGCTTTCAAAATCCGTCAATTTTTCGCCTGTGAAAATAGAACAAGAAAGCGACGAAGAATTCTTGCCTACATATCGCGCGAAGAGAAAGGCGTTTCCATCAAGCGGTAGGTTCCGGAAGTAAAAACAATTGAAGGAGCTGACATAGATGGATATAGACAAATTTATTTTAATAGGTTAAGTATGAAACACTTTTGGTTAAAAATATGAAGCCAGTGCGGAAGGTGAATCTTCTGCACTGGCTTTTTGGCATTTTTTTAAAAATGCCAAGGATGGTAATGAAAGTGTCGGCTGCATTGGCTGATTTTGTGCCAGCGGAATGCATCCCACGAAATGGACGTCGAATTGTTAATATGTTTTTACATTCAATCCTCCTTATAAATTACATAAGTTAGAATATTCAAATAACTGGCAATCCTTAACCTCTTTTTAACCTGCTCTCCTTACTATTAGATTTAATCATAATTCTAGAGTTTGCAAAGGAGTGGCAGAATGGAAGTTATTTTCATCACCTTAGGGTATCCCGAAAACGCCAGGCACAACGACATCTATTCCGATCTCATGCAGGAATTCAAGCGCAACGGCCACGGCGTCACCGTCGTCTGCCAGACAGAAAAACGCCAACACCGCCAGACAGAGCTGCGTGAAGTGGATGGGATCCCGATTCTAAAGGTGCGCACCGGCAATATTACACAGACAAGCCTGTTGGAAAAAGGCGTCAGCACCCTGCTTCTTGAGGACCAGTTCATTAAAGCCATCAAAATGCATCTCGGTGGAAAGAAATTTGACCTCATCCTTTATTCGACTCCGCCGATCACGTTCGAACGGGTAGTCAAATACTTGAAAAATATGCACGGAGACGGAATGACTTATTTATTGCTGAAAGATATCTTCCCGCAGAATGCGGTGGATATCGGAATGATCAAGGAAAACAGCATGCTGCACACGTATTTCCGCCGAAAAGAAAAACATCTTTACGGAATCAGTGATGTCATTGGCTGCATGTCGGAAGGAAACCGGCGCTATGTGCTTGAGCACAATCCGGAAATTCCGATGGACAAAGTGGAGGTTAACCCCAATACGATCTTGCCGGGGGACAGAACGCAAAAAGTTAGTCGGACGCATATCAGGAAAAAGCTGGGTATTCCGGAATATGCTTTACTCTTCTTATACGGAGGCAATTTCGGCAAGCCGCAGGGCATTGATTACCTCATCCGGTCGATTGAGCTTTATCGTAATCACGATGAGATGTACTTCCTGTTCGTCGGCTCGGGGACGGAATTTTCGAAAATTGAAAATTATATCAAACAGACGCAGCCGGAAAATGTTCGACTGGAGAGTTTCATGCCAAAAGAGGAATTCGATAGGGTTGTGGATTCGGCGGATGTCGGGATGATTTACCTCGACCGGCGTTTTACGATCCCCAATATCCCTTCCCGGCTGACAGCTTATATGGACCGAGCCAAGCCTATTCTGGCGGTTACCGATCCAAATACCGACCTGAAGGATATCATCTATAATGCGAACTGCGGTTATTACGCGGAGGCGGGCGAACTGGAGGATTTCCAGGATGCGATCGAACAGATCAAGCGGGACCGGGGGAAATTGCGGCAACTGGGCGAAAATGGAAGAAGTTACTTGGAGAAAGAGTTTCACGTGAGTGAGTCATATAAAATCATCATGCGGCATTTTATCAAAGATGGGAGTGGGGAATATTGTTCAAAGACAAAATATTACTCATCACGGGCGGTACAGGCTCTTTCGGAAATGCCGTAATGGAGCGGTTCCTGTACACGGACATCAAGGAAATTCGGATTTTTTCAAGAGACGAGAAAAAGCAGGATGACATGCGGAGACGCTATAATAATGACAAACTGAAATTCTATATCGGCGACGTGCGGGATCTGGCCAGTGTGAAATATGCGATGAACGATGTCGATTTTGTCTTCCACGCTGCTGCTCTCAAACAGGTGCCATCATGTGAATTCTTTCCGATGGAAGCGGTCAAAACAAATGTCATCGGCACGGAAAACGTTTTGAATGCCTCGATCGGTTGCGGTGTTAAAAAAGTTATTTGCTTGTCGACCGACAAGGCAGCTTACCCGATTAACGCGATGGGAATCTCAAAGGCAATGATGGAAAAAGTGTTCGTGGCGAAGGCCAAGACGGTTTCTCCTGAAAAGACGTTAATTTGCGGCACGCGCTACGGTAATGTTATGGGTTCAAGAGGTTCGGTGATTCCGCTCTTTGTGGAACAGATCAAAGCGGGCAATCCGCTGACGGTGACGGATCCAAACATGACGCGTTTTCTGATGAGCCTTGAAGATGCAGTGGAACTGGTAGTCTTTGCCTTCGAGAATGCGAATGCGGGGGACATCATGGTGCAGAAAGCCCCGGCTTCGACCATCGAAGACCTGGCGCAGGCGCTTAAAGAACTGTTCGGAGCGGACAATGAAGTGAAAATCATCGGCACACGGCACGGCGAAAAGGAATTTGAAACGTTGCTGACCCGTGAAGAACATATCGTCGCGCAGGACCTGGAAGGTTTTTACCGGGTACCAGCCGACCAACGCGACTTAAATTACGAGAAATATTTCAATAAAGGCGACCAGAAGCTTTCTACGGAAAAGGAATACAATTCGCATAATACGAAAAGACTGACTGTCGAAGAAATCAAACAATTGCTCCTGCAACTGCCGTTTATCCAGGAAGAATTGAACATTATTAATCCGGCGAATGTCAATTTCGGTATTCCAAGTTGAAGATCTTGGTTACGGGCGCGGAAGGGTTTGTCGGCAGGAACCTGACTGCGGAACTGAGGAATCAGGGTTTCAAGGATTTATTGCTTTATTCCAGAAAAAACTCATTAGCCGATTTGGAACAGTACACAGCGGAATGTGATTTTGTCTTCCACTTGGCGGGGGTTAACCGTCCAGAAAAGGAAGAGGATTATATGGCCGGCAACCATGGTCTGGTTTCAGAGTTACTGGCTTTTATGAAAAAATACGGCAATCAGGCGCCAATCGTGGTGTCTTCATCTATCCAGGCGGAAAAGGACAATCCCTACGGCTGCAGCAAAAAAGCCGGAGAAGAGTTGTTTTTCCAATACGCCGAAGAAACAGGAACCGATGTGTTCGTCTACAGGCTGGTGAATTTATTCGGCAAATGGAGCAGACCGAATTACAACTCGGTGGTCGCGACATTCTGCCACAATGTCGCTCGGGATCTTCCCGTGCAAGTGAATGATCCAGATGCAAAGCTCGAATTGTGCTATATCGACGATGTGCTGGAAGAATTCAAACGAGCGCTGGCGGGCCATCCGACTCGCAACGGCAAGTTTTGCCGAGTGCCGGAAGTGCATGCGATAAGTGTCGGTGAACTGGCTGATACGATCCGGCAATTCAGGGAAAGCCGCACAAATTTGGAGCTTCCCGATATGGAAGATTCTTTAACCAAGAAATTATACAGCACGTATTTGAGCTATTTGCCGGAAGATCGCTTTTCATATCAGCTGAAAGTGAATAGGGACGACAGAGGGTCATTCACGGAATTTCTTCGGACAAAGGGGCACGGGCAAGTGTCGATAAATCGTTCGAAACCTGGGATTACTAAAGGAAATCACTGGCACCATACGAAAAACGAAAAATTCCTGGTGGTTAGCGGCAAAGGCGTTATTCGTTTCCGGAAAATCGATTCGGACGAGGTAATCGAATACCATGTCGATGGAAACGACATGGAAGTGGTCGATATACCGGTCGGTTATACGCATAACATCGAAAATCTTGGAAACACCGAGATGATTACAGTGATGTGGGCTAACGAGTTGTTTGATCCGGAAAAGCCGGATACGTACTATATGGGGGTTTAGCTTGCGGAGAAATTGAAGGTCATAACGGTGTTGATAAATACGGAACTGGCATCGATGAATATCAAAAAGTAGCGTTAGAAGCGCAAAAAAATAGTAACCAGTTAGAGCCGTACCGGCAATCCCAGTGGTGTCCGGTACGGCTTTTGCGTTTTCATGTTAAAAAGTCCTAATTGCCGTCTTTCTCATAGCGTTGATCGAAATTCCCGGAATTCAGGAATGACTCCTTCAAATTTTTTGCTTTATGTATTTGCACAAGGTTGGTATAGATTTAACTTTCTTTTAACTTTGTTTCTATACGGTTGTAATTGGAGGGAAGAGTTTCCGGGATGTATTTATAAGCAACACTATATACGCGAAGAAAAAAGGGGGGAGGGAGTTATATGGAGATCGGTGGAGAGTTTGAAATGAGCATTGCCATTCAAGGAAAAGAAAAAGAACATTATCCAGATCAGCTGTTTTTTTCTTCTGGCCAAGCGGCTATTAAAACCATACTGACTTTCTTGCGTGATGAAAAAAAAATAGACAGTTTTCTCTTGCCAAATTATTTATGTGGGAGTATTTATAAACCCTTTTTAGAAATGAATTCAAAAGTGGAGTTTTACAATGTAGACCAAAGTTTGAGAATTGATGTAACAGATTTGAAAAAGAAGCTGAAAAGGTCCGAAGGTGTGTATATACTCAATTACTTCAATGTTAGTGAACCAGCAGCGACGCAAGAATTTTTACGGAATTTAAAAAACGAAATGACTGTTATCGAAGATCGAACCCATACTTTTTTCAATGATGAGAAGGGATTGGGGCATTTTCAACTCGCAAGCCTCAGAAAGTGGATGGGAATTCCTTCAGGAGCTGCCATTGGAGTGGAGGATAAGAATGACAGAGTCCAACTTGAAAAAAATATGGTTCCTTTCAACTCCTATCCACTCATTGAAAAGCGGCTATATGGAGCCGTTCTGAAAGAACAATACCTTCAAGAAGCCGGCGGTAATTCTTTAAAAGAAATCTATTTAAACTTATTTAAAGAAGCTGGAGAGGCAGTAGAAAAACAAGTAATTTCTTTAGAGCGTATCGATCCGTTATCGGAGATGGTTTTTGGGACTTATGAAGTTGAAGAAATGAAGAAAAAAAGACGTGAAAACTATAACATTCTTTATCAGTCTCTTTCACCTGTTTTTGGTGCTGAAAATGTCGTCAGTGGAAAATTAGAACCATCCGATACCCCGCTGGGATTTGTTATATACGTTGAACAAAGAGATCAGTTAAAAAAGGAATTGATTAAAAATAACATTTATCCTCCAGTTCACTGGCCGGTTGTGAATGTCATCAAAAACCTGAATATGAAGAACCCTTCTATTATATCGAACAAAATCCTTACAATCCCTTGCGATCAACGATATTCGGAAGAGGATATGAAAAGAATCATTGAGGTAATAACAGCTTACTGTAAAAAAGATGGCCAAGGTAAAGAAGTGATTGCCTCTTTGGATGCTGAAGGACATAAAATCAAGTTACTTGGAGGTGCATAATGAAAAACTTATTCAAAAGCATTTTCGACATCGGAAGTTCATTGATCGGTTTAATCGTTTTATCGCCAATATTATTAGTGCTTTCTGTCTTAATCTACTTCAATATGGGCAGTCCTGTTATTTTCAGGCAAGAACGACCAGGGCTGAAAGGGAAGGCTTTTATTATGTATAAATTTAGGACGATGACCGATACCAAAGATGAGACCGGCAAGGATTTACCGGATCATATCCGTCTAACCAGATTAGGGAGATTTTTAAGAAGCACCAGTTTGGATGAACTTCCCGAACTGATGAACGTCCTCAAGGGTGATATGAGTGTGGTAGGGCCACGCCCACTGGCTACTGATTATTTGGAGAGATATTCACCGGAACAGATGAGAAGGCATGACATCAAACCTGGAATTACTGGATGGGCTCAGGTAAATGGACGCAATGATTTATCATGGAGCAATCGCTTCAAACTCGATGTTTGGTATGTGGATAATCATAGTTTTTTTCTTGATCTAAAAATATTAGCCCTCACAATCATAAAGGTTCTAAAAAGAGAGGGAGTAGAAGTGGAGGGACAATCTGCTGGACAAAGCTTCTATGGAAATTCTGAAAAAGAAGAAAATATATAGCCTGTTTTAGAAGAAAAAACTTAACGTATAAAATGGATTTTTCTAAAAGAGAGGTTGAGTGCTATGACAAAAATACCTGATATTTATTTTCTGCCGGAATGGGGCAAATCGTATGAAAGCAAAGACGGCGGAGAGCTGAAAATCTTTGAGTTTGAAAATGAAACTGGGCACGTCTTTTATCAGTTTGTTTTAAGGCCTGTCCCTTTTAGGACTGGGGAAGTTGGCTATTTTGACACCATCACGCCATATGGATTTAGTGGTCCTTTGATCTTGAGATGTGATCCCGATAAAAAAGAAGAGTTGGTTGCCTTATTTGATGATGAATTTCAGCAGTATTGCGAAAAAAACAATATCGTGGCTGAGTATATCCGATTTAACCCATGGCTTAAAAATAGGAGTGATTTTGAAACCATCTATAATATCAAAGATAATGGTTTTACTGCCGCTGTCGATTTGACGGTAGACGACTTTTTCATGGATGAATTTTCTCCCAAAGCCAGAACGCAAGTTCGCCGCGCTTGGAAAAACAACGTTGAAATTGAATATGACTATACAGGGAGCACCGTTAAAGAGTTTTATCGCTTGTATAACTTAATGGCAAAAAAGAATAATGTAGATGATTACTATTTGTTTACAGAGGAATTTTTGATGAACTCTTTTAAGAGGCTAAAAGGGAAACAATTCATTATTAGTGCTAAACACGAAGGGAAGTACATATCGGCGTCCTTACTTATCCACCATGGAGACTATATACATTACCATTTGACTGCAAACGATCCGGAATATTTCAAATTAGCCGGCAATAGCCTGCTTATATACGAAGCTTGCCGTTGGGGAACCGAGAATGGAAAAAAGGAGTTACATTTGGGCGGTGGTATGGGAGACCTTTATCGATTCAAAAGTGGCTTCACAAAGGGAGAGGCTTTAGAATTCGAAGTCGGAACGAAAGTAAGAAACGAAGAAGTTTATAACGGACTTGTAGATTACAAGACAAGAAAAAGCGAGATCAGGAATGCACGTTATTTTCCGTTATATAGAGGATGAAATGCTTTGACTTTCTTCCAGTAAGTCAAAAACAGCTTCTGGGAAAATTTATAATCCTGCCCGTGTGCAAAGCACCATTAACTTTATTGATCGAATTTCATAAAAATTGCGCACTACGAAAGCTGCCTCTGAAAAACCTGTATGGTTTCCAGAAGCAGCTTTTCTATGTTGATGTGTAAATAGTTGTAATCGTGCCTCTCCCGGCAACGAAAAAAATGAACTGCCCAAAAAATTATTCCAATTACATAGTAATTTTGACTCACAAAACCTATAATAAGCTTATGAGAAACGGCGAGGGAGTGGCAGCGTGTTTTGTCCGAAATGTGGAAGAGGAAATGATTTCAGCGCAAAGAAATGTGCAGTATGCGGAAAATCGTTGAAGTCTAAAAACAAGAAACCGAAAAAACGCAGAGTGCTGGGCACTTTGGCAGCTCTTCTTTTATTAGCCGGAGGCGGTTATAGCCTACAGCAATTTGGGGATGGCGATAGCGCTCAGAGTTCAGTTGCAGCTGAAGCTGAAGAAAAACCGTCGGCAGAAGCGCCTGTAAAAGAAGGGGAACCTGGGGAGAAACCGAAAACCGAGCTCATCAAAGAGACCCAGCAAAAAGTCTATACGGTCTTGACGGATTCCGGGATGGGGTCAGGCTTTTTATATAACGAATTCGGAATGGTGGTTACCAATGCGCATGTTGTAGTGGGCCATACAGATGTCATGCTTCGCAATGTTGATGGAAAAGAGTTCGCGGGCAAAGTCATTGGCATTTCGGATGTGGAAGACATTGCATTGATTCATGTAGAGGCTTTCGAGGATGAGGCTCCGCTGGTAACCGAAATGGAAGCGACGGCTGTCGGCACGGAAGTCATTGCACTTGGCAGTCCGAACGGTTTCGAGAACACAGCCTCCATCGGCTACTTGACGGGAGTCGATCGGGATTTCTCTTCTGATTACCAGTATGAAGACATCTATCAGGTTGATGCTCAGATTGCACCGGGCAGCAGTGGGGGTCCGTTGATCGATGCGGAAAGCGGCCGTGTGATCGGCATTAATTCCCTGCTCTATAACGACGGCAATGCCATCGGATTCTCAATTCCGCTCTATTCCGTGACGGATTCCTTGGATGCTTGGGCGGAGGATCCGATGGAGAACTAATCTATTACTTTGCAGTGTAAGAAGTAAGAGGAATTGCAGCAGTTCACAGAATGGTATTGTGTATACTATAATAAGGAATAATGGTATTGCATATACTAGAATAAGAAATAAATGACAAGAAGAGAAGGTGCTCCAAATGCGTGTGAAAAAAGCGATTATCCCAGCAGCAGGACTCGGAACACGTTTCCTCCCTGCCACGAAAGCCATGCCGAAAGAAATGTTGCCGATCGTTGATAAGCCGACCATCCAATACATAGTGGAAGAAGCGATTGCTTCAGGTATCGAAGACATCATTATCGTGACAGGAAAAGGGAAGCGGGCAATCGAAGACCATTTCGACCATGCTTTCGAACTGGAAGAAACCTTATTAAAAAAAGGCAAGACCGATATGCTGGATTCCGTTCTGCAGACTTCCAATGTCGAAATTCACTATATCCGCCAGAAACAGCCGCTAGGTTTAGGGCACGCGATTTGGTCTGCGCGTAAATTTATAGGTAATGAGCCTTTTGCAGTTTTGCTGGGGGATGACATCGTTGAAAACGACGAGCCGGGATTGCTTCAATTAATGAATCAGCATGAGCAGATCGGCAAGAGCGTCATTGGCGTCAAACAGGTGTCTGATGAAGATACGCAGCGATACGGCATCATCGATCCGGTATCGGTGGACGGCAAACTGATCGAGGTTAATAAATTTGTCGAAAAACCTGCAGCTGGCACTGCTCCGTCAAACTACGCCATCATGGGCCGATATGTGCTGACGCCCGAGATTTTTGATTTCCTGGGCGAGCATCAATTAGGTGCCGGCGGGGAAATCCAATTGACGGATGCGATTCAGAAGTTGAATGAGAGCCAGTCCGTGTATGCCTATGAATTTGACGGCCGCCGTTTTGATGTCGGGGAGAAATTCGGGTTTATCGAGACGACGATTGAGTTTGCGTTGAAGCGTCCGGAATTGAGAGATCAGTTGCTGGAGTTGTTTGAGAAGAAACTCAAGGAAGCTGCAGTTGAAGTAAGTAATTGAATTAGCTTTACAAATGTATCCATTGAATATGAAAAAGCCGTGCTGAAAATTTTTCAGTACGGTTTTTTGGATTGAGAAATCTCGACCGAAATTGCCCTTGTACAATGCAATTTCGGTGGAGATGTTCACTAATTAGATGTTCTCCTTTAATATATACATATGGACGGTGAGATTGATGAAAAAGATCTTATTTGTATTAAGTGTCAGCCTTATATTCTTTAGTGCTTTGTTCATCATAATTTTTCATAACTTTAATGAGGAGGGACCACTGAATTCTTCCGAAATGTTAATAATTGCCCATAGGGGAGCAAGTGCGAAGGCTCCGGAGCATACTTTGGAGGCCTATCAGATGGCGAAGGATATGGGAGCAGATTACATCGAGATAGATTTGCAAATGACAAAAGACCACGTTTTGGTTGCTATGCACGATGATTCCGTTGACCGAACGACAGATGGGAGCGGAAAGCTAACAAATATGACAGTGGATGAGATTAAAAAAATGGATGCAGGTTCCTGGTTTAATAAAGAAAATCCAGATAAGGCCAGAGATGAATTCATAGGCGCTCAAATCCCCACCCTTCAGGAAATATTCGATGAATTTGGTGATAGTGTCAATTATTATATTGAAACCAAACAGCCAAACAACAGCAATGAGATGGAAAAGAAACTGCTCGAATCGCTCAATCAAAATGGTTTGTTGGATAAATCTCTGCCGAAAGGAAAAGTGATTATCCAATCCTTCAGCGAAGACAGCTTAAAAACCATTCACGAATTGAACAGCGACATACCGCTCATACAGCTGATACCCGATTCTGATCGGAAACACAATTCTCCAGAAACTTTTGAGCAAATAGCCCAGTATGCTGCCGGAATAGGATTTAGTCCTAAGGGTACGAATAAAGAATATATTACTGCCGCAAGAGAAGCAGGCTTACTGGTCCACCTTTTTAATGTTGATGATCCAAGTGAAGCAGAAAAATTGAAATCCTGGGGTGCAACAGGTGTCTTTACGAATGATATTGAAGCTGTGACCAGTCAAGAGGAATAGACACTCACATCACACACGATACCGGTAAAACCAATAAATGCATGAGGCATCCAATAAATCCAGCAATGGAATGGATTCTGCATGCATTTTTATGTTTTCATGCTTTTCTGTAAATGTAAATTTAACCATGAAAAAACTGCACCTTCTTTATCAGATTGGTGTCTGACAATGGAAGTGCAGTTCATGGTGCAGTTTTAAAATGTCTACGATGTGGGGGTTAGTCCACTAACGCGCCTAGAGTGCATATTGTCGCTGGTAGATCGTAATGATTAAGACTCTTTATAATGTTATAGAAGACATCTTACAAATATGATCTGCATGCATCAAAAATCCACTGTATTAAAAACGCTTCATTCCATTCATAACAATCGCATGCAGATTTTCTATATTTATCCGAGAAAATAACTAGTTATAATTGGATCCAACAGATAAAATGAGGGGGTTTATGGAAATAAATGCACAATGGCCACAGGTGAATTCGTCCGGGTTCACACCCCGAATTTTTTAATTTTTTTTTTCGTTAAAAGAGGGTTGAAAAGAAGTGGAATCGGCTATTTAGAGAGAAACCAATTTAAATCTTCCGATTGCAGAAACCCTTGGAGCCAGTCCACTCAAGCAGCGTGCCATTTTGAAATCAAAGGAGGATTACGAATGCCGAGTATGAAAGATAAGGGAGATTATCTGGAAATTACAACAGGAGCCTCGAGGGTGATTTTTACCAAGCAATGCAAACTTACGAGAACGATCAATGACCTGCTCGTCGGAATGTTCTTTGTGTTCGGCAGCATGCTCAATTTACTCAACTCGGCTGAATTCTATGGCAATACGCTGTATCTCCTGGGCAGTTTGATCCTAGCCAGCCGCGCCGTTGGCAGTATCAAAGAAAACATTAAGGTGGAGGAGGAAGTGAAGGAGGTAAAAGTTGACGAATGGAGTAGATGATCCATTTGGCGAGGGTCGCCGTATACGGAAGCGGTGGATTGAATTGGTGGTACAAGAAGTGACTCTGAAAATCGCGCCCCTGTAAAAGAAGCCGCCTCCCGAAACCATGAGGGTTTTGGGAGGCGGCTTCTCTAAATTTATCTGGAAATGTCAATAAACATCATTGTTCCGGATGCAGGAAACTCCGGGAACTGCTGGCAATATTGCTATGCTATAATACAACCAAAAGTGAGAGGTTGATTGACTATGAAAAGGAAGCTATTGCCGGGCATCATCGGCGGGGTTACAGGTTTCGTAGTAGGAGTTATTGGGGGCGCTTTCCTCGGCTTGGTGGTGGGGGGAACGTTTTTAGGGAACCTTGATATCGATCAATATACCGGACTGCAAGGATACGAGTTAGCCGCTTACGTTGGGGCTGTTATCGGGGCCATTGTTCTGGCGATAGTCGGAGTTAGATTTGCATGGCGGCTTGCTGACAAGAAGGAGCAGGAACTGTCATAGTATTATAATAGAAGGTTCTTCGTGAAATACTCTTTCCAGATTTAAATTTCTGGGAGGAGTTTTGAACAGAATGTAATCAACAGCATCCAAAAAACATCCAATCCCGAGACTGCAACGTTCATGGGATTGGATGTTTTTGTATATGTAGAAAACGGAATTGTCATACAATGTTTTATACCCCGAAAACAAAAAACCTTTATTCTGAAAGCCTGTTGTTCACTCCTCCTCAAAAAGCTTCAACGATTCCCCGGTATCCAGAAAAACATCCACCGTCGTCCAGTCGTATTGTTGAGAAATCCGACTAATAGCCCGCACCGTCTTGTAATCCTCGGAATCATATGGAATCGTCAGTGAGGTTTCGCCGTTTGCGAAGGTATAGGCGAGAACGCGCGACGTATTCGCTTCGACCGTCCGCGTGACTTCCGTTACATCGTCCCACGACATGCTGTTTTCAGATAACGACCAAAATGCGTTGACTTGGACACCGTCCTCACTCAGGTAGGCATAATGATAAATCGATAATACAAAGATTGGGAGGGCAAGCGCCAGCAGCAACACATGCAGACCGGCCAGTTTGAATTCCTTCCCTTTCATTTCTGCGTATAATTTTGTAAACAACAGTGAAAAGAGCATCAGGCTGATCCACACCATGCCAATCGCGAAACCTTGATAGGCGTCCTGCGGGCGGATGAACGACATATGGTCATGCGAAAAAAACAGCAGGTCCTGGATGAACATGATGGCTACAACCGGCAAAATCGCAGCGGACAGCAGCAAAATCAGCCCGCTGGTCACAATAAAAGGCATCAGTGAATCTGCATCGATCTCGCGTAAGAATTTCATATCATCAACCCTCTCAGGAACGAACTTCATTATATATACGTAGCTGACAAGATATGGTTTCAACTATAAATATAGGAGGTATTCGGCAAATGAGTAAATTTCCGAAGCCCAAAAAAATCCTCTCCGACAAGAAGTCGGAGAGGATTTTTCACTAAAAGATATTATTGTTCTATTTTCACGTTTTTAAGATTGTAGATACCGGCTTCATCAATTTCAAATCCGGTAACGGAATCAGCAACTCCGAGCAGGTATTCCTGGTGAAGCAGGAATGCCATCGGGGCATCCTCAACGAGAATTTGGGCTGCATCCGCATAAATTTCCTTACGCTCATCGGGTTCCGATTCGCGTCTTGCCTGATCGAGCAATTCGTCAACTTCAGCATTTTCATAGAAAGAACGGTTGCCGGGATTCCCTTTTTGGGAAGAATGGAACAATGTGTACATTTGGTAATCAGCGTCGCCTGTCGGATTTGAATGGCCAAGGATGAACATATCATGATTACCGGCAGCTGTCTGATCGATGTAACTGCCGAATTCCATTACTTCAATGGAAGCTTCGATGTTCAATTCGGCAAGAGCTTCCTGGACAAGGACCGCGATTGATTGACGCTGCGGGTTGTCGTTCGTCCAGATGGAAGTGGTAAAACCGTCGCTCATGCCGGCTTCTTCCAGCAGGGCGCGCGCTTCGTCCATGTCATAGTTGCTTGCTTCGACGTCTTCACTATAGCCGAAGATGCCGGGAGCTATTGGACCGGTTGCCGGAATGGCAAAGTCTTCGTAAATTCCACTGATGATTGCTTCACGGTCAATGGCGTGTGAAATTGCCTGACGAACCAGTGGATTGTTGAAAGGTTCTTTTTCTGTATTGAAACCAAGGTAAGCGATACTTGATCCAGCTTGCTGATGAATGCTGGCTGAATCAGAATTTTCGATGCGGCTGACTTCACTTGGTTGGACCGGATCAATAATATGAACGTTGCCGGTTTCAAGATCCGCTGCCCGTACCTGGGAATCTGGTACGACCCGGAACGTTACCGTGTCGACGAAAGCTGGTTCGCCCCAATAGTCTTCATATTTGGAAAGGACGACTTCCGAGCCGGGATCCCATGACTCGTATTTCAAGAATCCAGTGCCCATCGGATTGGCTGAGACATAGGCGAATGGATCTTCTCCATTTTCAATCGCTTCATAATCGGCTTCAATGACAGCCGGAGAAATCATGCCGCCACTATTATGCGACAAATGGGAAAGTAATGGTGAGAATGGATATTCAGTAGAAATTTGCACTTCGTATTCACTGACCACTTCCACTTCCGTGATCATCTGGAACAAGTTATAGCTTGGTGAACCCAAATCTTCATCGAGCAAGCGGTCAATATTGGTTTTTACCGCTTCAGCATTGAAGGGCTCGCCGTCATGAAAAGTTACGCCTTCACGCAATTGGAAGGACCAAGTCGTTTCATCAACCGCTTCCCATGATTCGGCAAGGGACGCTTCGATTTCATTGTTCTCGCCAGTTTTCACCAGCGGTTCATAAACATTTTTCAGCACAACAGACGTTGGTACGTCTTTCGCGCCGTGCGGATCAAGAGAGGAAGCATCGCTCAATACTGCGAGAACCAAGTCGCCGCCGCCTTCCGCTGAATCTGTGCCGGAACCTTCTCCGCCAGATTGCGTTTCCGAATCGTCACTGCCTGCACAAGCAGACATCAGGACCAGTAGAAGCACCAGGATGAAGCCGGTCAAAAGTTTTTTGTTCTGCATAATAATTCCCCCTAGTTTATGAAAATGAATTGTCGTAACAAATTTAATTTTCTGTTAACAACTTATCATAATAGTAATATGCATACAACGTTATCAATGTTTAAACATATTTACTTTAATGGTTAATAAAACTAATCATAAACCACCGTCTTTTACTGCAGCTGGTTTTGGGAGTTGAAAATGCTTAAATATTAAACCGCAATTCTAATTTTTCAAAAAATAATATTTGTATTTAGAAAAGGACTGTGTCACGCTCTTTCATGAATGTTTAAACTTAAGGAGTGGATGAGATGAATGCACAACGAATAGAAAAAATGAGGAATAAAATGCTGGCAGACGGCAAGAGGGCCGTGCTGGTGACTTCCCCGGAAAACCGTTTATACTTTTCCGGCTTCAAAGGATCGAGTGGGATTCTTTTCATTACACTAAACGAAGCTTACCTGCTGACGGATTTCCGGTATATCGACCAGGCGGAACAGGAAGCACCAGATTTAACGGTTGTGAATCACGAGCGTAAACCATACGAAGCGGTTACGGAACTTGTCAAAAAACACGGCATCCGTGAAGTGGGCATAGAAGAAGGCAAGCTGCCGATTCAGGAGTTTCGCGAACTGGAGGCGCTGAATCCGAACGTCGACTTTTTCAATAGCGAACCCGGATTTTTCGAGTTGCGGATGATCAAAGACGCAACAGAAATCGAGAATTTTAAAAAAGGGATTGCCATGTGCGATGCCGCATTCGAGCACAGCTTGTCCTTTATCAAGCCGGGCATGTCGGAGAAAGAACTTGGTCTCGAATTGGAATTCTTTATGCGTAAAGCGGGAGCGGGTGGCATCAAGGAAAATCATGTCATCGCTTCAGGACCCCGCGCTTCATTGCCGCATGGCCAGGCCACTGACCGCATCATCCAGGTCGGCGATTTGGTGAAGATGGATATCGGTGCCAAAGTCGAAGGCTATTACACCGATTTCACGCGCACCGTGGTGGTGGGGGAACCGACCGACAAACAAGTGGAAATCTACAATATTGTAAAACGGGCGCAGGAAGCCTCACTCGCTGCCATCGGCCCGGGCAAAGTGTGCTCGGAACTGGACGACTTGGCGCGCGGCATCATTGCGGATGCCGGTTACGGAGATAATTTCGGCCACAGCCTCGGCCATTCGATCGGCTTGGCGGTGCACGAAAGCCCCGCAATGCGTGCGACCGACGATACCGTACTCGAACCCGGCATGGTCATCACGGTCGAACCCGGCATTTACATCCCGGGCTGGGGCGGCGTCAGAATTGAAGACTTCATCGTCATCACCGAAGACGGCTATGAAAATTTGACGAAAGCGACGAAAGAGCTGCAGGTTATTGGGGTGTGAAAACAGTATTGCAGAATAAAAAATAAAGCGGAGTCAATCGATAAATAGCAAATGCATGTACTATAGGAGCGGCATCCTGGAATTTGGGATGCGGCTTCTTTATTTTGTATGGAACCTTAATATAGTAGGAATAAAATTCGGCTCTTTTTTCTCGAGAAGGTATTTGACTATAGTGTTGACTTTCGGTATTCTTAACAACTATGTATCAAATAAATTGTTAACAGGAGGCAACATGAAGAAAGCCACAAAAGTTTTTTATATCACATTTGCCCTGGTCATTTTAACGGTCATTTTCGGTGTGGTCGCACCGGCAATGTTCGAAGCGGCAACCGGCAGTATCAGAACCTTCATTAATACTGCATTCGGCTGGTATTACTTGGTCATTATGGCCGTCTTATTGATTCTTGTTTTTGTCATCATTGTCAGCCCTTACGGAAAAATTCGTCTTGGCAAAGATAAGGATAGACCCGAATTTTCCACCTTTACCTGGTTATCGATGCTGTTTTCAGCCGGCATGGGAATTGGCCTCGTCTTTTACGGCGCCTCTGAACCGCTATCCCATTTCGCGGTACAGCCAGCCACGGCAGAAGCTGGAACCGATGCCGCTTTCAAAGAATCGCTTCAGCGCACTTATTATCACTGGGGAATTCATGTTTGGGCCATGTACGGCATCATCGCTTTATCCCTCGCCTTTTTCCAATTCCGCAAAGGCGAACCTGCATTAATTTCATCAACATTGAAGCCGATCTTTGGCGACCGAATGAATGGTCCGCTCGGCACACTGGTCGACATCCTGGCCGTTTTCGCAACCGTCTTCGGTGTCGCGACTTCGCTCGGCTTTGGTGCTGCTCAAATTAACGGAGGAATTTCCTATCTGATCGGCGTTCCGCAAACGGAATGGATGCAAATACTGATTATCGCCGTCGTCACTATGCTGTTCATCATTTCCGCCTGGTCCGGGTTGAATAAAGGGATCAAGTATTTGTCGAATACCAATATGATATTGGCCATCACCTTGTTGGTCCTTGTTTTAATTCTCGGTCCAACGCTGCTCATTTTAAATATGTTTACCGAAACTTTTGGTGCGTATGTCCAGAATTTGATCAGCCTGAGTTTTGAGTCAGCTCCGCTTGATGCCGAAAACCGCAGCTGGCTTGATGGTTGGACGATTTTCTACTGGGCATGGTGGATTTCATGGGCACCATTTGTCAGTATGTTCATCGCACGCGTCTCCAAAGGGCGCACGATCCGCGAGTTCTTGATCGGCGTCGTATTGGCGCCAACCGTTTTCGGCTCGCTGTGGTTTGCCGCGTTCGGCGTTACAGCAATCGATATCCAAAAAACGGGTGTGGACTTGACTGCTTTGCCGATTGATCAAACCCTGTTCGGCATGTTCAATGAATTGCCGGGAGGAATGATCCTATCAATTATCGCCATTTTGCTGGTCAGCACTTTCTTCATCACATCTGCTGATTCGGCAACTTTCGTATTGGGGATGCAATCGACCAATGGCTCATTGCTGCCAAGCAACCAGATCAAGATTCTATGGGGCGTTGCGCAATCGATGGTTGCGGCCATCCTTCTATGGGTTGGCGGCCTTACCGCTGTACAGAACACGATTATTGTAGCGGCGCTGCCGTTCTCCTTTGTCATGATTCTCATGGTGGTGGCATTGTTTAAAGCTTTAAATACAGAACTTGCGTCAATGAAGCCGAAGAAATGAATTATAAGTCGCATCCAGATCCTTTGGATGCGGCTTTTTTACATGGTTGAGAGGCTGTCCAATAAAAATTCGGGAGCCGAAATCGGCGAACGCCGGAATAATCGTGTTGGACGCCGGAATATCGCCCTGAACGCCGGATTACGCATTTCCTCCGGCCAGCGAACCCCCGAAAGCAACCCTGGAAGCGGCTTTTAGCGAAAAGGCGCCTTATTTTCCACCATTCTTCTTTCAAAACCCAAAACTAAAAGACAAATGGCTGCTTTTCGCGGGCGAAAAGCGAAAAAACCAACAGCAAAATTTATTGAGCGGAGAATTTTGATCATTTAATAACCCCCTATCCCACGGAGGAGACAATTTAGGGGAGAAAGATTTTCGCATTATCCAATCGAATATATCCATAAAGAAATAAACTAAGTAAACCACGGAGCAGCAATCCAATTGCTGCATTTTATCATTTCTCTTTGATGGGTGATAAAATATGAAATTGCGTTCATTAGTAATTTTCTGTATAATATTGCCATTTTTATTTCTTCATAGTAAAATTTAACTATTATCAAATACAAATCACCAGGAGGAAAACATGAGATTTTGTACACAATGCGGAAATACACTTGAAGCCAATGCACGATTTTGCGGGAAATGCGGCATGAAAACTATTCAGTCGCCTGATGATGCGAACCCTGCGGATACAGAGCCGCAGAGTGCAGTTTTTATTCCGAATAAGAAAAAAACGAAGTATAATATTAAAGTCATTGGAGTACTCATCGCTGCAGTCATAGTTGCAATGGTTTACATGAATACGCCAAAACAGTTGACCGAGCAGGAATACGAAGCATTAGCCATTGAGTTGTTGGTGAAAAGCAATTTGGCGATGGAAAATTATATGAATTCCATAGACTTCTCTGGTGTTGATGTTGGCTGGGATCCTTACTGGTCAGACGAGTTTAAGCAACTGGTCGAACCGGCAAACGAATTGGAAAATTACTTTGTGAGATTCGCTGAAATACTGGAGGACGTAAAACCTCCAATTTATTATGAATATGAGCATGTACTCTTGCTCAAAGCTTTAGCCGAACATAAAAATATGGCTTCAAACATCGGCTTGTTTATGGAGACTGGAGAAGAGGAATATATTGAAGCCGCCGATGAGTATGAAAGAAGAGCTGAAGATTATTTAGAGAAATCCATTTTTTTAACTGAGCAATATGAGGAAAAGATAAGAAGAATGTATAGTACGACTATTTTAGATTAATTGACTTTAATTCCAGGGGATACAATCCAATTCAGTTTACAAGTAAATAATGCATCCAAATCAAGCTGCATCCGAAAACCTTACTGGTTTTCGGATGCAGCTTCTTTATATTTATACAGAAATCAAAATAGTCATAAATGCATTGAAAAAGAAACAACAAGGGACTCCCGGGGAAATCTAACCGGATCGAACGCCATCATTTTTGAAATTTGGCTCAAAATTATTTTTGAAAAAACATTATTTTAGCGTTATTTATTTTGCAGATAAACAGGTTTTATTCACTCTAAAGAAAAAATCCGCCAGAGGGATTTAGCGTAAAAAATTTTGTCTTTCATCAGAAAAAAACGAAACTTTCTGCACGGCAGTGAACGTTTAACAACAATTTATAAAGCAAATAATCGTGCACATGGGGGAGATGATACTGCTGAGTCGTTTTTCTCTTGTATAACCTAATGAAGGGAAAAGTATACAAGAAAAATATAAAGATTTCTGAATTATAAGAATTCTTTGAAACCACTTTACATATTTTAGCCCATGATATAGGTTTAATGTATTGATAAACGAGTTAAAAATAATACATTTTTGCTCAGTATAGACAAAAAGTAATAATCCGAAATTGTCATTAGTTTTTTAATTGGCAAAGATAGATAAATAGAAGGAGTGAATCGAGTGGCAGGAATGAATTCCCTGGTATTGACAGCTGAGAACACAAACGGATTTTTGGGCAGCGAAGTGGAATTGAACACAGACTTTTGGCGACTGAAAAAGAAAAGGTTGGGCAAGCTGCGCAAAAGCCGCAAAAAACATGCCGACTGGGCAAGGTCGGATCCCTTTCAAATTTTCCGGCATGATATGGAAGATTTGAATAGAGCTGAAGTTTATCTTCTGCCAGAAGAACTACCCGTTTTCACACAAGCACTTATCAAGCATCCTAAATCTTTTCCAATCACTTATTCACAAAACCTGTCGATGGAACGCGGAATTTATTGCCTGCGTTTAAAATCTCACGAACCATTCGAAGATTTCGCTGCGCGCCTTTCAAAAGCGCTTAGCGCACTTATATAAATGAAAGGAGCGGTGCTTATCCAACGTATCCCATGATCCGGAAGTTGCCCTGAAGCGTTTATTATCTGCCTGCTTTTCCTTGTGACCAATGATTGCAACGAACAATACTGAGGAGGATGAATTGGATGACTGCTATTATTAAAGAAGAGAAAAGAATGGATAACCCGCCGAAAACGTATTTGCAAATGTACCAGGAGTTCATCAACGGCTACAAGCAATACAAAAAGGGGAAAGATACCCGGTCCACGGGGACAGTGAAGGGCTGAAATCACACCACGACACTATTGTTATCAAAATGAACCCATATGCTGAATACAGAACTGCACCGAAATTGGTAGGGAAACCTGGCGATGGAGGTGTAGTTTTTTATGGATTAAAAGCGAAAGGGCTTGTCGACATAAATTGGCGAAATGCTTAGGGAGGTTTTCACGCTTTTCGCCTGCGAAAAGCATCCATTTTGTCATTTTCTCTATTGGTTTTGATCAGAAAGTGGTTAGTTGATGCGTTTTTTCTTCAGATAGGGCTCCGGGAGACGGGGATTTGGTTTGATGGAGTGGGTGAAGTGGCGGATATCGGCGCTCAGGAGAATATATCAACGTTCAGCAGATTATATCTACGTTCAGGAGAATATATCAACGTTCAAAAAATTATATCAACGCTCGGAAGAATATATCAACGTTCAGCAATTTACACACAAAAAAACCGCTTTTTAGGCGGCGGCAGATGTTACTCTTTTATTCGATATTGACGCGCTTTATTTTCACCAGAAATTAGAAAGTCATATTTCATCAAAATTCTATTTGCTGTGGCAGCCGACTCGATTAAACAAAAAGCGCGTAACTCTTTATTCGTAATACTGTCATTCACAAACGTAAAGTACTCCTGCAAAGCAAAGTGGTGCGCGGTGGCATTTTTCGTTTTGCAGTCACGGCAAATCCAATTTCTTTTGCTGCGCTCCATCTGATAACCCCGACAGTTCGGACAAAAAATGCCTTTCGTCAAGTCATCGTAACTGATCTGATAAGTATCGCAAAGTGGCTTTCTTGCATACGGAGTATGATTGGCTTCGATCATTCGCTTGATTTTATTAATTTTCAAAGGTGCGGAATCTTGAGGAGTGGATTGAAGAACTTTGTAGAGATACTCGTTCATCTGATAAGTTTTGCACAATGAAGCGCCCGCAGGCTTCGAGTGGAAAATACAATTGCCGGCCGTGAATACGATCAGGCCTTTCACTGCAATATCAAGCTTTCTCTGCATGAACCATTGTCTCAAAAAACGGATATTCTTATTCAACTGAAATACAGGATTTTCAAGAATCAACCGTTCGCCTTTTGGATTCGTCCGAATAAATTCACCCGTCTTTTCCTCAAAATGCAGATCGTCGCTGATGTTTTTCGACTCCAGGATTATGATGCATTTGTCCGTCAGAAGGAGACCATCGAACTGCGTAATCCATTCGCCTTGTTTTAACCCGATATCCCATAGTGCATGATAATCTTCGTCCAGATGAAACTCCTTGAATTTCTTTTGCAGTTTGCTTTCGCCGCGCTCACCGGCCGATTTCCGGTGATGCTGATTTTCAAGATACTCTTTCTGAGGATGTTTTTCATGAAGTCTTCCAATTAAATGCATAATGGCCTGCGAATGCGGCAAAAGCTCAATTTTTTCTTTTATAATTTCCACCCCTATCGTTAATGTAAATAAATTATAGCATTACAGCTCATTAGTTGTTTGATAATTCAAAATATTTTTCGAGAGGGTAATGTCTGGTTTGTTTTGCCCTTTATCGCTTTTCGCTTTGGCGAAAAGCATCCATTACGTCCTTTTTCTATAGCTTTTAATCAAATAGTGAATGGAAAAAGGATTTGTTCTTCAGAGAGTGCTTGGAGAGAGGGGTATTCTTCTTGTGGGAGTGGGTGGTGAGCCGGATATCGGCGTTCAGCGAGATAATCCGGCGTTCAACAAAATATTCCGGCGTTCAGCAGCCCAACCCCATAATTGATGCTTTTCGCTGCTGCGAAAAGCGAAAAAACCCAAACCACAAAACCAAAAAAACCCCCAAAAGCCCGCAAGCTTTTGAGGATCACACTATTAAAACAATCCGATTGCCTCACCATTCGTACCCACATCCATCTTCAAAGCAGCTGGCTGTTTCGGCAGGCCGGGCATTGTCATGATGTCGCCCGTCAGGCATACCAAAAATCCTGCGCCAAGTTTCGGCATGATCTCGCGTATCGTAACAGTGAACCCTTCCGGACGTCCGAGCAGTTTAGGTTGATCGGACAAAGAATATTGCGTTTTTGCCATGCAAATCGGCAGCGCATCCCAACCGTATTTCTTCAATTCCACCAGCTGTTTTTGTGCTTTATCCGTCAATTGGATATCGGCACCGCCGTAAACTTTCTGCACAATCACACGCAGTTTTTCCTCGACCGAATCCGTTTCCTCATATAGAAGGGAAAAGTCTTTCGGACGATTCAGTTCCTCTTTCACCAGCTTCGCCAATTCCAAACCACCGGCTCCGCCTTGCTCCCATACATTGGTCAACGCAATGGCGACGCCGGCCGATTCTGCCCAAGTCAAGATTTCAGCCATTTCGGAGTCACTATCTGTCACAAAACGGTTCAACGCCACGACCGGCTCGATGCCGAACTGACGGATCGTATCGACGTGTTTGGCGAGATTGACCATGCCGCGTCTGACCGCATCCGAATCCGCTTCCCCGAGCAGGCTTTTCTCAATCCCGCCGTGCATCTTCAATGCCCGCACAGTCGCGACAATCACGACTGCATCCGGATGGAATCCGCCTTTGCGCGATTTGATGTGCATGAATTTTTCAGCACCCAAATCTGCGCCGAATCCCGCTTCGGTCACCACAATATCCGCAAGCCTTCTCGCGGTATTCGTCGCCATCAACGAGTTGCAGCCGTGGGCAATGTTCGCAAACGGACCGCCGTGGATGATCGCCGGTGTGCCTTCAATCGTTTGCACCAAATTGGGTTTGAATGCTTCTTTCAGCAATAAAGTCAGTGCGCCTTCAACTTCGAGGTCACGCACCATAATCGGCATCCGTTCATACGTATAGCCGATGACCATCTGGGCCAGCCGTTCCTTCAAATCGTCCAGTGAAGTGGCGAGGCACAGCACCGCCATAATTTCGGAAGCCACTGTAATATCGAAACCATCTTGTCTCGGAATGCCTCCAGCCGGTCCGCCGAGACCGATCGTCACTTGGCGCAGCGCCCGGTCATTAATGTCCAAAGCGCGTTTCCAGGTGATGCGCCGTGGGTCAATGTTCAACGCATTGCCTTGGTGTAAATGATTATCAATAAAGGCAGCGAGCGCGTTATTCGCTGATGTGATGGCATGGATGTCGCCCGTGAAATGCAGATTGATGTCTTCCATTGGCAACACCTGTGCAAAGCCGCCGCCCGTCGCGCCGCCTTTTACGCCCATGACGGGACCCAAAGATGGTTCGCGCAGCGCAACCATGACCGACTCGTTCAATTGATTAAAGGCATCGGCAAGCCCGACGGTTACGGTAGACTTTCCTTCGCCGGCAGGCGTCGGGCTAATCGCTGTCACCAGCACAACTTTTCCGTGAGCTGTAGCAGGGGGCAAGGCATTGACATTAATTTTCGCTTTGTATTTTCCGTATAACTCCAGTGCCTCGTCCGGAATTCCGGCTCTTTCCGCAATTTCTTGAATGGGCAAAATCTTCGTATCAGCAGCAATCGATAAATCCGTAAACGACATTCATTCCCCAACTTTCATTTTTTCTTTATTATAACGTGCGATTGGACCGAACTGAACTAAACTTCCTTTAAAAAATTAATTCACGGAAATTGTCTAACATAATGGATGCAGGCGAAGGGGTTGACACGAAACGATTACAGTTGTAAACTAAGGTCAATCGATTACAAATGTAAACGAAAAGAGGTAGTTTGAATGACAATTGAAGAGAAAGTGGAAATGACCACATCGGAACGTGAAGTTATGCGCGTTGTCTGGACGCTCGGCAATGCGACGAGCAAAGACATCGTGGATGTGTTGGAACGGAAAAGACAGTGGAAGCCGGCGACGGCCAAAACTTTTATCGGACGGCTCGTGAAAAAAGGCTTTCTGCTCGCGGAGCCTCATGGCAATAAATATATTTATTCAGCGGCGATCAGTGAAGAAGACAGTGTGAAAACAGCGGCGAATCGGTTTTTTGAGCAAATTTGTCACAAGCAGGCGGGTAAGACGCTTGCCGATATGCTGGCAGGTGCCACATTATCGCATGAAGACGTTGAACTCATCCAGAGCGTTTTGGATGAACAAAAGAAACACGCGGTCGATGAAGTGGCATGCAATTGTGTGCCGGGCCAGTGCAAATGCAGCATCAATCAATAATTTGTAATAGATGAGGTGAAACGGAATGGAGAAATTACTGACAATAGAAGGGATGACGTGCGCATCGTGCGCCCAGTCTGTTGAAAAAACCACCGGAAAATTGACCGGTGTAGACGAAGCGAGCGTCAATCTCGCGACAGAAAAACTGAAAGTCCGCTTTGATGAAGGGGCAATTTCAATAGAAGAGATTTACGCCGCGGTGGAACAGGCAGGCTATAAAGCGCTCGCCGACGCTGAGACGAAAACATTCACTATTGAAGGGATGACTTGTGCATCATGTGTGCAATCAGTGGAGAAAGCAACGAGAAAACTGGACGGAGTCGACGAATCGACCGTCAATATGGCGACGGAGAAAATGGTCATCCGCTTTGACCCGCAACAAATTTCCGTAAACGACATCAAAGCGGCAGTGGCAGATGCCGGCTACGCGGCGGTCGAAGATGTGGACGGTGAATCGACCGCCGAAGGGGACCGAGCGAAAAAAGAACAGCACATCCATTCGATGTGGCGACGCTTCTGGCTATCCGGCGTTTTGACGATTCCGCTGCTATTAATATCGATGGGGCATATGATCGGCATGCCGCTTCCGGCTGTAATTGATCCCATGCTGAACCCGGTGAACTTTGTGCTGGCGCAGCTGGTACTGACGACGCCAGTGATGATTCTCGGAAAGAGCTTTTTCACAGTCGGCTACAAGACTTTATTCAAAGGCCATCCGAACATGGATTCCCTCATAGCGCTTGGAACCAGTGCGGCATTCTTATATAGTGTCATTGCGACGGTCTTTGTGATTATGGGAAATCCAGGCTACACGATGAATCTCTATTACGAATCGGCTGCGGTCATTTTGACATTGATTACATTAGGTAAATATTTTGAAGCCCTGTCCAAAGGGAAAACGTCTGAAGCCATCAAGAAATTGATGGGCATGGCTCCGAAGACGGCAATTATTGTCCGTAACGGTGTGGAAACGGAAATCAACGTGGACGCCGTCGAAACAGGCGACGTGGTAATTGTTAAACCCGGCGAAAAGCTGCCGGTCGACGGTATTGTCGTCGAAGGTGCAACAGCAATCGACGAATCAATGCTGACAGGTGAAAGCATGCCGGTCGAAAAAGCTGCCGGCGACCGTGTCATTGGAGCAAGTATCAACAAAAACGGCACGATCCGCTATGAGGCGACCAAAGTCGGCAAAGACACCGCTTTGGCGCAGATCATTAAATTAGTGGAAGATGCGCAAGGATCGAAAGCACCAATCGCCAAAATGGCGGACATCATTTCCGGCTATTTCGTGCCGATCGTCATTGCGATTTCAATCATTTCCGGACTGGCGTGGTATTTCGGCGGGCAGTCAGGGTTGTTCGCCTTCACGATTGCGATTTCCGTGTTGGTCATAGCATGCCCATGTGCACTTGGACTTGCGACACCGACCGCCATAATGGTGGGAACGGGCAAAGGCGCGGAACACGGTGTCTTGATCAAAAGTGGAGGTGCACTTGAAACGACGCACGCCATCGACACGATTGTCTTTGATAAAACCGGGACAATTACTGAAGGGAAACTGACAGTGACAGATGTGCTGATTGCACAGGACGGATTGTCGGAAGATAAACTCTTGAGCCTTGCGGCATCGGCTGAAAAAGGCTCTGAACATCCGCTCGGCGAAGCGATTGTGAAAAGTGCAGAGCAACGAGAGTTGGCAATAAATGCAGCCGAACGCTTTACGGCCATTCCCGGTCACGGCATCGAAGTGTTCATTGAAGAAAAGCAAGTGTTGCTCGGCAACCTCAAACTGATGGTTGACCGCCAAATTCCACTGGGCGACTTTACAGCATCGGCCGACAGCTTGGCCAACGAAGGGAAAACCCCGATGTTTGCAGCAGTGGACGGCGAATTTGCCGGCATCATCGCAGTCGCGGATACGGTAAAACCGTCGAGCGTCCACGCCATTCAGAAGCTCCAGGAAATGGGGGTCGACGTGGTTATGCTCACGGGCGACAACAAACTGACCGCCGCGGCAATCGCCAAGCAAGTCGGCATCGACCACGTCTTGAGCGAAGTGCTGCCGGAAGAAAAAGCGAACGAAGTGAAGAAATTGCAGGCCAAAGGCAAAAAAGTCGCGATGGCCGGCGACGGCATCAATGACGCCCCGGCGCTTGCCCAGGCCGACATCGGCATCGCGATCGGTTCAGGAACGGATGTCGCAATGGAATCCGCGGACATCGTCTTGATGCGCAGTGATTTGATGGATGTGCCGACAGCGATTCAGCTGAGCAAATCCACCATCAAAAACATCAAGCAAAACCTGTTCTGGGCGTTCGCCTATAACATTCTCGGCATACCGGTTGCCATGGGCATCCTGTATCTGTTCGGCGGCCCGCTATTGAATCCGATGATTGCCGCAGCAGCGATGAGCTTCAGTTCCGTTTCGGTCTTACTCAATGCTCTGCGCTTGAAAAACTTCAAGCCCGCGACAGTTTAATGGATTCACAATAAAGAAGAGCAAACTAGCAGAAGGGGGATGAAGCAAAATGGAGAAAAACATGGAGCTGGTACTCTATACGCGCCCGACCTGTTCAGACTGCCAGGACGCCAAAGCTTACTTGGCACAGGATAACATCCCTTACCAACATCGGGATGTCGGCGATAACCCGGCATATGAAGAGGACATGAAGAAAATATCCGGCGCTAAAATTGTGCCAGTATTCGCCTTCTATAAAAAGGGAATGTTCGGCAAAAAGCTTGCCGCAAATTTTATAGGATTTGAACAGAATAAAGAAGAAATCCTGCGCTTGTTAAACGGGAAATAGGTGTTTAAATGCTCCTCCAGTAGATGGAAGGGGCATTTATTGTTATGGAAATTTTGCCTTCTTTTGCAGCAAGTGTAAACGCTAAATCGAAGAGGAGTAGTTATCACACGTAAAGAGGTCGTTAGTAATGATAGGACCATTAACTAGTGGCTATTGTGCGGCTAAAGCGTTATCATTAAAGAAATTAATATAATAGAAGGAGGCTGTCCATTGCCTTATCAATTAAGAAAAAACTTCAAGCTTTTCACCTTGAATTCCAATCCGGAATTGGCCCAGGAAATCGCCGATCTTCTTGGCTGTCAGTTGGGTAAAAGTTTCATCAAACACTTCAGCGATGGAGAAATTCAAATTAATATCGAAGAAAGTGTCCGGGGGGCAGACGTTTATCTGGTGCAATCGACATCACAACCGGGCAATGAACATGTCATGGAACTCTTGATCATGATTGACGCGTTGAAGCGGGCATCTGCGAATACCATTAATGTGGTCATTCCCTACTACGGCTATGCGCGCCAGGACCGAAAAGCGAGTTCCCGTGAACCGATTACGGCAAAATTGGTGGCCAATATGCTGGAAAAAGCAGGGGCTACGCATATCATCACAATGGACTTTCATGCGCCTCAAATTCAGGGATTCTTCAATCTGCCGGTTGATCAGCTGCGCGGCGGTAAAATCCTATCCAAGCATTTCGCTGACAAGAGCTTAGAAGACGCAATTGTTGTAGCGCCGGACAACGGAGGGCTGGGACGTGCCCGTAAACTGGCAGACCATTTGGACGTGCCGATCGGCTTTATCGATAAACGCCAGATGCAGCCGGGTGAGCCCGAAACGGTGAATATTGTCGGAGACATCAAAGGCAAGAACGTCATCATCATCGTCGATATCGTCGATACTGCAACGACAATCTCGGTCGCTGCCAATGTCCTCGTTGAAAATGGTGCAAAAGCGGTTTATGCCTGCTGCACCCATGCTGTTCTGTCAGGCGAGGCCGTTCAACGCATTGAAGACTCGGCCCTCACAGAACTGGTTGTCACCAATACCATCCACGTACCGGAAGAGAAACGGACGCCAAAAATCACAATTTTATCCGTCGCACCGCTGTTGGCGGAAGCGATTGAGCATGTTCACAACGAAAAACCGGTAACGCCGTTATTTGAATAGAATCAAAAATTACAGACGCACACAAATTAAGCCGCATCCAAAACCCTAAAAGGTTTTTGGATGCGGCTTTTGTATGTTTAGCTATATAATTTGAAGTAAAGAATTATATTTTTCATTAATGAAAAAGAGCAAAGATTATGCCCCCGAGAAGAGGACTCGTCTTTTTCTCCGTTGGCATTCGCCTGGGCTTAGGGACATCTCTAGAGATATGGAGCAAAACAGCGAAGACGCCATGGGGAGCAAGCGAAGTGCTGAGATCCACTCGGGCGAAGTGAAACGAGACCGAGTTAGCTCAGCGCGAGCCCCCAGGCAAGCGAAGCTGTTTTGCGGAATATCTCGGCTACTATAGATTATTAGTTCATCTTATATAAATTGTATGCTGGAAAATTCCTGTAAATTAATATCTGAATAATCAGATTTATTTGTTTTCATTTCTGTTAAATTGCTCTATGATAAGAGTAAAGATGAACGACTAAAAGGAGGAGGGTATCAATGGAAGCAACCTTTGCGTTTGTGCCGATGCTAATCCTTTCGATCATTGCAGTTGTTGGAATTTTGGCCTATTTCTTCATGCACCATTGGGCGAAATAGGGAGCACGTCCAAAACCTTTGAAATGGAAAGAGGGCTTGAAATCATATGATTTCAAGCCCTCTTTCCATTTTTATTCAAATTAACTTTCAAGCTTTGTAAAACCCAATCTTGAACAAATAGTAAATACAGTTAAAAATATGAAATGATGAGAAAGCATCCCAGTCCAACGCAATTGCCATTTGGAGCAGAGGCAACAAGAAAAGGATCAGAGAATAAATAATATTGTATTTTTAGAAAAAATTCAGAAAAGTATAATAACTATTGATTTACAATTAATTTATTGCTAATGTATATGTTGTAAGGTTAGTGGTAAATTAGACCTAAAAAAATAATGAATAAAAATACCTGGATGAGATTAGTGGGATTAATTTAAAAATTTTGTGTGTCTTCGGCGATTAAACAGCTTTAAAACTAATCTGTCAAAAGGCTTAAATCATTGGATAAACATTCATATAATATATTGATAGTTACATCACATAAAGCTATTTGTATTGCTCTTTTCATATAACTAGAATTTAATTTTTGAAATCACCTAATAATTAACAGGGGGGGATAAAAAATGAAAAAAACATTTTTTTTACATGAGATCGAAGTGAATGTAGAATCAGAGGATAATAAATTTATCAGTCTAGTCTCTAAAGAATTTGAGGGCGTAGAGGGGGAAAATGGGGATAAAAGTTTTCAGTTAAATGTAAACTTTAAAAGCTATAGGATATTTAAAAAGGCTAAAAAAGAACAATTAGATGGATATTCTAGATTATCCAGTACACTTTTCACTTCAAAAAACTCATTTGTTTATAAAGACAGAGAGTTTTTCATCGAAGGAGAAGTGCTGGAAAACTCATTAAATATTACAGCCTATTACAACGAAAGAATAGATCATGCCTTTCGAAATTTACTAAACAATAACATCCGAAATAGTAATTATCAGATGATAATTCGATATATAGTCCAGTTTCCTTTGATGAGTATTTTAAATAGAAAGTATGATATGGGAGTAATTCATGCTTCTTCAGTTTATAAAGAGGAGGATGGAATTTTATTTGTTGGATTTAATGGATCTGGAAAAAGTAGTTTTGCAAATTATATAAATTTCACTAGCGATTATAAGATCTTCTCTGATAATTTTACTCTTTATAAAGAGAATGAAATGTATTATTTTCCTGAATCTATCAGGGTGTCCTCTGAACTATTAAATAATATAAGTACTGAAAAAAATAATTCAACTGAAAAAGTTTTTGGAAAGGTTAAAATCTCCAACAACTATGTAAAAGAGAATCCGATTGTCCGTAAAATTTACTTTACTAACATAGGTAATGCTGAAGAGATTGAAACCGTTAATAAAGAAACAATGTTTCAAATGATTACCGGCATGCATAATTTTCTAAGTGAGTTTTCTTACTTTTCATACGATGTAGCATTAAATCATATTTTGAACGAGGACCATGCTTTGCATAAATCCAGTGATGAAAACTTTAAGCTGCAAGAATTCCTTCAGGATAAAAAACTTTATAGCCTTACACTTCAAAAAAACAAGTGGGACTTTGACAGTCTAGTAAAGGGAGTATTAAAAAGTGGAGTTTAAATCGACCTTCTAGTTGAGATGTTTAATCGGCAGTTCCCTGATTCCAGATGAATTGGTTTCGACTTTTAGCAATCAACTGGTGTGCATTAATATCTAGTAGTCAATCATAATGAGAGACTGGATTATCTGGTTTATTTACTTTCATTATCGTTAAATTGCTCTGCGGTAAGAGTATAGATCTACGTCAAAAAGGAGACTCGAAATCAACCGATTTCAAGTCTCCTTTCTTTTAAAACTCTAAATCGTCCAGCGGTCATTGATGATCGCCACCAATTTCCACTCACCACGCCGGTTCTTCTCGAAAACCATATTCAGGCTTTGCCAGTCCATTTGGTCATATTGCGCGGTGCCCGGGAAATAAAATTCAACGATGGTTGCTTCGGGATACAAGCGGTGGATGAACTCATGAGTGGTTGGCTGAATGGTGCGTCCATAGCGCTCTTTCGCAGTGTAAGTCGCATTGAGCAAATACTCTTCGTAATATTCGGCAGGCGTCAGATTGATCTCGAAACCACTGCCGTCCTGATAGCCCCACAAATATTCATTCGGATTGTTCATGAAGCCACGAACCTGGGCTTTCGTCAACGTCACTCCTCCACTGTCGATACCTCCTCCGCTGTATGGACAGAACTTCAATCCATCCCTTGCGCTGACATGAGCTGCCACATCTCTAAAGTTTTCGGCCTGGAGATCCGCCAGTATTTCATTGGCAGTCATCAGTAACTCCTGTTTTTCAGGAATGAAGATGGGCTCAATGGTGCGAGCAAGGAATGCTGCGAATTGTGCACGTGTGACTTTTTTGTCTGGTCGGAATTTATTATTCCGGTAACCGTCAATTACACCTTCATAGGACACTCTGGATACGGCATCGAAAGCGTAATGTCTTTTCCTCATATCCCGAAAATCATTATCAGGTGCTTCCGGGAAATAGAATGCTCTGTCCAGCATGACAGCCGCTTGGGCACGTGTGGTTTTTGCATTTGGCCGGAATTTGCGTTTCGAATTTCCGTCGATGATTCCTTCATCAACTGCAGACGCAATATATCCGGAATGCGGATGGCTGGCTGGTACATCTTTAAAGCCGGTTACGCGAGGCGTATCATCCAAGTTTAGGGCGCGTCCAATCATGGCGACGGCATCGGACCGTTTGATGGGCTCATCTGGCCTGAAGGTGCCATCTGGGTACCCCGTGATGATTCCTTCTTCGTACAGGTAGGCAATTTCGAAAGCAAACTCGTGATCAGCAAAGACGTCATCAAACAGGACTATCGCTTTGGCGGGAGATACAAAAGCACTGAACATCAGGATGGCAGCTGCAATTAAAGACAAAGAAGTTTTCATCTTTATCCCTCCCTATTTGATTTTATTTTATCACAATTCCGATAAATAATTATCATTTAATTGTTATTTGTAATATATAATTGTCATCAACTGATGTATTAGAAATGAAGTGTAATGGAAGGTTTTACGCAATCTAGTGACGGGATTTCGCAATAAAAAACTGCACCTCCCGTAAGAAAGGTGCAGTTAAAAGAATGGAGATTTTTACTCCGTTAAAGAGTCAATTCCGATTTAGCGAGCTCTTTTCCAAGCAGCTGCGCGAGTTCCAATATGCCGAATGTGCCGGTAACGGCTGCTGCATCCGCGTTTTAGTTCGTGCTGGTATTGAAGTCGTACATGAAAATTTCAACTTTAGCATTGCGGATAAATTCAATTCCAGCGACGGTAATTTCGTTCCGGTGCAAAGCGGTGACGACTTGTATGTCAATCTGTTAAGTAAACTGCAGGAAATTAGAGTGCTGGAAAATATCGGGTTAAAGATTAAGAGACCCTTAAATTATGATATAATTGGAAAAGTATCGTTTTTTTCTGCTGAACATAATTGGCGGGTTTTATAAAATCGCAGGAAGTTCAGGGTTATTCAGAAGACGATTGAGTTTGCTTTGAAAAAGTCAAAATAATAGATTAATTATTTTGGATTGATGAAAAACTTTACGAATCTTTATTTGACAAAGGAGAAAAATATGACGATATTAGTTTGTGGAGGCGCCGGATATATTGGCAGCCATACCGTTAAAGAATTGATTGGTAAATATGAAGTGGTCATCCTGGATAACTTAACCACTGGTTATCCTTATCTATTGGATGACAAAGCAATTTTTGAGCAGGGGGACTTAGGGGACGAAGCTATTTTGGACCAAATATTCACTAAATATGACATCGATGCGGTGTTCCATTTCGCAGCTAACAGCTTGGTTGGAGAGTCCGTTCAAAACCCTTTGAAGTATTATCGGAATAATGTGAATGCAACGGTGGTATTATTGGAGAAAATGATTGAGCATGGAATTGGTAAATTCATCTTTTCGTCGACGGCAGCAACATATGGAATTCCAGAAACTGATTCAATCTCGGAAACTACTAAAACCGCACCAATTAATCCGTATGGGAAATCGAAGCTGATGGTAGAAACTATATTAGATGATATATCAAAAGTTTATAACTTTGAATATATAGTTTTACGCTATTTTAATGCTGCCGGTGCACATGCATCCGGTGAAATCGGAGAAAGCCATGATCCGGAGACCCACCTGATTCCAATCGTGTTACAGCATCTATTGGGGGAACGGGAGAAAATTTCGGTTTTCGGAACGGATTATGATACGCCGGATGGTACTTGTGTGAGAGATTACATCCATGTCACAGATTTGGCAAATGCGCATATTTTAGCATACGAAGGGATGGTAAACGGCACGGTATCCAATGATGTATTCAATTTAGGAAATGGTGCAGGCTATTCCGTTAAAGAGATTATTGATAAATGTGAAGAAGTATCAGGAAAATCTGCTGTTATTGAATATGCTGACCGACGTCCTGGAGATCCGGCAATTTTAGTGGCATCCTCCGAGAAAATTGAAGAGAAGCTGGGATGGCAACCGAAGTTCAAATTGATTGAGATTATCGAAAGTGCCTGGAACTGGCACAATGTCGGCACTCAGAGTAAAAAGCAAATTAATTACTAATAGAAAAAAATCCTTATCTAAAACCTTCAAGGTTATCAGATAGGGAGTTTTTTTCGTTAACCAGCTCTGTCTTCTGGGTTTTTCAATACTTTTACAATCTATAAAAATATAAATTTGTCTAATTTAATAAAAAAACTTAAAAACCCTTATATTTACATGTAATCTTAATAATGTTAGTATAAAAATATTGTAAAAAAATAATCATTTCATTAACAGTGTTTATAAAGAGCATTTTTAACTTCTTACAATAGGTGAGATTAAAGGTATTTGTCCTCTAGAATGCCGCTCTATTTGTCGTTATATCTAAAGTTATAGAAATTATTGCATTTCAGAAAGAGAACAATTTATGATCATGTCAATCATGCTTTCGAGCTCGAAGAT
The DNA here is from genome assembly GCF_049262615.1 of Planococcus daihaiensis. GTDB lineage: Bacteria > Bacillota > Bacilli > Bacillales_A > Planococcaceae > Planococcus. Next base: position 723,416 of record NZ_CP175504.1, on the reverse strand, counting down.
ACCCTATTGAAAAAAGACAAGACGAATATGTTGGATTCTGTTTTAAAAACTTCCCACGTTGAAATCCATTACATCCGTCAATAGCGGTCATTGGAACTAGGACGTGCAATTTGGCGAGCCCGAAATTTCATCGGCAATGAACCATTTGGTTTCCTGCTTGGCGATACCATAGTGGGAAATGATAAACTTTGTTTAGCTAGGCTGAGAGGCATGGCATCTTTGATCCGATTGCGGTCAACGGTAAGCTGATAGAGACCAACCGGTTTGTCGAAAAACCGAAAGCAGGTTTGGCGCCAGCCGATTATGCCATTATGGAATGAACTTTGGACCATATAAAAGGAATCTTGATGAAGCAACTAAAAAAGAACAATAAGATAGCTTAGATGGAGTGAAAATAAGCAATCTTTAATAGTTAAGGAGAAAACTAAATTGAAAAAAGACCTGGCATTACCTCTGAAAAAAGCGAAAAAATTAATTGAAAAAGTATCGGGTTACAAAATTACAGTTTCAAAACCGAAGTCTAAAAAAGCCATCCAAAAGAAGATAAAAGACATTTCACCCGATTATGCATCGGCATTTTCAGAGAAGGATCTTCAGACGGATGAGAACAGGCTTATAATTCAAGATCTAATAAAAAAGCACGGTAAAAACAAAACCTTCAGACGATCTGTGGAGTATACGGGCTATTACGAAAATTTGGCTGTGGATGAGACGGTGATCCTTTATGAAAGTTTTCACGGGAAGAATATAAGCTGCAACCCATATGCGATTTATAAAAACCTGGCAGCAGATCCGGCATTCGTTAAATATCGGCACATATGGGTATTGAATAATCCGGATGCTTGCCCGGATTGGATGAAAGAATTGTCGAATATTGAGTTGGTCTCCGTACACAGTGAGGCATACCTGAAATATTTGGCTTCTGCGAAATATCTGATCAACAATACTTCATTTCCTCCTTATTTTATCAAGAAAGATGAACAAGTGTATGTAAATACTTGGCACGGTACCCCTCTAAAAACACTGGGCAAAGATATGAATGGATCATTGGGGCAACACAAGAATTTGATGAAGAATTTTCTGCAATCCGATTTCATTCTTGCTCCGAACAAGTTTACAGCAGATAAAATTGTGGATTCACATGATTTACGAGGAATTTATACCGGCAAAATTGCGGAAACGGGTTACCCGCGCATTGATACTGTATTTGCAACACACGACGACTTAAGGGGATTACTAAATTGTGGCAGCAATAAGCAAGTGCTGCTTTACGCTCCTACCTGGAGAGGTGAAGTTGGTAAAGTCGATTCTGAAATTGATCGGTTTATTGAAGATGTCATCCGACTGGAGGAAGTGTTGGGGGATAGATTTACAATTTTGTTGAAAGTGCACAGTTTGATGCAAAAGCATATTAAAGAGAAGAAACTCAGTTTAAATGTGGTCCCAGACACTATCGATACAAATGAATTACTTAGCATCACCGACATTTTACTGACCGATTACTCAAGTGTATTCTTCGACTATATGGTAACCCAAAAGCCGATTATATTTTATGCTTATGATCGTTTTGAGTACGAAATGGACCGTGGGTTCTATTTGAATCTCGAAGATATGCCGGGGGCCATTTGCACAGATATTGGTCAAGTTACCGAAGCGATTGCTCGTTCGCAAAATTACCAGGAAGATTATTTTGTACAGCTAATGGCTTGTCGGGAGAATTTTGTTTCATTGGAAGACGGCGGCAGCACTCAGCGAGTCGTTGATGCGGTCTTTAACAATGATGAGCAGCATACATATTCCGTTTTGGATGATAAAACTAATATTCTTGTTTACAGCGGTGGCTTCCACAACAATGGAGTAACAAGTTCAGCTATCAATTTGATGAACAACATCGATTATTCCAAATACAATGTCATTATTGCAGATAAAGGCAATTTTGACGAAGAAAGTGCTAAAAATCATGTGAAATTGAATAAGCATGTGAAAAAATATTACCGGTCGGGCAGCATAAATTACCATTTGAATGAATTGTTACAGCAGGAACTCCTTTTCAAAAATGGTCATGAAAACTATTATCATCGTGGCCCCGACAATTTCCTTGATGAAAAAATATTGTCAATCTATAAACGTGAATTTAAAAGGATGTTCGGTAACAGCAAAATTGACATCGCCATAGATTTTAGCGGTTATGTGAAATTTTGGACTTTGCTTTTTGCGGCAAATGATTTTGAAAAAAAGTTGATTTTCCAGCACAATGAAATGATGGAGGAATATGTAAAAGTTATTGACGGGAAATACAAACACAAGAAAAATCTGAATGTCATTTTCCCAGCGTACAATTATTTTGATTCCATTATCTCTGTCGCAGAGCACACGAGAAATACCAATCAACACCGATTGGCTCATTTAGTGGCAAAAAGTGAAGAGAAAATGACTTATGTCCATAATTCCATTAATTATGAATACGTTTTGCAGGCAATTGAAGAACAGGACAAAGCTACAATGGAAATTTCTGAAATAGCGAATGCAGGGGTGGAATCGTCCAATACAATACGACAACCTGAAGCGGACCGATTCAGCTTTGTCACAATGGGAAGAATGTCACCAGAAAAAGATCATCAGAAGTTAATCAGAGCTTTTGCTCGTCTTCATCAAAAAAGAGCGGATATTGAATTATTCATTCTTGGAACCGGACAACTAGAAGATCAGTTGATTCAGCAGATTAAGGACAGCGGACTGGAAGATCATGTTCATCTTGTGGGTCAATTAGAAAATCCATTTCCGCTGATTCAGGCATCAGATTGTTTTGTTCTGCCGTCCAACCACGAAGGTCAGCCGATGGTGCTTTTGGAATGCCTAATCTTGAACAAACCTATCCTAGCTACAGATATACCAGGAAACAGAAGTATTCTGGAAGATGGCTATGGAGAAATTGTTGAAAATTCGATTGAAGGCCTTGTTATGGGGATGGAAAAAATGCTTACAGAGCAACCGGCTTACAGAGTTTTTGATTATAAGATCTACAATGAAGAAGCTATGGAAATGTTCTATCAGACAATCAGCAGAAAATATGCAATGAATTAAACTGCGCTTTGCGTCGTAGAAACTTTTCAACTGGAATGATCAAAAAAATAACGAAATAAAAACAGGCGGAGAAAAGTAAATCACTTTTCTCCGCCTGTTTTACTTGGGTTCTATAAATCTTTTGGGTTATAAACTTCAGCGATTAACTTCTTAGCCGAACTACCGTCAGAAAATGTGTTCCAGTGATGTTTAAAGCGCTTGATATTATCCAGGTCGATTGCCGGATCTTTAATGTGTGCGATCACTTCTGCTGTCGTTCGGGCTATTGGGCCGGGGAAAGATAAATCATCCATTGACCACAGACCTTGCACTTTACTGTAAGATTTCAGATCATAAGTGAAGAAAATCATTTTCTTCTCCAACAGGGAAAATTCTACCGGGATGGAGGAGTAGTCTGTCACCAAAATATCGCAAACGGTCAATAGCTCATTGATGTGAGGGTAATCACTGACCAACAAGATGCGGGGGTGCTCCGGAACTTTCAGTGCCTCCTGGACAGATGGATGTATCCGGATCATTAAAATATGATTGTCAGGGAGTGATTCAAGAAATTGCATGATATCAAACTCCAGCTTCATTTTTTGCAGGGAGTCTTTCCGGAACGTCGGAGCATATAGGATTTTCTTTTTGTCTCTAAGGACTGGGTAACGCTTATACACCCGCTCCGAACCCGCTTTTTTCAGCGCTTCATCGAAGAAAAAGTCAGTTTGAGGCACTCCGGTATAAAGTAATTGATTTTCATTTAAATGAAATGCTTCTAAGAAGATATCCGCCATTTGCCTCGAGCCGACGGGGATATAATGAAACTGATCATAGACTTTCTGAAATCTATTTTTTGCGCTGGTGCTTCTTTTAGAGGTCTCGGGGTCGCTCCAGCCGAATTTTTTAACGGCTCCCGCTGCATGCCAAAGTTGGATGCATTTAACTTCATCTTTAAACCGGATAGCCGATAAAGCCCCAACATATGTATCAACGAAAATATATTTTGCAGTTGCAAGGTGATAAATGGATGAAACCAGAGCCAGAAAATTGAGTGTATCCAAAAAATAGATGCTTTTTTTGGCAGCGGGAATAGAGCAAAAATCCACTTTGCATTTTTTACTGTTGATGAAAACAAGTTGCTGAGAACTGGACGCCGCCAACTCCCTTGCTGTGAACAAGGCATTCTCTCCAAAAGTGGAGAGAAAGACTGTCTTGTTTTTTAACGGGAATAGTTTAAAGAAGGAAAAAGCAGTTTTGAACAGTCCGAGGTATAGAGAAATTGAAATTTCTTTTATCATCCTCTGTTGAAAAGGTCCGTCTTTATTTTACTCGTAGAAATACCATCAGTCCGCGGAAGATAAATTACTTGGCAATAGGCGGATAATTCATCGAATTTCCCTTCCCAATCTGAACCCATCACAAAGATATCCACCTGGTGCTTTTGGATATCGCCTTCTTTTTGGCCCCAGTTATGTTCAGGGATAACTTCGTCTACATACTTAATTGCTTCCAAAATCAGCTTTCTTTCTTCATAAGAATGATAAGCCGCTTTTCCTTTTATGGCGTTAAATTCATCGGATGATAAACCGACGATCAGGTAATCTCCAAGTTCTTTCGCCTTTTTCAATATGTTTATATGGCCATGATGCAATAAATCGAATGTACCATATGTGATGACTTTTTTCATAGATATACTCACTCCACTTGATGTAATTTATATATTATAAGAAAATGTTATGATTATATAATATATGTTATTATCTTAAATAGCTATTGAAAATATTGTGTAAAAGAGGAAGAACTATGATTCTAAATAATAAGGTGCAAATTTTAACAAAAAGCGATAATTCCATTGAGCTTTCAATAGATCCGTATGAAACAGTTTTTCATTTCTCTCTGGAGGATTTGGTTCCCGGACATGCCTTTGCTATAGGTGAAGTGCCGGAGTCGGACCAATTGCTGGCTAAGACAGAATTTCAGGGAAACACGGTAATCATATATATAAAAAACAATAAACTACTCGCCAGCCAACTCCCAAGTCTATTATATCGTGATTTGAACTTATCATCCGGAGATGAGTCTTTGGCGATTGAATACGAGACTTATATAGAAGAAATTGCTTTCAAACAAACGAGCGAAACCTCAGTTTCACTCTTTTCTTCAACAGGGGAGTATCTATATACATTCGATGATATTCTTGCCTACGAATCTCCCGACCATGTAATCCCGCTGGATTTGAATATGACATCTACAGAAAGCAGATACATACTGGCAGGAAAGATTGTATATGAACAATTCAATATCTTTTTGGTTTATGACTTGTTCAGAAAAGAAATGATTACGCGAAATAGAAGATTCCAAGTTTTATCTAATAATGCGGAGCTGGAAATTAATCTGGAAAGTCCAGAAATAATTCAGGTATCTTATAAAGAAGACAACACTGCTCTAAATTATAAAGTAATAACCAAAAAAGCGAGAAAGATATTCGATTTCTATCAAGTGGAAGATCATCGAAACAAGCACATGCTTGCTTCTTTTTCGATTAATGGGGCAAAGTATTTTATCTTCAATAGAAAGAATGGTGTATTCATATCAAAAGGGAATGCTTTGGAAATAACTGGGTATGAATCCCGGTTACATGCATTTTTCAGCAATAAGCATCTTTACATTTATGGTCGTAATACACATTATGCCTACAAAGCCAACGGTGAATATGATTATTTATATATCACTGGCAAAGAAGAGCCGATTACAAAATTCACAAGACCTGTTAAGTCTCGTTTCTTTAGGCGTTTTGGATTTTTTAAAGTTCCTATTTCATGTATCTCTAAAGAAACTGAACAGAAGCAAGGGCTTTATCTCGGAGACCGGAAACTGACAATTCATCCGTTAAAATTAAGAACGAATGCTAAAAAAGGGAATGTTATTACGATTCAAAAACGAAAAAATGAGGTACTCCTGCTCAACGCTGCCAAGCGGGGAAGCATGTTTATTCACACCAGTTTTTTTCCGGAGGATTTTACTTTGAAAAATAGAATACGAACTTGGATCAGCGGACTGAAAAACAGCAAAAGGGTTCTCCAATTATTCAAGTTAATCTTCACTGTCATGGGACGTATGCCCAAAAAACGGAAGCTGGTCATTTTTGAAAGCTTTCATGCCAAGCAATACAGTGACAGCCCGCGGGCAATTTACGAATATATGAAAAAACATCATTCGGACTACGAGCTCGTCTGGAGCATCGATCGAAAAGCCGAAAACCTGTTTAAGGAATTCGGCGTGCCTTATATCCGCCGTTTTACCATCTCTTGGTTTCTTAATTTCCCCCGTGCGAAATATTGGGTGAATAATGTCCGGTTGCCTGCATGGATGCCAAAACCGAAAGACACCGTCTATATCCAGACCTGGCATGGAACACCGCTGAAAAAATTAGGGATCGACATTACCGAGATTCATATGCCCGGAACAAATACCAGCACCTATAAAAACAATTTCATTACTGAAGCAAGGAAATGGGATTACCTCGTATCTCCGAATCCTTATTCGACGGAGATTTTCAGAAGGGCTTTTCATTATCCAGGCAAGATTATCGAGTCGGGCTATCCCCGGAACGATGTATTATCGATGCGTCCAGAGGCTCTGGCCAGCAATTTAAAACAGAAGCTGGGCATACCTGCCGATAAGAAAATTATGCTTTATGCGCCAACTTGGCGGGACAATGAATTTTATGAAAAAGGGAAATATAAATTTGAGTTCCAATTTGATTTGAATAGGTGGAAGCAAGAGTTCGGAGATGAATGGGTTCTGTTGTCGAGGATGCATTACCTGGTAGCTGAGAACTTTGATTTCTCTGCTCACGAAGGTACGGTTTACGACGCTTCTTCATACCCGGATATTCGCGACCTTTATTTGATTTCCGATTTGATGATCACTGATTATTCCTCTGTATTTTTTGATTTTGCTGTGCTGGAACGTCCAATCATTTTCTTTATGTACGATCTGGAACAGTATCGCGATCAGTTAAGGGGCTTCTATATTGATATTGAAGAAGATGCACCTGGACCGATTGTGGAGACAGAAGAAGAATTGTTTAGAGCGATAAACGAACTCAAAGGGTCGAATGTCTTGATGAATCCGAAGTTCAGCGTGTTCAAAGACAAGTTTTCCTCATTGGAAGATGGCCATGCTGCCGAACGTGTAGTCAAAGCTTTTTTGGAGTAGTATGAAAGAAAGCGGGTAGGTGAAGAGCTCTAATGAAATCAATGATAAAAATATTAAAAGAACAAATTCAATATTTCTATTTGGTGAGAAGGCTATCTGTTTATGAATTACGGAGTCTCACCAGTGGGAATTACCTCGGAATGGCCTGGGAAATTATTAATCCTGCAATTCAAATAACCATCTATTGGTTTGTATTTGGATTCGGAATCCGGGAAAGGGAACCCGTGGGGGACATTCCCTATTTACAATGGATGTTTGCCGGGATCCTGGTATGGTTCTTTATCACACAGGCTGTTATGAAGGGTTCCAAATCAATATACAGCAAGATAAAAATGTTGGCCAAGATGAACTTCCCGATGAGTGTCATTCCGAGCTATGTAATTTTCTCTCAGTTTTATCCGCATTTAATACTATTGGGACTGGGTGTCATCTTTCTGCAGTTTATCGGAAATCCGATTTCCATTTATTATCTTCAATTGCCGATTTACATGCTTGGCCTGTTAGCATTCCTGTTCAGTTTAGTATTGATCACTTCGACATTGACTACGATTGTGCGGGATGTCCAGATGCTGCTCCAGTCAGTCATGAGAATGCTTTTGTATCTGTCACCGATACTTTGGCCGCCGACTATTCTGCCTGAATGGGTGCAGCCCTACATGATGATAAATCCTTTTTACTATATAATTGAAGGCTACCGCTATTCTTTGCTTGGTGAAGGATGGTATTTCTTGGAGAATCCTGTTTATACGGCATATTTTGCAGGGGTCATCCTGCTAACATTCTTAATAGGCTCTTATCTGCATGTGAAATTCAGAAATCAATTTATTGATTTCCTTTAAAAGTGGGAAGTGATTCAAATGGCTAAGTCAGTAGATATCCAAAAGGTATCGAAAAGATATAAACTATATAAGAAAAGATCGGAACGCATTCTGGATTTAATCATTCCGATGAAAGAATACGGCGAAGAATTTTTTGCGTTACGGGATGTTACTTTTGCCGTTGACGAAGGAGCCATTGTGGGTCTTATCGGCATCAATGGTTCCGGTAAATCAACTTTGGCCAATATCATCGCCGGCGTTATCCCTGCGACTTCCGGCAAAGTGGTCAGCAAAGGCAATATTGCCTTAATAGCAGTTAATGCCGGGCTCGACAATAAATTGACGGGCAGGGAGAATGTTGAATTGAAACTTTTGATGCTCGGGTTTTCCAGCCAGGAAATCAAAGAGATGGAAAAAGAAATCATCGAGTTTGCCGAGATTGAAAAATTCATCGACCAGCCTGTCAAAACATATTCGAGCGGGATGAAATCCCGTTTGGGCTTCTCCATATCGGTTCGAGTGGATCCGGATATTCTTATCATTGATGAAGCGTTATCAGTCGGCGATAAAGCCTTTGCTGAAAAGAGCCTCAACAAAATGATGGAGTTCAAAGAAAAAGGGAAGACCATGTTTTTTGTCAGCCATTCAATTGGCCAGATGAAGAAGTTTTGCGACGAAATCGCATGGCTGGAATTCGGAACGCTGAAAGAATACGGTAAAGCAGATGTTGTGTTGGAAAAGTACGAGAAATTTCTTGATGATTATAAAGAGATGACGAAAAAAGAAAAGGCGAAATACCGCCATGACATTTTGAAGAAACATGAGACGGCAAAAGAAAAAATCCTTTAAACGATACCCGTTTAAAGGATTTTTCTATTGCTGTTTTTTATTCATTTTATCTTTAGACAGTTTTTCTTTATATACCTGGCCCAGATAAACGGGGAGTTGCAACATTCTTTTGAATCTGACAGGCTGCGTAAGCAAACGGTACATCCATTCAAGATTCCGGTCAAGCCAAAATTGTGGGGCACGTTTGGAATTGCCGGACAGCACATCAAAACTGCCGCCGACACCCATCAAAATCGAATTCGGAAATAGATGTTTGTAATCTGCCGCCCATTTCTCTTGCAGGGGGGCACCAAGTCCCACAAAGACAAAATCCGGTTTTGTCTCTGCAATTTGGAGCGCTACATCTTCTCCCAGCCCTGCATAACCATGTTGGGTTCCCGCTATTTCAAAATGAGGATACAGCTTCTTGGCGTTCACTACAGCTTTGCTGGCGACACCTTCTTTAGATCCGAAAAAGTAGATTGATTTCTGATGCTCGCTCGCATAAGCCAAGAAGGTGTGGACTAAATCATAACCAGTGATTTTTTCTGTCAATGGCTGATTGAGTATCTTAGAAGCCATTATGACCCCAGTGCCATCAGGAACTATATAATCGGCCTGCAGAATGGATTCGTGATAGCCGGGAGATTTAACTGCGTTCATAATAATTTCAGGGTTGGCAGTAACTATGAATATGCTTTTCTGTTTCAAATTCAATTCGCTGTACACTTTCTTCAGAAAATCTTCCCGGCTCAAATTGCTTATGGGAATATCTAAAATCATCACTCTATTATGAGACATATCAATCCCGCTTTCTTTTTATGTGAAAATATCTATTTTTGAAATATGTTGTTGTCTTATCTTTATTCAATTCTGGGAAGTGCTTATACAATGAAATACCCGTTATCAGTATTATTATTCCGTTTTAGACAGCTTCTTTAAATCGCGTCGCAAGGCGATAATCAGATCATTATATGAATAATAAATGCATGGAAAAGAAGTCGTATCCAGTAGCAACACTGATTAAGGATACGGCTTCTGCAAGTTTTTCTGAAATGAAAATAGTCATAATAACACGAGAAGTACGAGAAAAGGAGAACGCCTGGAAATCTTCATCTGAAAAAACACCTATATTCAGTAAAACAGCAATCCGCTGAATAAACAAGCACCAAATAAAAGCATCGACAAACGGGAACTACCGGGTTGTCGATGTTTTTTTGGCTAATTAAATAGACTGAATATTTAACCTTTCTTTAACCTGGGCTGATTATGCTGGTACTACGATAAGTTCTGGCCAGCGAAGATACCGTGCAAAGGAGGGGAAATGGATGATCCAAGAAAAAATCGAGTTGTTTGACGTCAAATTCAATAATGCCACGATGCCGGAATTTCTGGAGCTGTTGACGGAATTGATTGCTGCCAATACAAAAAACAATCTGATCCAGACGGTTAACGTTGATCACATCATGCTCATGAGGGAAGATCCGGAGTTCGATCACATCGTACGGAATGCGGCGCTGATCACCTGTGACGGCATGCCGATTGTGTGGGCTTCCAAATTCAAATCCGTCAAACTGCCGGAGCGGGTGACCGGAGCAGACATGACACTCGAAATATTCAAACATTCCGCCGCAAAGGATTTCAAAGTTTTCATACTCGGTGCAGGGCCGGGAGTTGCGGAGCTGGCAGCGGAAAAAGCGAGGGAAACATTCGAAGGCGTTCAGATCACAGGCGTCTATTCGCCGGCAAAAGAAGAGCTGCAAGATGCGGATGCGAGCCAAGCAATCTGCAGAAGGGTCAATGAGTCGGGAGCCAATATCCTGTTGATCGCGCTCGGTGCCCCGAAGCAGGAAAAATGGTATTGGAAAAATCGTGAATTTTTAGAGGTCAACGCCATTATCGGCGTGGGGGCATCGATTGATTTTATCGCGGGAACCCAGGAGCGGGCGCCTGTCTGGATGCAGAACGCCGGAATGGAATGGTCGTATAGATTGATGAAAAACCCGAACCGGATGTTCCAGCGCTATATCGTGCGGGATTCGAAGTTTTTGCCTTTATTCATCAAAGAAATCATTAAAAAATAATCATCAGCGCAATTTTTCTTTCATTATTCAGCTTTAAAAATCTGTTGGAATCAAAATATCTTCACGGATTAGGGGGAACAATGATGAAGTTAGTATTGCTGTCAGGAGGGTCCGGCAAGAGGCTGTGGCCGTTATCCAATGATTCGAGATCGAAACAATTCCTTAAAGTGCTGAAGGATTCGGAAGGCAGCCAAGTGTCGATGGTGCAGCGCGTGTGGGGGCAATTGGAGAATAACAACTTAACCGGGGATTCTGTGATAGCTACCGGTTATTCTCAGGTTGACATGATCAAAACCCAATTGGGTCCTGACGTGCAAATCGTAACAGAGCCGGAGAGAAGGGATACATTTCCCGCGATTGCTCTGGCTGCTGTTTATTTGTATTCCCAGGGGACCGACCTTGATGAAGTGATTGCGATGCTGCCGGTTGATCCGTATGTCGATGACAAATTTTTTAAACGGGTGCTCGATTTGGAAACGGCATTAAAGGGTTCGGACGCAAATCTGGCGCTAATGGGTGTGACGCCTACATTCCCGTCTGAAAAATATGGCTATATTGTTCCTAAAGATACCGAAAACGACAATTGCTTCACAGTCGATCATTTCAAGGAGAAACCGGACGAAGCCCTGGCCAAGCGAATGATCGGCAAAAACGCTTTATGGAATTGCGGCGTCTTTGCGTTCAAATTGAGCTATATGATCGATCTGTTAATTGAAAAAGGAATTCCGACCGATTATGAAACGCTTCATCAGAACTATCATTTATTGCCGAAAAACAGTTTCGATTATGAAGTCGTTGAAAAGGCGGAGCATATCATCGCGCTTTCCTATGACGGCTATTGGAAAGACCTCGGCACCTGGAATACGCTGACCGATGAAATGGCGTCGACGGTGACCGGTAAAGGTGTAATCGAGGAAGGAATAAAAAATTCACATATTGTCAATGAATTGGGGATTCCCATCATCCTTTTGGGGTTGAATAATGTGGTCGTTGCTGCCAGTCCGGATGGCATTTTAATCACGGAGAAAGAAACGAGCCCCAAGGTGAAAGAATATGTCAAAGGCTTCGACGACCGGCCGATGTATGAGGAACGGCGGTGGGGCTGGTACCGCGTGCTGGAGAACACGAAATATCCGGAAGGCAATGCCGTGCTCATCAAACGGCTGAATATCACGGCAGGCAAAAATTTGAGTTACCAGCTGCATTACAAGCGCAGTGAAGTGTGGACGGTTGTGAAAGGCGAAGGCATTTATGTCCTGAACAATCAATTGCGGCATATTCGAGCAGGAGATGTCATTCATAATGCACTCGGGGAAAAGCATGCGCTGAAAGCAATCACTGATATGGAAATCATTGAAGTCCAGACGGGCAGCGAGCTGGTTGAAGAAGATATCCACCGGATCGCCGTTGACTGGGAAGACATTGAAGCGCTGTGCAAAATCGTGACTTGAATGGAAAATTCACCAAAGTTCCAGTAAGTGACTGATTACTTATGGAGGGGGCATTCTCGTGTATAACGAACCTGTTTTTTTAGAGCCAGCGTTTCAGGAACGGATTTGGGGCGGTTCAAAATTGCAGAAGTTGTTCGGCTACAATATTCCGAGTCCATCAACGGGCGAAGCATGGGTCATTTCAGCGCATGAAAACGGTCCGTCGATTGTGAGAAATGGATTGCTCAAAGGGAAGAATTTGCTGGAAGCGTGGGAACAGCATTCGTATTTATTTGGCACCGAAGCGTCGACGAAGAATTTTCCGTTGCTGACAAAAATACTGGATGCCAACGAAGATTTGTCGGTGCAGGTGCATCCGGATGATCTCTACGCCAGGGAAGTTGCCAACGAACAATTCGGGAAAACGGAATGCTGGTATATTCTGGACTGCGATGAAAAGGCGGAGATCATTTTCGGCCATCATGCACAAAACGAACAGGAATTTAAGGAAATGGTGATGAACGGCGACTGGGATGGCTTGCTGCAGCGCATGCAAGTGAAAAAAGGGGATTTCATCTATGTTCCGAGCGGCACGCTTCATGCCATCGGCAAAGGAATCGTTATTTTGGAAACGCAGCAAAGTTCGGATATCACTTACCGCGTTTACGATTATGGTCGAACGGACGCGGAAGGGAAGTGCCGGGAATTGCATATCGAGCAAGCGCTGGCGGTGACCAGCTGCCCGCACCGAGTGGCGACGAAGTCAGACACTAAAGACGTCAATGGCGATCTGGAATCCACCCGTTTGATCGAAGACAAATATTTTACCGTCTATCATTGGAAACTGGTCGGGCAAACAGCGACGCCATTAAAGAAGAATTTCCTGTTGATGAGTGTGATAGAAGGCGAGGGGCAAATTACCATCGGCGGCAATAGCTCTGCGATCAAAAAAGGGGATAATTTCATTTTGCCTGCCACCATCGAGGAATATGAGATGGAAGGCAATCTTGAGGTGATCGTTTCGCATACGTGAAGTTCCCTGAATATGACTATAAGTTTTAGAATATCCAATCCTGGGAATGAAATATTCTCAAGATTGGATATTTTATATTTATTTTGAAATAAGATTTATTGCGATTTTCATCGACTATGATATTTCCGATTGTAACTTTTCGGCAGCAATATTACATACTCCTGACTGCAAAAAAATAGTATAAAAGAAATGTTTTTATTAAAATAAATGGACAGTGTGAAAAAGGATACTTATACTATAATAATGTATCCGGATGAAAATCTTAGCCGAGTATAAAAAAGCTATAAACTTGCTGTTCAGCATGTAAGTTATTAATTGGAGAATTTAAAGTGAAAAATTTAAATGAGATAAATATTATAAGAGCCATGATGTGCCTTGCAATTGTAGGTACACATGCAATCAGCAATTACTTGCGCAATATTGAAGTTGATCAGGTTGCCTACGATCAATATATCCTCTGGATCCGTTTTGCTCTGCTTTGTTCAACCCCTATATTCATCCTGTTGTCAGAAACATTGATTTCCAAAAATTATCCCGACGGTTTGCGCAAAGGCTTCTTCACAAAACGAGTCAGGTATATTCTGATTCCTTATCTGCTGGTTGGATTGATCGTCAGTTATCGGAGTTCCGGCGGAGACCTGGCAAAATTTATGGATGTAATTATGCTGAAGGTGGTCTATGGACAATGGTACGGTTTTTTCGTCATCGTCATTTTCCAGTTTTATATCCTTCACTGGTTGATTGGCAAATACTTGGCACGCATCAATCCAATCGCTCCGATAGTCATATCATTCGCGATTTCGTTTGCGCATGTTTATGGTTATGCTCATATCACCGCATATCAGGAATTTATCTTGAATGAATATCCGTTATGGTATAAGACGCATATTTTTATGTGGCTGTTCTATTTCATCGTTGCATTTTACATAGGCCAATACTATGAACAGCTCGTCAATTTCTTAACGAATAAAATATGGATTCCTCTATTAATGGCGGTTTCCAGCTTCGGCATCATTGTTTACAATTACACCCAGATGGATTACACCAGGATTTCAAGTGAGCGATACGATATGCTGTTATATTCTGTCAGCGCCTTTTTCCTTTTGGTGGCTTTGATCCGGAAATTCAATTTCACTAGCCAAACATTGGTGTTGTTCAGCAATTTCTCATTCTTCATCTATCTGACGCACATGATTTTCCTCCCATATTTCGTCAGGCTGTCAATGACGTTTGGTGAAAACTTCTTCGCTTATGTAATATCCATGACATTCCTGACAGTTTCCTCCTGTATTGGTGTCGCCTTCCTGTTATACCAAAGCCCGATTACCCGCTATATTACGGGAAAGATTAAATATCTGGAGCCTTCTGCACCCGAAATTAAATCATCGAAGAGTATTGAAAGAGAATATGCGAATGAAAGAAGCTAGACTGTAAAATCATGAAAATGTGATTTTTAAGCGAGCTTTTAATGAAGTGTAGATACAAAAATGCCGCATCCGAAAACCGTTACGGTTTTCGGATGCGGCATTTTTATGTTCAGCCAATAGCAATGCTGATTTCGGAAACTGTGAAAAGGGAACTTTTTGAATTTCATCTGCAGAATGATGATATTGATAAAAATTTATTTATTAATATTAATTTTTTGATGTAAAGGATCCTGTCAGCTGATAAAATGAAGGCGAGAAGATCGACAAATATATGGAGGAGTGAAGTCGTGAAGAAGCTGCTGAGTGTGTTCATCGTGCTGCTGTCATTGCTTTTGGTCCTGTCTGCTGCAGCTGACATTCCAGATGAACTGCCGGAAAATCACCAATTTTATGAGGAAATGACGTATCTTATCGAGAAAGGAGTGCTTCAAAAGGATCGGGATGGCGAGCTCCATCCGGATAAGCTGATTACCCGAGCGGAAGCGGCCGTGATGGTCGGCCGGTTGAAAGGCTTGGATGACACAAAAAAAGCAACCAGGTTTTTTGACGTGCCAAGAAAGCATTATGCCAGTGGCTTCATTGCCGAAACAGTAAAAGCGGGTTACTTCAAAGGGTATAAGGGAAACAGTTTTCGACCAAACGCACCAATTACACGTGGTGATGCAGCTGTGATTATGGAGCAGGTATTTGATCTGACCCATACATTCAATCAGCCGTTCAAAGATGTTCGGGAAAATGCATACTATGCGGGTGCGATCAGCAAAATCCTGGCGGCGAATATTGCCATCGGCTACCCTGATAATACGTTCCGGCCCCGCCAGAAAATGACGCTAGGGGAATTTTCCGCCTTTCTGGCACGCGCGCTTGAGCCGGAATTCAAAAATGATGCGGTGATTGCCCGGTCGTACCAGAAAGACAAAACGAAAACCTACAGCTACAGCATGTCAGACGGCACAACAGCCATCCACCGCTTCGAGGATGTGCCGGACCGCGGCGAACTGAGATATGGCTTCATGTGGACTGTCGAAGTGGATGGAGACAGTTACGAATACTTTGAATTTGAAAGCTACGAGTTCTTTGCATTCGGCTATCCCTATTCCGAATATATCCCGGCACTCGTTTATCCGGTCCAGCTCGGCAAGACCTTTAATACCGGACTGGGTGACGAAACTTTCATCCACACCATTACAGGCGTCAATAAAACCATAGAAACTCCTTACAGAACGTTTACAAATGCCGTCGAAGTGACGACACAGGAAGGCTTTAAATATTACATGGTGGAAGGCTTTGCGGTAGTCAAATCGATTAACCCTCAAGGAGTGATTGAAAACGAATTGGTGAGCGTTGAGTAATATGGAGTGAGTTGCCGCATCTGAAACCGTTTGATGGTTTTGGATGCGGTTTTGAAATGTTTACTTTGATAACAGTATTTACTTCATGTGCCAAACGGAGTAAAAATTATAATCGACCAAAGTGCAGATGTAAAGATTTAAAGGGAATTAAATGGATGCTGTAAAATAAGTAAATTAACTAGTAAAAAAGTTTTAAATTATTAGACAATATATAGGTATAAATATATAATTGAAAAAGTGAGTAAGAGAAAAAAGCGCATTCATTGGAGTTCAACTATGAAATCAGGCTCTTTGCATGGAGTCCGTAGTTCTGAATATGAAGATCGGATGTTGCCACTCTTAGATCGCTTTTTTTAAAAAGTGGAGGTGAGATGGATATGAGGGAAGCCTTCGAGGCAATAGAAAACCCCCGGATAGAGTAGTCTGGCCGACAACTATCCGGGGGCTGCAGTTGGAGTATACCAACTATTGGTTATTATACTCCATTTTAGCTAAAAAATTAAGCATTAACTAAAAAGGGGATATCCAAATGAGGAAAAAACCGAAACTTCATTTAGAAATGAAATGGGAATATGCAATTGGATCCGACACCATTATCATCATGCCAAATTATAATGAACACGGCTTTCTCCATACTTTATTGGGCAAACGGGAAAGTGTTTCGAAAGTCGATTTAAGTCCGTATGATTTAATTGATGTGAATCTACGTTTCCGCGGTTCGAGTATGATTGGTGCACTTGAAGGCGCACAGGCAATTCTCGGAAAAATGAATATGAATCCGTTGATCTTGGACCGGGAACGCGAAATCATCCTGTTTCCGTGCAAATCGCCGTTTCGTGAAGATTGTGTGTGGCTGGTGCTCTCGCACGTCAAGCATTACCGGCACGCGGGCAAAAGCATGACGCAGGTTGAACTCAGCAACGGCAGTACGATTAAACTTGATGTCAGCAAGCAAACATTCGAGAGGAAAATGCAGCGGGCATATGAGCTTCAGGGCAAAATGCAGTCGCAAAAGAGACAATTCGAAGGAAAAGTGATGGAAAGCGGTGTCACCTATCACCTGACGAAGAACGTTGACCGAAAAAATTACGAAGACGGGGTATTGAGGGAGTAAAGCTATATTGCCCCTCTATATTATAGAAGAAATGTTTCAGCAGAATTAAAAAAAGTATAACGAAAGCAGCAGGCTCCCTGGTTCAGGAGCCTGCTGCTTTTTTATTCACTTTGTCACGCGGCTGGAGTGTGGCGTTCGCCATTGCCATTCTTTTGTTTTTTGAGAATTGTAGCCAAACCGGCAATCGCGACAAGTCCAATCGCAGCACCGTAAACCGGCTTCCAATTGAGTGGAATCGTTTTTGCGCCAACTGGCAGCGGTTCTCTCCGGCCATAGGTGTAATCCGTCAGCTGGTCAACGGTAGGCGTTGGAATATTCGACGGCTTGATCATGGTATAAAATTCATCCGTCAAATACTCGATTTCATCCTCCGTATATTTCAGGTGTTCGATGGCATTTTCGAATGATGGACTTTTCGCCATTTTACTGAGTGCCATAACAAAGAGCGGTTCCGGAATCTTATCCATCATCTTAAAAGCGGGTGGAGTGATGGGAATTCCCGCTTTCTCTGTTGCCTGCAGCGCTTCATGAAGCGCGCGTTTCATGAGGACTTGGGCATCCCGTGTAGCCGCAAAATTATCCAAATTCGTATCACACGCATAAACGGCTGGTACGAGTGTCGGTATCATTACGGCCACTTGAGTTTTCAACCAGGCGTCTATATCTTTCCGGATTTCCGCCCGGTAGCCGCGCATGGAACTCAAAATTTTCGCCACTTCTCGCGTTCGGGTACTTACACTGCCGTCCACTTCGCCGATTGGCAGAATGATCGGTTTGTTCTTTTCGACCGGCATCATATGCATGACATGTCCTTTTTTAAAGCCGCCCGGAAGCGGGAAACCGGCCATTACCCTTTCTTTGCCGAGCGCATCGATAAATTTCTGCTGGCCGGCTGCGTTATTCATCATAAATAGGAATGTCGGCACTTTCTTATTGGCCGCAAGCACCGGCAAAATAGCAGATACCTTATTTTTTCGGATTGGAACGATGACAAGATCGTAATAATCGTCTTCTTTCAAACTCTCCACTACCGGTAAATGCGTCACTGTTCGGACGCCCGTCTCTGTGTTCTCAGTGACAACGCCGTAAGTCTCCAATTCCTGTTTGCGCTCACCCTGGTCGAGCAAGGAAACGGAATGGCCTGCTTCTGCCAGGCGCTCCGCAAATAAACTGCCGAACGGTCCTACACCGTAAATAAGGATTTTCTTGTTCATGATCATTATTCCTCCTCTGGTTGTGTGTTTAAGAGCCGTGACCTAAACGACTGACAAGCCATGATGATGTGGAATGATCATACAACCTCCTTTGCTGCAAGAAAGCCTTGAAATTTGAGATAGACCGTGGCATGAAGATAAAAAAATCCATTCATGATAATAATATGCCACATCGTATCATTTTTAAACTATTTTATGAGTACTTTATTGAAAATTAGAAATTTTTCCGGTATCTATTCATAATCGTCAAATTCATGATAATAATCCTTATTTCTCCAGCAAAAAAGCTGATTAAATTTAAACAGATAAGGTAAGCTCTTTGTTTTCTGCTGCTGTATTATTGCCTCGCCTCATCCAGCTTGTGTGCTCAACTTTTCCTTACCGTATTTTTTTACCAGGTAATTGGCCACAAGCCAGGTCCCGATGGCGACGGCAATCGGCGTCAGCAGCGGAACAGGCGATGCGGCAAGCAAATAGGCGGAAGCCGTATTGGCCCAGGCGTGCAAAATAACACATAGCCAGACATTGCCGGTGCTGTTATAAAGCCATCCGAGCACATAAGCCTGCGGAATCGTCAGCAGCGTAAATCCGAGCAGCGTCAGCAGAACTGTTATGGTGCCGTTCGGATAGTTCAGGTAAATGATAAAGGGATAATGCCAGATGCTCCAAAGCACGCCCACACGAAAACAGGCTTGTTCAGCCGTATAGCGGGTCTGCAATAGCGGTTGCAAATAGCCCCGCCAGCCGAATTCCTCCATGCCGCTTGTAACGCACTGGAATAGGAAAAAGACAGGAAGAAACCACAGCGGCAGCACTCCCCAGTTAAATTCTCCACTAAATCCAGTCAGGATCCACGTCACCAGCAGCGCCGCTGAAAACAACAGGATTGGATAAAGTAGGATGAAAAGTAGCCAGCCGCCGATGTTCGTAGGGTGTGCTTTTTTGGCTGAGGGAATGAGGGGCACTTCTTTCTTGTTCTTCATCACCAAACCGATAGCAAAAACGCCAATAATCGGTCCGTATACGGCAGCCGTAAAGAACAGCGAAAGCAGCAATTGCTGCACACTTTCGACCCCTTCCGTGATTGCGGTGTAAATGCCTTCATTGTAGAGAATCTCCACACCAATCTGTCCTGAAATAACCATGGCTCCGATCCATAGTGTCCATGAAAACAGCAGGGTACTTCCATAAAAGATCGCAACATTTTTCGACACTCTTTCCATTTTGATCACCTCCAAAATTAATTTTGTGAGAACAATGATAAGAGGCAAAGGCAGCAAAATAAGAATTGACATTTAATTGTTCTTCGTTATAATTTTATATGATAACTGAATTTTGTGAAAATTGTAATCAATTTTGAGAGGAGGCCTGTGCAAAGCGGTAGAGGGAACAAACGACGGACACAAGTCGCTGGCCATGGACATCCTGCAGCAGTAAAAATAATTAATGGAAAGAGGAGATTTTGCCATGAGAAAATTTTTACCAAGTAAACGTGAGGATTTTTTTCCAAGTCTGTTTGAAAGCGGATTTGAAACCGATTTATTCGATCGTTTCTTCAAAGAATCCCATTATCCGAAAGTGGACATCAAGGAAGTGGATAATGGCTACGAGATGAAGATGGATGTGCCGGGCTTCTCTAAAGAAGACGTGAAAGTCGAATACCGCGACGGCTATCTCGAAGTGGAGGGGACACGGGAAGAGAATAAGGAAACGACGGAAGAAGACGGCCATTACATCCGGAAAGAACGTTCCTACGGCTCCTTTAAACGAAGCTTCTACGTGGGCGACATTGACGAAAGCAAAATCCAGGGATCGTTCAAGGACGGAATGCTGCAACTGCAGGTCCCCAAAGCCAGCGAAGAAGAGAAAAAGAAAAGCGGTACGCAGATTCGTCTGGAGTAGCGGATGAACCTGTAAGTGGCAGTTAGAAAATGAATACCTGAGCTGCACTGAAGTTGTCGGAGCTAACGGCGATGGGGTGCAGCTTTTATTGAGTGGAAAAATTGGAACTTACTGCCAGGCATATTCAATGCACACATGAATATGTTCCTGTATACTAGGATGGGTCATATAGCATAGCAGGGGAGAGCTAAGCTCATCTATGCACCGTATACATATAAGGTCAGACAGAAATTGCTGTTGATCGTCACAGGAGGAATTTTATGAAAACCATCTTAACAACGATAACGATTTCCATTTTGGTTATAGCTGCAATCGCAGGAGCGGGCTATTGGTTCATCCAGGATTTCTCGTCAAATGACGCAGAAGAAATATCTGCGATTGCCGAGCAGATTGAAGAGCGGAAAGGGAGCGGTACAGCTGCAGAAGCTTCCAGTACTGAAAGTACAAAAGACGACTCGGATGCCGACATGAAAGAGGGGAAACTGCAAACGTACCTGCATCAAATGACTCATCAGAAAATCGTGGCTGCCAAAAAAATTGGTGCTGTTGAAATGACCGATAAAAACATTGGTAACATGCTGAAGATCGTTAGGGAAAATAGAGAGTATTACGAGCACGGCGATTTCTATGAAGAAACCTTGATGGCCTGGGAGGAAGGCGATTTCAGCAACGCGGTTTCTGTCCATAATACGATATGGAATTGGCACGGCGGAACTGTTGGAAGAGCAACGGGACTGATGTCCGCGGAGCAGGAACAGGAATTTGTAGAGGACAAATTCAGGTAAAGCTGGAGGGAGATTAATAATAGATGTTGTGCTGCAGTTTGGAACCGTTTTGGTTCTGGGCTGTTTTTTTGGGGGGTTCTTTATACTCCATGCAAAGACTAACACCACTTATTGGAATAATTATTTTATTTTACTTAATTAACCTTTACTTCTAAATAAATTCTAATATAATAGGTAAAAAGATACTATTTTGATTTTAGAATTGAATCTTTTTGTTCCGGCATTTATACCTATATATGAAAAAATATTTTTAGGGGGAAACATGATGAAATGTTCATATTGTCAACACGAGCAGGATACAGGAAAATTCTGCGGGAAATGCGGTACGGTGCTGACGGCACATGAAGGTACGAATGCAGGACCGACTGCATCAGTAAGTCAAGATCAAACAACAGCTTATGCAACTGCTGCGCCGGTTTACCAGGCACCAACAGAACCAAACCAACATGTAGAAAAAGTGAAAGCAACATCGAAGCAGTACTGGACTTATTTTATACAATACATAAAGAACCCGGGCTCTATTGTTGAACAGCCAGGGCAGCAACTGGTGAATGCATTAATTACAATGGCGATATTCGCACTTATTTTTTCATTGGCTGTTTATAAGAATTTAAAAGTAATTGTACAACCTTTCGAAGATATGGGAGGTTTCTTTGGCAGTTCCGCAAGTGTTATGCCATCATTTTTTTCTGTTTTGTTCACTTCTGTTCTTAGCCTGGGGCTGATTTTCATTTTGGCAGCAGGATGCCTATATCTGGTAAACAAATTTGCGGGGCCTGAGGAATCATTTACTAATATAATCACTTCATTCGGCACGCTGATGATTCCCTCGGTCGTAGTTCTATTGGCAGCTTATCTGTTGCTGTTGATCGATTCTCTGACATTCGGAAATGTTTTATTGCTGCTCAGCATTAGCCTTAGTGTGTCATTGGCACCTTTATACCTGATTACCGTGTTGCTTAAAAAATCCGGCAAGGCATTGGATTCGTTTTATGCATATCTGGCGTATGTTGTTCTCTTCAGTATAAGCATGACAATTCTAATGTCCGTATTCTTCGATTCCACAATAGGCCGTTACATCGAAGAATTCGGCTATTTATTCTAGTCCCAACTTTTGAAAGCAAGGTGAAAACATGAAGAAATTTTGTACGAATTGTGGGCATGCCAATAATCAGGACAATAAAATATGTGTGGAATGTGGTACGTCGTTGACTGGGGAAAAGAAAGTGGGCCTCAATTCAACAGCAACTGCACAGCCTGTCAAAAGCAAAACGCCCCTTAGCTTGAAAACAAAAATTTTATCCATCGTCGGTGTTTTGCTCGTGGCTTCGCTGATCGGCGTCTATTCCTGGGGAACCAAAACAGCATCCGCAGATACGGTTGTGACAAAGTTTTTTGAGGCGTTGCAGAACGAAGATGCTGAAGCTTTGTCAAAACAAACGTGGTTATCGAATGGTCAAGCTATGTCGGTTAAAGAAGCCGGTGCATTTATCGATCGGTTTCACGATATTACGCCCTATGAACTGGAAAATGTCGCCAAAGTGGAAAAGAACGGAAAAGTGATCGGGATTTTTGATGCTCACCGCATTGTCATTCCCGCTCAACAACTGTCGTTCCATTTTCCACACGAAGGATTGGCATTGAGTTTGAACGGCGAGCTGGTTACAGCTGTGAAACATGCAGACGGGGAGTATTTTTTCTCTGACGTAAGCCCGGGTTTTCACGAGGCTGAATTTATCTTTGAAGGGGAATTTGCAGAATTCAATTTTCCTTTCGAACTGGATGTGGCTTTGTATGCTGACTCATCAGCGGTGGAACCCATCTATGTAGATTTGCCGGTCAGTTCGGTCACTTTCGGACTGGAAACCTTTTATGAAAAGAATCCAGATGCCAATAATGTAATTATCGGAGACAAAAAGATCCCGGTTGGCGAGTACGGAGAAACCGAGGGCATCGGCCCTCTCCTGCTCGATGGCAGTACGACTGCTCAAGCCCAAATCGCTTTTCCATGGGGCACTCAAGTTTCTGAGCCTGTCGAAATCACTTCCACTTACCACACTTTCACTTTTTCAGGTCTGGATGAAGAACAGCAGACTGCTCTAAAGGAACAATTGCTGGTTTTCGCGGAAGAGTATGTACAGGCCTATGCCCTAAGAGATTCGAAAATCTTTACAGGTGTTACGAAGAATCAACTCAGCGTCTTTAAAGAGGATCTGAATCAAATGAAAAACTACGATAATTATTTTAAGGGTTCGTTGGTTGAAGTCGGTGTGGATGAAGAATCTATCATTATTTCAAGTGATGGTGAAACGGTTCAGCTTGACGCAGAATTTACAATCAATGGCGATTATTATTATGAGTCGGATACACCGGACATGGATGAATTGCTGACGGACATTTCCATCGATTTTATTTATGATGAAAGCGAAAAGAAATGGCTGGTCAATTCTTTCAGCGAAGACAATTGGTTCCTGAGTGTAGTGCCGACAGTGTTCCTTGAAGGCAGCGGAAAAGTGTACGCATCCACCGGAACTGCGAAAACGGTGGAAGTTGATGATGTTGAGGAATCCGAAGATGGACTTTCTCTGTCAGAAGAAGACGCGGAATTCTTCATGAATGCCTATAACGATGCCAGCGTTAAAGCCATTAATTCAGGAGATATCCTCAATGTTGCTGCATTTATCTATGATTCGGGTCCGCGCTACAAAGAGCAATCAGATTTTATTGATTATATGTATTCAGAAGGAATTACAGAAGAGCACCTTGGCACTTCTATAGAATCAGTAAAGCATCTTGAAAAAGAGTTTTATGAAGTGGTAACAATTGAAGAATTTATCATTCACGGCACGGAAAGCAGTAATGAAAAAACATATCGCACGGTAACCAAGGTCAGAGTTGATGACAGTGGAGCGGCAGTTTACGAATTGATTTCCACGAAAGAAATTTAAAGGGAACAGAGATTCAGTTTCGCAATTAATAAAATTAAAATCGCGTATGCCTGATTATAGGCATACGCGATTTTTTGCTTTGAAATTGCTGGGGTGACTGTCACCCGAGCAATTCGGCTTAACCTTTATTTAACCCTCATATTCTACAATGGCTTAAAGTGGCAAATTCATCGGAGAAGCTGTGTTGATCCTTGATTGAGAAAGGCGGATATTATGGGAAACTATATGAAAAGACGAGTTCAAAAAACCTTGAACAATCCCAAACTTTCATTGTTCACCAATGTTTTCAGCCCCTTATATTCCGGAATTGGCAGCGTAGTGATGTTTCACCGGGTCGTTGAAGGGGAGAAGGATGTTGTGTTGGATAACATGGAGGTAACTGCGGCACAACTGGAAAAAACGATTCGTTATTTTCTCGATAATAATTACGACATCGTTTCGATTGAAAGAGCGCATGCCATATTGACAGGTAAAGTGCAGGTTGAGAGGAAATTTGCGGTTTTTACATTCGATGATGGTTATAAAGATAATTACACAATAGCTTATCCGATCTTCCGAAAATACAATGTTCCTTTCACCATCTATGTTACGACCTGTTTTCCGGATAAAACGGCGCTTATCTGGTGGTATGCGCTGGAAGAATTGGTCAAAAAATCGGAGAATGTTGAATTTCATTTTGAAGGGAAAAATTATCAGTATCCCGTCCTAACGCAGGGCGAGGAAAAGGATGCCTCCTCGGCTCTCCGGGAATTCATTCTGAGTTTGGATGTTGACCAGCAAACAAGCCTTTTTACTTTACTGTTTGACGGCAATAGCATCGATCTCCGGCAGTTCTCAAACGATATGACGATGGACTGGGCGGAAATCGAAGAATTGTCCGGAAGTGAACTCGTTACAATCGGTGCCCATACAATCAACCATCATAACCTCCGCAATCTCGATGTAAAATCGGTACGGCAGGAACTGAACGATTCAAAGAAGGAAATCGAAAGACATATCGGAAAACCTGTCGAGCATTTTGCCTTTCCTTTCGGTTCGGAAAACGAAGTCGGTTTGCGGGAGTTTAAAATAGCAGAAGAGCTGGGTTTCAAAACCAGCACCACCACGAGATGCGGCAATATTTTCCCGTCCCATTCCCAGTACACCAATTGCCTTCCGAGAATCACACCGAGCCCCGCATTGTTGGAGTCATTCCCTCAAATTTACGCGAGCGGTTTTATTCCTGCCTTGAGGCAGAAATTCAGACGTGTTGTGACGCAGTAACGAATATTTATATCCACCTCCTGCAAATATTGCAGGGGGCTATTCACTTTGGTGAAATTATTCAATGTTTTTCCTTTTTCTATAAGACACAGCTTTAAAAGGGAAAAACGCAAACACTAGAATTATCCCGAGCAGTGTAGTCAGGAAAGGATAAATCAGTGGGAATATTACTGATGGATAAACCACCAGATCATCGGTGTAATAGCCCGGCCGTCCGGCATACATCGGTGAAATTAATTGAGTCTGCAGTTTGTCCTTATTCTGATAGGTGAAAAATTCTTCTTCGACTGTGCCATCTTCCCGCACGATCAGCAATTTGTATTCAAATTCTTCCTGGCCAATATACCCTTCCATAATGTGTTCTTCGTTAATCTGTCGGGTGTCGTAGCCGTTCTGCTGAATGGTTATGGCAAAGAATTTGTCATCGGAGGGCTGGTCTTCAACCAGCCAATAAGATAAATAATAGTTGTATTGATTCAGGCCATCAACTGCGATTTTATATTCTCCCTCATACAGGCGAACAGGGTAGTTTTCCAAGTTTATTACGTTCTCATCGTTGACTGTAATTGATATATCAGCAGGGTATACCAATCGATCCCACCCATTCAAATAGGAATCCTCTCCGGTAAGCGTGTGTGAAGCCGCAATGATATTGCCGGCAAACTCATATGTTTTGGATGCCCCAGTGTGATGGGCATTGATTTCAGTAATATTATACTTATTGGCTATTTCGAATTGATAGCTATACTCTCTAAGCATTGGAACAACGGTAAGTGAAGAAATTGCCAAAAAGAATAGGCCCATTACGAAAAGAAGCGCTTTGATAAATTTCACAGGAAGTCCCCTTTTTATTTTGGTTTAAGTAAAATTACCGCTCTATTAAAAGTATAGCAGTCATGATATGCATCCGGTAAACGACTAATCATATCGTCAATTCAATTTGTGAATATTCAATACCCATAATAACGTTTATAAATTAGTAGGATTTACATTTTTTTCTTTGAAATCAAAGTATTGTGTAAATATATGTTTAGCGCATAGATAAAAAGTAATGAACAACCTATAATGATAATGCGAGGGAAATTCTACAAAATGACCCGGAAAAGGACGGAATCCAAATGAAAACTTATATTAAGTTGTTATCTGCCATAATTGTAGCATCATTAATTTTTACTATGAACGAATCAGAGATCTTTGCAAACGATGAGACAAAAGTGAAAAGCTCGATTGAAGAAACAGATCGGGTTATCGTCAAAATGGAGAAGCAAAACACCTCTGCCTTAAAAGCCGCTGATATTACAGTCTTAGGAACTGTGGACGAAGGCTCAATTGTTACTCTCGAAGTCCCGGTAGAAAAACACCTGAACAGTTTTATGGAAGAGCTGGAAAAGGTAAAAGGGGTAGAATCTGTCGAGCCGGATTATTTAATTACATTGGATTATGTTCCGAATGACCCTCATCTTTCGAGCCAATATCATCACAACCGGATAGGCGCTGAGAAGGCCTGGAACTTGACGAAAGGCTCATCTGATGTGCTGGTAGCCGTGATTGATGGCGGTTTTGATGTGAATCATTCTGATTTAGTCGATCAGATTTATTATTCTTATAGTACGGTTACAGACAGTTATAATTTACGAGTAGGTAATCATGGAACGCACGTTGCAGGAATTATTGGCAGTTCAATGGATAATAATAGTTTTGGAACGGGTGTGGCACCAAATACAAACTTATTACTAATCGAAGTGTTTGGGCTGACTACCGCATACACATCCGATGTAATTGAAGGAATATATTTGGCGGTCGATGCAGGGGCGGACATCATCAATTTGAGTCTTGGCAATTATGATTACAGTTCCAACTTAGAAGCTGCGATCCAATATGCGCATGCAAATGGGGCGCTGATTGTAGCTGCGGCAGGGAATGACGATACGAAACAGAGGCATTATCCTTCCTCGTATAACAACGTCATAGCGGTCGGTGCGACAGATGCTTATGATGATATAACCGATTATACGAATTATGGTAATTATCAGGACATAGTAGCTCCTGGTACCGGAATCTATTCGACCCTTCCTCATGAAGGGTTTGGTCAGATGACTGGAACTTCAATGGCAGCGCCTGTTGTATCAGGTGTAGCAGCTTTAATACTGGCGAATGAACCGCATTTAACAAATGTCGAAGTTGAGAAGAGATTATTTTCAACAGCGACAGATGACGTTTGGAATCCGGGGAAAGACATCTATTATGGCCATGGACTGGTGAATGCATATGCCGCTGTGAGAGGCGATCAACCGCCTGAAAAAGCCAAGCGGATTTCAGGCACTAACCGTTATACGACAGCTGTCGAGATTTCAAAAACAGGATGGAAATCTTCTGAGCAAGTAGTGCTGGCAACAGCAGCCGATTTCCCGGATGCTTTGGCAGGTGGACCTTTGGCATATCAGGAAGACGCACCTATTCTCTTAACACGCACAGCTTCACTTCCCCCTGAAACAAGAGCCGAAATACGTCGTCTTGGTGCTGAAAAAGTGATGATTTTGGGAAGCAAAGGCGCGGTGTCACAGGAAGTTGAAATGGAACTATCGCGAATGGGTTTGAAAATTGAACGAATCGGTGGCAAAAACCGTTTTGATACTGCCGCAATGATTGCTCAAAAGCTGGATTCAACAGAAGCTATAATCGCAAATGGCTTGAATTTCCCCGACGTGCTGTCCATATCTTCATATGCATCACGCAACGGCATTCCAATCCTATTGACACGAAAAGACAGTATTCCGTCAGAAACAGCCGGAGCACTTCAAACAATTTCGAACACTTATGTCATTGGCAGCACAGGAGTAGTCGATCAATCGGTCTTCAGTCAATTACCTGCTCCCAAGCGTTTCGGTGGCAACACGCGCTATGAAACCGGTAATGAAGTGATAAACGGATTGCCGATGGGCTATGAAAAAGCTTATATCGCCACCGGCCAAAATTTCCCAGATGCGTTAGCGGGTTCAGTCCTGGCAGCTAAAAATAATGCACCCATTCTTTTAGTGAAATCGGACAGTGTCCCTGCGGCAACTCTGCTACAGCTCCGTTCATACAACTCTTTTGGGGTTTTTGGCGGAACTGGTGCTGTGGATGATTACGTGCTTGGCATTCTGAATTGGGAACTGAAGAATTGATACTGTTAATTCTTGAACAAAAGAAATGCGCCAGGGAATTCTCCCGGCGCATTTTTTATGTCTTCACCCGCGCCACTGTCATGCCGTCGCCAAGTGGAATCAGCAGCGATTCCAGCTGTGGGTGGTTGGCAGTCACTCGATTGAAAGACTTCATGATTTCTGTGTTTCGCTGAGGCGCAGCTTCCGGATCCGCGACGGTTCCCTGGGCAAGCACGTTATCCGCCACGATAATCGCTCCGGGTTGCGCGAGTTTGATGCAGGCTTCCAAATAGTTTTCATAGTTTTCCTTGTCGGCGTCGATAAAGAAAAAGTCGAATGTCTCATTGGCCTCGGTTAATTTTTGGAGGGAATCAAGTGCGGGACCAGTCAGGTAGTGCACCTGGTTTCCGAAACCGGCTTGCGCGAGGTTGCTGTGGGCGAGCTCCGCATAACTTTCCTCCAGTTCCAGCGAGGTCAATTTGCCGTCAGCACCAAATCCTCTGGCCAGACAAATGCCGCTATAGCCGCCGAGCGCGCCGATTTCCAAAATATTTTTGGCCCCAGAGATGGAGACGAGCATCGTCAACAGTTTGCCCGAGGCAGGCGGCACCGAAATTTGCCGCATACCGTGTGCTTCGATGGATTTGATAACCCCATCCAATTCGTCGTCCTGTTTGGTGAATACCGAATTGATGTATTGATTTATTAGTTTCATGGCTTTCTTTTCCTTTCTGTAAATCATTTTTATCGCAAAAGCTTTAACTTTCAAATTCTTCATTTGGCTCAATTAACCCTTCTTTCTTATAAGATTTACGCTGAGCTATTCGCCTATCCAATTGACGTGGACTGATTCGGGTTGGCGGGTTTATCTGGCATGGATTTTGAGAATACTTAGTAAAGAAGTCATCCTGCATAATTGTCAAAAAAGTTGATGGAAGAGGAGTTGTGAAAAATGAGTATGCAAAATATCCAGACGAACGATTTGGTGAGGGACGAATACGGCAACCATTATCTCGTAGTGGGAAAGCGAGAGGATGAAGGAACCTTGAAGAATATTCAGGTGTCGAACCTTTGGTACGAGCAGGCGTTCCGCGAGCGTTTTGAAGAGGTGGGCCGCGGCAAATCGATAGGCATCCAACTGCAGGAGAAAGTGAACGGTTATATTGAAGAGATGGAGCGAAATGAACGTCCGATCCACGGCATTCGCGACCTGATATTGCATGAGATTGACGTTTATGTGGTGGATATATCGAAACCGCACCCGAATAGTGTGTTGTAAATAGAAGATATAGCTCGATAGCCATCTTCCGCAGACTTTTGTGTCTGTTGGAGGTGGTTTTTGGGTTTTGGGGGATGGTAATTTCCTTTAAATGGATGATTATTGGTTGGTTGTGAGTTTCTGCGCGGAAATCAGGAAGTATGCGGGGAAGAAACCGGTGTATGCTCAACTTAATATCAATCTGTCAAAAATAATAATAATACGCCCTCTCTGAAGTGCCCGTCATCTGTCATCATCCCTCACGAAAGATCAAACCCCAAAATGCATGGTTTTCGCAGGCGAAAAGCGAAAAAACACAAAACCTTAAGCCCGAAACGGATGGTTTTCGCCGTGCGAAAGCTCTTTCCAGCTCATATAATTCCTTGTTTGTGCATCGAATATGAAGAGGTACAGCTATAAAAGCAAAAAAACTAACCATTATAGGCAGTTTTACTATGATAGCCTTGCTATTTTGTGCCAATATTCATAAGATATAGGTAGAAGATGTAAAATCAGGGGGTGTGTGCTGTGAAGCTGAATATTGAACAAAGGCGGATAGTTGAGCTGGAGCCTGCAGGGCCAATGCTGGTAAAAGGGGTAGCAGGATCCGGAAAGACAACGGTGGCAATTCGCCGGATCAATTTCCTGAAAGATCATTATTGCCATGAAGAAGATGACCGTATCCTATTAGTTACCTATAATAAGACTTTGCTTCATTACATAAAGCATCAATACGGACGGATGGCGGATTCGGAAGAATTGGAAGCGACGCGTTTTTTCTCGTCTGATGCGGAAGTGGAGATTGCAACGATTGACAGCTTGATGTACAAAGACTTTAGCCGTTACCAAAAGCGTTTGGGCAAACGGTATGAGATAGCGAAACATGAGCAGGAGAGAAAGACGATAATCCTGGCAATCCATGAAGTGAAGAAATCGTATCCGGAAGTAAAATTGCTGTCGCCGAAAAACAGTAAATTTCTATTGGATGAAGTGGAGTGGATTCTGGCTTGTTCAATGAATGATGTTGAGGCTTATCAGTCTGCGGACCGTATTGGACGAGCATCTGGAGACGGTGGCACACCACAGAAGCTGATGAAAAATTCACAACTCCGGGCGGCAATTTTTGATGTCGCGCACCACTTTATGGAGTTGTTGAAGAAAGAAGGTCTTGTGACTTTCAAGCAAATGAATTTGCTGGCACTGGAAGAAGTTCGGCGTGGAAGCACGAACCGCTATACGCATATCATCATTGATGAAAGCCAGGATCTGACCCGGGTGCAGCTCGAGTTTTTAAATGAACTTTACCGGGAGAAAAATCATTCCTCGCTGATGTTCGTAGCAGATAATACACAGAGTATCTATCCGCAGTCGTGGCTCGGCAAGGGCCGGCCCTATACGACCATTGGCTATGATATGAGCGGAAAATCGCGTACACTCAGCAAGAATTACCGGACTACAACTGAAATTTCGACGGCTGCTTTTAACTTGATTGAGGCGGATGAAAATATTCAATCGAATGTGGATTTCGTGAAGCCGGCATTGATCGACCGGCACGGCCATCCACCGATTTACCGTTTTTTCCGGACGCCAAAGCAGCAGGGAAAATACATTGCGGAGGAAATTGCTGTGCTCCGGAATGATTATGCGTTGTCGGATATTTGTGTGGTCGCCCGCGGCAATCGCCATATTGAGAGCGCAGCTGCTGATTTGGAACTCTCGGGTATACCCTGCGAAATTTTACAGAGCCAGAATCCGGATTTTGAATCCGATAAAGTAAAACTCGTTACCATGCATTCCATAAAAGGGCTGGAGTTCAAGGTCATTTTCCTGATTGACTTGAATAAAGGTTTAATTCCACAGGAGTTATACGATGACGATGAGGATCAGAAAACTATCGAGACGGATGAACGTAAACTTTTATATGTCGGCATGACTCGGGCAAACGAATTATTGTACATGTCTTCCGTGAAATTGCCGTCCAAATTCGTTAAAGAAATTGATAAGAATCATATGCGCATGAAGAAAGATTCTGCGCTACGCCCATTCGAGTCGATCAGTATGGCCAATTATCAAATGACGGAACAATTGGTCGATCTTCATTCCAAAGAAGAAGTAGTGCGCCAATGGCTGATCCGGGAATTGCATGAAGTGTACGGCTATCCATATGAATTGTTGGAGCTGGAGTATAAAGTCCAACAATTTTCCAAAAAGGGTTATTGTGATATAGCAGTGAATATTTATTCCGGCGGGGAAGCAAGGCCATATATTCTTGCCGAAGTGAAGAGTTTTGGAACCGGAATTGAAGACGCAGTGGTCCAATTGAAATCATATATGGAAGCGGACAGCCGCGCGTTTTATGGCATCGCTACTGACGGGTTGGAGGTCAAGATTATTGATCGCCATGGAGAAAGCGTTCAGGATCTGCCGAAATGCAGGTCTCAATTTTTGCCGGAAACTAAAAACAAGCGCCAGTATATGAATTTGAAAAACGGACGGCAGTATGAATACGCTGTTGAAAATGATGCAGCTGATCAAATCGAAATAAGAGAAGAAGGACAGGAAGTTTTGCTGCAGGTACATGAAACGATAGCTGTGCCGTTGATCGGGAATGTGGCAGCTGGATTGCCGGCACTGGCTTCTGAAGACCACGAAGCAACAAATTATTTGCCGAGGGAGTGGGTCGTATCGCCAGCGGATACATTCTCGTTGACTGTAACTGGTGACAGTATGACTGGAGCCGGCATCAATAAAGGCGATATTGTCATCGTCCATCAGCAAAATACCGCATCCAATGGCGATATTGTCATTGCTGTTATTGATGATGAAGCGACGATGAAAAGATATATGCCAATGGGCAGCAATATCCTGCTGGTTTCCGAAAATCCGGATTACGAGCCGATCCTGATGAGAAGTGAAGACGTCCACATTAATGGCCGGGTCATCGGGGTATTGAAAAAATAACGGAATTTGAAATGTGTGGGCGTTTAGCGCTTGCGCATTTTTTTGTTATGTTGAGGATGATTTCCTTTAAATGGATGATTATTGGTTGGTTGTGAGTTTATGCGCGGAAGAAGCCGTTGCATGCTCAACTTAATATCAATCTGTCAATAACAATAATAATATGCCCTCTCTGAAGTGCCCGCCATCAGTCATCATCCCTCACCAAAGATCAAACCCCAGAATGCATGCTTTTCGCAGGCGAAAAGCGAAAAAACACAAAACCTTAATCCTGAAACGGATGTTTTTCGCCGTGCGAAAAACTCCAATCCCTTAAGAGCATTCCCAGGTTGCGAAAGCTCTTTCAATCCCAATTTTTCACCAAGCAAAAGCCGTCTCCCTGAAATAGGAAGACGGCCCAGCCAATGTATTATTTCTTTCCTGACCCAATCGCAAACACCAGATACATCAAGGCGTTGCGGGCTTTGAAACACGTGGACAAGGCAAGACGTTCGAGCTCGGCTTGCGTGACCTGGTGTTTTCGGAGTTCGCCGGTTTGGGCGACTTCTTCTTTTTTGGTGATGACCTGCACAAAGCTTCGTTCCATCTGGTCCCGCAATTGGAGCGAGCGGATCATGGCGAGGTTCTGTGATTCAGAACGTTCGTAGCCGTACATTTCTTTCGACAACCAGTACAAGGCTTTCAGCGCGCTGTTTTTGCTATCGCGGATGAACGGTTTGAGTTCGTTTTTCGGATGTTCATCTTCGAACCAGATGCGCTGCATGCCGGCACGTGGGCTGGTGATTTGCAACTCGTAATAATGGTTGAGGAATTGAGCGGTTTTATTGAATAAAGAAAAGGTCTGGCGGTAAACCGTCTTCAATTGCTCGTTGCGCTCGGGTTCAGCCGGATCCTTTTCCAGCGCTTCGAAAAGCTGTTCGCGCTGCGCCGTGAATTCCGCAAAAAGTGAATCCATGAACGCTTCGAGGAAAGCGCCCTGCTCTTTATCCGCACCCTTGTAGCGGAAGCGAAGTGTATCGATCTTCATCGTGCCTTCCGGATCAACCTCATTGTCCGGATTTAACAGCAAATGATGCTTCGCGCACCAATTGCGGTAGTCATTTTCGCGGCCTTCAAAAAAGTTCGGTTTGTAATTTGCGGTGACATCGACCGGCCCGATTTCATCGAGCATCTTTTGCGCAAGCTTCAAGCGTTCGGCGTAAAGTGCACGGCCATTGGCATCCTCGATGTTTTCGGTACCCTGGCTCAACAGTTCGCGCGCCTTATGCAACGCATCCGCCTTTTCTTCCTTGCCGGGCAGGAATGTGGAATAAAACAGCAGCCCCCATCCTCGTTCCGCATCCTTCCGTTGATAGGAAGGATCATTATTTTCAGACTCGACCATCTGCTCGAGCACATTTAAACCATCGATCGAGCGGCCGACATAAATCAGCACCTCGGCATAATTCAGGCAGATCTGGTTCCAGACAGTCGGCGGAACTTTACTGCGGAATTGAAAGTAGAGACTTTCAAATAGAAACAGCTGGCGCTGCTTCATCGGACTGTTCCAATCCTTCTGCAATTGGTGGCGGATGCCCAGCTGGCTTGACTCGAGAAGAATCGCCAGCGGATAGGCAGTTTGTCCTTCGAGACGTTTTTTCAGATGGCCAATGATGTCATTCAGCTTTTCCGGTTCCGTTTTTGTTTTCTGGAACTCCTGCAATAGCAATTGCGTCGCTTGGTATAATTCTTTTATTTCAAATTGCCCGTAATCATCCGATTGGGCAATCTCCTGTAAATTGGTCATTGGGAAGCCTCCTTGGGGTTTTGGTTCTTGCGGTTTTTTTCTCTACTTGTCTATTGTACCCAAAAGGTGGTGGGGGGTCACCCCTTGTTATCAGAATTGTGTGGGATTTTGAGCTGGTGGCTGGCACCCGAACAGTTTTGCGATATAATGAAAGATGTGTGCATAAGATTCAGTCATCTCAGAAGAAACAGAAAATAGGATTACAGGAGGAAACGCAATGATCAATTTCCCGAAACCGACAGTAGAGCAATTTTTCCGTACATATACAATTTCCGATTTTACGGTGAGCCGCGATGAGAAACGGCTGATTTTCAGCTCGAATCTGAATGGCAATGTGAATTTATGGGCAATGGATTTGCCGACAGGATTTCCCTATCTTTTCGCTCAGCGGGATGAGTCGGTAAGTTTCATCAAAATAGATTCAGAAAACCGCTTTGTCCTGGCAGGCTATGATAAAGACGGCGACGAGAACCATCAGATTTACGCTCTGCCTTATGAAGGCGGACTGCCGCAGCCTCTCATCACGGGTGAGCCGGATGAGAAATACTTTTTTGAGCATTTGAGTGAAGACGGCAAACGTTTGTATTACGTCACGTCACACGGCAATCCGACTTTCCTGAATTCGCGTGTCCGCAATTTGGAAGATGGAACGGACACGCTGCTTCATGAAGGGGAAGGTGGCGCGACTCAATTGGTTGCTGTTTCAGATAACGAAGAAGCAATCGTTTATTCGCGTGCGCTTGCCAACACTTACGTTACGTCATTTGTGAAAGTGGGCAACGAAGTTCATAACCTGACACCGGATGCCGCTAAGGTCCATATCGCGTCTGCACCGGTATTCACGGATGACAACACCCTCTATTTTGTGACGAATTACGATAGTGAATTTAATTATGTGGCGAAATTCGAAATCGCTTCGAAACAATTTTCAAAAGTTCTTGAGATTGACAATGAAAGCGTGGACGACCTTAAATGGCACAAGGAAAGTTCAACCTTCTACGTAACGACTGGGAAAGGAGTAAGTGATTTCCTTTACCATTTCGACTTGGAATCGATGAAGCCGGAGAAACTGCAATTACCTGCTGCAATCATCGATAAAATTCAAGTGGCCAAATCAGGGGCGCTGTATTTACTCGGCAGAAGCGCAACGGTGCCGCATAATATTTTCCGCTTGGAAAATGGCGGGGAATGGACGCAATTAACGAAGAACAATGTGCTTGGTTTGGAATCGGAACATATGGTGGAGCCGGATGTGGTTACGTATAAATCATTCGACGGCATGGAAATCGAGGCCCTATTGTTCAAAGCAAAACCCGAAAACGATAACGGCCACACGATTTTCTGGCCGCATGGCGGACCACAGGCGGCAGAACGTAAAATCTTCCGTTCAATGTTCCAATGCTTCCTGAACCGGGGCTACTCCATATTCGCACCGAATTTCCGCGGCAGCACGGGTTACGGCGCGACGTTCGTCAAACTGGTCGAACAGGACTGGGGCGAAGGGCCGCGACTCGACTGCCTCGCCGGAATCGAATGGCTGTTTGAAGAAGGCATCAGCGACCGCGAAAAATTATTCCTGGTCGGCGGAAGCTACGGCGGTTATATGGCATTGTTGCTGCACGGTCGCCATCCGGAATATTTTAAAGCCGTTGTCGACATCTTTGGCGTATCGGATCTGTTCACCTTCTATAACTCGGTGCCGGACCACTGGAAGCCGATGATGGAACGGTGGATCGGCAATCCGGAGCGCGATAGAGAGCGCTTTATCAAAGACACGCCGACGACGTACCTCGACGGAATGGTCAAGCCGATGCTGGTCATTCAAGGTGCGAAAGATCCGCGCGTCGTCAAAGAGGAATCCGACCAGATCGTCGCCAAGCTGAAAGAAGCCGGCCGCGACGTGGAATATCTCGTGTTGGATGATGAAGGGCACGGCTTCTCGCGGAAAGAGAACGAGATTGCTGTGTACAGCCGGATGCTGGAGTTTTTAGGGAAGCATCAGGGATAAAATTTAAGGAAATAGGGCCCGGAGCGAGCAGAAATCTCTGCTTGCTCCGGGTTTTTGTGATTAAAAGGTTGGAAATGATGCAGCGAGGTGTTTTTTGGCCTAGCAATGTATGCGAGGATACGAACGTATTGCATTTATTTGCGATTATCGAGATTTGTTTGCAGAAAGATATTAATTTATGCCGACTGACATCTTTTTGCCGGAAAGCACATCTAGTGCATATATCAACTTTCCAAAAAATAAAAAGACCCCGCATGCGCGAGGGTCACTTTCAAATCTAATTATTAAAACGCACCAGAACCGCCACCACCGCCACCGACTCCAGCTCCAGAGCCAGCAGTGCCACCGCTTGCGCTGGCGCTGGTCGTGGAGCCGGCCGACACAAAGATGGCTGTCATGAAGATCGGGTTCATGATAAAGCTTGAGTCGTCTGCCGCCGAACCGGCGTTTGTGAACACTTCGGCTTTCCGCTCGGCAGTTTTTTGGTCGCTGCCGAGAAGATAGGCATAGGCGCGCTGTTTTTCATCTTTGGTCAAGCTATTCCATTGGTCTGCAGGCAATTCTTCCATCGCTTCTTTTAAGCATCTCCAGTTCCGACGGATTTCATGCCCTTCATGGGTGATGGGCGAATAGCCGATCGCAAAACCTAATGCCAGCATGGCCAAAACGATGGAAGCTGCCATCCATGGGAACAATTCATAGATGCCGGTCCAAATCGCGAGGCCGATGAACAGGACGCTCATCCCGCCGGCAGTCCATCTGACAACCGGGTGTTTTTCCCGGAAGCCTTTTGCTTTTACTTCTTCGCTTATTCCTCCATTCCATTGGGCCATCGAATCATTGTATGTCGCATGGTTGGCCTCATCTTTTGTATACGCTTCGACTTGCTCCAGCGTAAATTCGCGGCCGTCCCCAATTTCATCGAACAGCAGGCTGATCAGCGCGTCTTCGTGCAAATGCTGTGTCTCTCGGTTGATGAGCTCGAAATGGTCTTCCGACAATTGCCGGATATTTCCTTTTCGGATCAGCTCCATAATCGCAGCCGAAACGGTGCTCGGCGACAGGAAAGCGGAATGGGTGAAATGGAGCAGAGCCGGTATGCTCATCGTTTCTTTTGGTACGAAAAATTGATAAGGGTAATTATTAATCTTCCGTTTGCGCTGAAATGCACGCAGCCAAGCCAATAAAATCGTTGCCAGCAGCAGGGCACCGGCAATGGCGATGATCGGGATGCCGATAGCTCTGGCAGTTTGCTGATTCTGGGCGAAAATCGCCGCTTCATTTTCCAGTTCTTCACGGTCTGCCGCCAAATCATCGCGGATTGTACCATTCAAGGCAGCTGCTGCAGGAAACAGCTCCGGTTCAAAAATCGCGCGGATATCCGCATTTTTTCCGTCCGGGACGGCGCCCAATTCGAAAATTGCGGCACCGTCGTTCGTAATGTTTGCCGATTCGAATGCTTCATCATAACCGAGTGCTGCCACACTATCCGAAGGGGCGGGAGGAATGACAGAAATGGTCACGCTGCCATAGTCGCTGTCGTTGCTTTCATCGAAGAACGCCCAGTAAAATTGTGCCCCGTCTTCGTATTTTTCGACAGCGTTGTCGATCTGGTAAGTCAATTCAATTTGAATCGTTTCATCGTCTTCCCCCGCACGATAAATTTTGTACAGGCCGTCTTCCAGCTCGACCCGCAAAGTTTCACCGTTTTCAGCCGCCGAGAAATTTTGGATTGTCGTTCCTTCCTTCTCAATCAAGCTTCGTGTAATGCCTTCAAAATCATCGTCAAATTGATAAGTGAATTGTTCCGTTATATCCGCCGAGCCGTCTTCGTTTAACAGGGCATCGATCCGGACTTCTGTAATTTCATAGTCGACCGCTGAAGCTTGCGTTGGAATCAGCAATGCCAAAGCGAAAGCCAGCAAAAAGGGAATAGTTTTTTTGCTCCTCATGATTCATCACCTCTTGCTTAGTAATACGGGTGGCAGTGGGCAAAGTTTCAGAATTTTTTAATTTCCCGAAATTCAGTTTCACAATTTGTTAATACTTTACTCACAAAATTTCTAAGGCATGTTAAAATACATATTAATATAACGAATAAAAGGATGTTAAATTTGAAGAAATATAGTGAAAGAATTTTAAGTTTTATAGCGAAGCAATTGGATTTTCTTTTGCTCGTAATCCTTTTGCTTATAAAAGTATATATATTCGCTATAGTCAGCGATACAGTTTTTATAACAATGGGTCCCTTGGAATACATCCAAGAATTTTTTGCCTGGTTATTGGGGATGGAAACAGAATTACAAATTTTTGATGGGGTAGTCATGATTAGTCTAGGGACAATTCTGCTCTCTACATTCTGGGTTCTTTTTCTGCATGGACGTGTGCGTCTAGTTGGGATATTCCTGATCAATCTATTGCTTACTTTCGTGATTCTTTCAGATATCATTTATTACCGTTATTTTCAGGACATCATCTCCATAACGGTGCTGATGCAGATGTCCCAGCTAGGTGATGTCGGTGAGAGCGTGTTTGCTTTATTCAGCTGGATGGATCTGATTTTCGTTCTTGATCTTATAATAATGATTCCGCTGATCGTCTATTATTTCCGAAAGACCAATAATACTAAAAAAGACAAACCATCTTTTATACCGAAACTGCTGACGGCTATGCTCGTATTGTTTATCGGTTTTCAATTGACCTTCATTCCATTCAATAAAGCCATGGAAAATGGAGGGGAATGGCAGTTCAATAAATTGATATCGAATATGCGGGTCTATAACATGACTGGATTGCTCGGATTTCATGGAACAAATCTGAAGCGTTACGTTAACGATAATTACATCAATAAAAAGGAATATTCCGAAGAAGAAATTCTTGCTGTTGAAAATTGGTTTGTAAACAAAAATGCCAATCCTGTAAAAGGTCCGTATTCAGGGATGGGCGAAGGGAAAAATGTTATTGTTCTTCAAGTGGAAGCTTTGCAGGATTTTGTTATCAATGAAAAGATCAATAATCAGGAGATAACCCC
This sequence comes from Planococcus daihaiensis, assembly GCF_049262615.1. Classification (GTDB taxonomy): domain Bacteria; phylum Bacillota; class Bacilli; order Bacillales_A; family Planococcaceae; genus Planococcus. The sequence goes on along the minus strand of NZ_CP175504.1, from coordinate 683,744 downwards.
TTTCCTCAACAGTCTGATTGAGGAAGAAGGAATATACTTTCCGAACTTTTATGAACAGACAGCACTTGGGCGTACGTCAGATGCTGAGTTTCTTTTGAATACTTCACTATACCCGACAGCACAGGGAGCTGCTTATATGCTTCATGCAGAAAATCATTATGATGCCCTGCCGAAACTTTTGAAAGAAGAAAATTACAGCACCCATGTTTTTCATTCGTATCAACCAAGCTTTTGGAATCGCTATATCATGTACAAACAATTGGGAATCGATCAATTTTACAGTGAAGACGACTTTGTGGATGCTGAAAAAATTGGCTGGTCGCTCAATGACAACGATATGCTTCAGCAATCACTCGAGGAAATGAAACAAATGGAGACGCCGTTTTATTCACATCTCATCACGTTGACTAGTCATCATCCTTTTGAGATTCCCGAAAAATACCACGAACTTAACGTGGAAGGGTATACTTCATACGCAGCTCGACATTTTCGTAATTATCTCCATTCGATTCATTATGTCGATCAGGCTATTGAGAACTTTGTAGAGGGATTGAAAAAAGAAGGTATGTGGGAAGATACGGTATTGGTAATTTTCGGTGACCACAGTACTGGACTGACAGTAGACGATCCTGCTTTCGCCGAATTTGCGGATGCACAGGAACAAGCATCTTATTTTGAAGCGAACAAAAATGTTCCGTTGATTCTCCACGTGCCAGGAGCAGACGGACCTGCGCAATTCGATCAGGTTGGCAGTCAGGTGGATTTAGCGCCGACTTTACTGGACATCATAAAACCTCAGGAGGAAATCCGTTATTGGATAGGCAATAATCTTTGGGCTGAGGAGAATCGTCAGGCAATTTTCCGTGATGGTTCCTATATTTCAAGTGAATTTATATTCGTTGCCTCCAATGATGGCAATTTCTCCAATGGAAGCTGTTTTGACAGACAGACAGAAGAGCCACTGGAAGTTCAGCAATGCTCAGCTCTATTTGAGGGGGCCGTACAAAGCTTGCGAATGTCAGACGATGTGCTGGAAGGAAATTTAGTTGAAAAATTTGCTCAATAGTTATTTAAGGCCCTGCTGTCAGCGGGTCTTTTTTTAATGGACTAAGGATTTTAAATCGTATAATATGTTATAGTGTCATAGAATTTGATGAACATGATTGTTAAAAATTTGTAAAATTTATCCTAGTAAGAAAAAAAGGTCAATATTATGTTAGACTAATGACAGTAAATCCGTAATATGATTCATGAATAGTAAATGACTCCAAAAAATTATTGTAGCAATTTGACATGTTAAGAAAAATAGATTTGATGGTTTTTGAAATCTTGGTGCCGAGGTGTGTTTAGTGAAAGACTTAAAATCTCCAGAGAAAAAGTTTAGGCCAGAGCTTGAAGGGATTCGTGCCGTCGCAGCGATCCTCGTAGCGGTATACCATATATGGATAGGCTCCGTTTCCGGGGGCGTTGACGTATTTTTCATTGTCTCCGGGTATTTGATTACTACTTCAGTTCTGTCGAAAATGGAGCGGGTTGGAAGGTTAAATTACGGAGAATACTTGCTCGGATTGGGCAAAAGGTTATTTCCAATAGCATATACTGTGCTGCTCGTTTCAGCTGCACTTTCAATTATCATTCTTCCTCAAAGTTTTTGGCAGCAGACTGTCAGCGAATTGTTTGCATCGATGCTATATTTCCAAAATTGGCAGCTTGCAACAAGTGCTGTAAATTATCTGGCGCAAAATAATGAAGCCAGTCCTTTCCAGCATTTTTGGGCGCTATCAATTCAAGGGCAATTTTACATAACTTGGCCTCTCATCATTTCACTGGTCTTCTTGCTGGCCCTCAAAGTTTTCAAAACTCCAGCGAGAAAAACTTTGCTGGCAATGCTCGCGGTGATATTTACAGCATCCTTGAGCTATTCGATTTATATCACCGGAGCAAACCAGCCATGGGCATATTTTGACACGTTTGCACGGGCATGGGAATTCAGCTTAGGTGGATTAGTGGCATTACTGATCCCTTATTTACAAATGAATAAAATATTCGGCATGATAGCCGGTTGGAGCGGATTATTAATCATTTGCTTTACAGGGATAGTATTGCCGGTTTCCTCAGTCTTTCCTGGCTATGCAGCTTTACTGCCTACCACGGGTGTAATTCTGGTGATTCTATCAGCTGAAAATGATCATGACTTCGGAGTCAAAAAACTGCTGGGCTCGAAACTCTTTCTTTACTTGGGCAGTATATCGTATGGATTCTATTTATGGCATTGGCCTCTGTTGATATTCTACTACTCCTATTTTGGAACAGATCAGGCGACTGTTTTGGCAGGTGTCGCGATAATCCTCATCACTTACTTATTGTCGGTAATATCCGTGAAGTATATTGAAGCTCCGATCAGGGATTTGAGCGTCAAGAATTCCAAGGCGAAAATCGGGAAAGTGTTGACTGCGATGGCGCTGCCGGTAATTTTACTCGGTTCTACATGGGGGATTTATGTACAGGCGAGCCAAAATCAGGAATATACAGTCGAAGACCATCCAGGCGCGCGCGCTGTTTCTGATAATATTCAACCAGCAGAAGGGGTGGACATTATCCCGGGCCCCCTACAGGCAAAGTCACATCTTCCTGATTTTTACGAAGATGAAAAATGTTCTACAGCTGGAAAAAGTTCAGCAGTAAATAAATGTTCATATGGAGAAACTGAAAATCCGGAAAAAGTTATTGCTCTTGTTGGCGGCTCTCATTCCGGACATTGGTTTCCAGCACTAAATGGAATAACTGAAGAGCATAATTTGCAGATTGATGTGTATATTAAAGATGCCTGTCGCTTCTCCACCGATGACTTTGACGGTCTTTTGAAAGACCATTGTATGGAATGGAATGAAAAAGTGGATGAAGAACTGGTTGCGAATCCACCCGATTTGATCTTTACTACGGCCAATGTAAATAATGAATCGACTATTCCTCGGGGATACCTGGAAAAATGGAAGGAATACGAAGGTGTAACTAAAGTCTTGGCTGTTAGGGATAACCCGCGAATGCCGGTGGAAATCCCTTTATGTCTGGAGGAAACTCCTGAGGATTGTTCGATTTCGAGGGAAGAAGGACTCTCAGCTGAGATACCTTGGGAAAATACCGATGGCATACCAGAAAACGTCAGTTTTGCTGATATGTCGGAGTATTTCTGTACAGATGACGTATGCCCTCCTGTAATTGGCAATGTAATGATTTATCGCGATGAACACCATTTAACGACAATGTATTCAGAAACCATGTCATCCGGGTTAGAACGTTACGTACTCGATGCTTTGGGATTATAAAATAGTATGTTAAAAGCACTGCGGCTTAATGGCTGCGGTGCTTTTATTTATGGGCTGCAATTGTTTTATTATTAATCCATTTATGTTTTTTACAAATATGACAAAAATATTAAAAATTCAGATTTTTGTAAAAACTACTTGCTTTCGTATTTTTTTTTGGTATTATTACAGTTAAATAGTAAAAAAATAGACAGAAAGGAGCATATTTATTAATTGTAGTTGTTACTATTGTATTTGATGGGTCTTATTACTTTAAATATTTAGGAGGAAAGTAAAATGATAAATAAGAAATTTACATTCGCTGCTGCCACGGCCTTATTGATTTCTCAGGTCGTCATCGCCCCTATCGGGGGGGCAGCTCCACAAAATCCTCAGAGTGTTAAACCTGTAGACTATGCGGATAATGTCAATCTTAATCCCACACTACAAGGAGTGGTCAATGATTCTAATGGACAAATGCTAAAAAAAGTCGAGTTTCTGGAAGGGAATACATATGACTTTTCCAGCAGTGACAATATAACCGGTTATCAGCAACAAACTAAAGAAGACCCTTTAACATTGTCTGGAAAAGATGCGGCAAGCGCTTTCAACGATGCGCATGAAGCAGCAGCAGGATTATCTGACAATAAGTATGTCAGCACTGCTGGAGAGAATGTTTTTCCAGCCCACCGGTTTGAAGTCGATGTGTCTGAATCTCTTACTGCCGGAGAAAAAGTGGAGTTATACTGGGAAGGCACTTCCAATGCCAATGGAGTTTTAACCTTATCGGCCTGGAATTACGAAACATCTAAATGGGAGGTACTGAAACAGGATGAAGCCAATGCTGACAAGTCGGATATTGTTTTAAAAGCTGAAGTCGATCCGGGGAAATTCCGATCGGGAGGCAAAATTCAGGCAATGGTTCATGATTCGAGTCCTGCTGATGTAAATGCAGATGATACTACCAGGTTGGTCTGGTTTACCGATACCCAATACTATGCACAGGATTTTCCAGAGATATGGGAATCAATGACCGATTGGATGATCGCGGAATATGAAAAAGGTTCATACGAGTATGTTTTCCATACGGGAGATCTCGTTCAGACAGCAACTGTTCCTGGAGAATGGCTTGTTGCAGATGAAAACTTAGCTCGCATGGATGCTGCAGGTATACCATACGGCGTCATGGCTGGTAACCGAGATCTCGATTTGACTACAACGCCTCCAGATTATTCTTATTACTGGGAATACTTTGGTGCAGATCGATACGAAAATAATGAATGGTACGGAGAAAGCATGGATAATAACCGCAATCACTATGATTTGATAACAGCTGGTGGCGAAGATTTTATAATGCTGTATCTGGGATTTGGTTTCGATAATACTCCTGAAACCATTGCCTGGGCGAATGAGGTTCTTCAAAGATACTCGGACAGGAGCGCTATTCTGGCTACCCACTTGAACCTTACACCAGCCGGAGATTACGGTTCAGGCTCTGCCTCTGACGTTCATTATGAAATTGTGAGACCCAATGAAAACGTAAAACTCGTTCTCAGTGGACATTTTCATGGAGCCACGCACAAGATAGTCAATTTAAAAAATGCTGATGGTACTGACCGGCAGGTAGTGGAAGTTCTGTCAAACTACCAGGGCACAACCAACCCTAATGTGAGGGGTTCCGGATATTTACGCTTGATGGACTTTGACATTGCCAGTGATCAATTAACCTTTACGACCTATTCGCCTTATTTGGATGACTATAATTTCTTTGCAGACGACGTGGACAACTTCACAGTGCCATTCGATTTTGAGAGTGAAGGAGGCTCGCCTGCTACGGCTTCTAGATCTATCAGCACCGATTATTTTGGTGTAAATCTGTATGGAGCTGATTTGATAGGAGCGGTTGAAAATGTCGCTTCCGGAGAAACTGCGGAAGTTCAATGGAATAATCTTGAGCGGCAAACACAATACTTCTGGTATATGAAAGTCACAAATAATTCAGATGAAGCGAAGTTGAGTAAAATCTTCCGCTTTACAACCGGAGACGAAGAAATTCCAGTCGCACCGGAGGTAGATAGGGTATCAGGTGACACACGCTACAAAACAGCTATTGCAATTTCAAAAGAAGGATGGCAAACATCCAACACGGTAGTTTTGGCAACAGGAGCAGAATTCCCTGATGCATTGGCAGGCGTTCCGTATGCCCATCAATTAGAAGCGCCAATATTATTGACAAGAACTGATCGGTTAAATGCAGAAACAAAAGCAGAAATATCCAGATTGGGTGCCGAGAAAGTTATTATACTGGGCGGAACTGCAGCTGTATCCGCAGCTGTTGAAACCGAACTTAAAAATAGCGGTGTAACGGTGGAGCGTATCGATGGCAAAACGAGGTATGAAACTGCAGCATTAATTGCCGAACGAATTGATTCAGATGAGGCAGTTATTGTGCAAGGTTTGAATTTCCCGGATGTTCTGGCCATTTCACCTTATTCTGCTAAAAATAACATTCCAATCCTTATGACGAGAACTGATAGAGTGCCAGCGGAAACGACTGCCGCTCTAAAAGGAAAATCTAAGACTTATGTTATTGGTGGAACTGCAGCCGTCAGTAATGAAGTGATGAGCAAATTGCCGGATCCGACCAGATACGGCGGTAAGACTCGATTTGACACTGCGAAAGAAATTGTGAATAAACTGCCGATGGGTAACGAAGAAGCCTATGTAGCAACAGGTTTACAATTCCCGGATGCTTTGACTGGTGGCGTGCTCGCGGCTAAAAATAATGGGCCGATTCTATTGGTCAGAAATGACAGAATCCCTGAACAAACAAATAGCTTACTGAAGGATTACAATAGTTTCACAGTATTTGGCGGAACTGCGGCGGTCAATGAAAAAGTAATTGATCAGCTTAGAGCCAGCAGATAACATCAAGTACTGAAACAAATCTAAAAAGATTTAGAAGGCCGCTTGGAATGACAAATTCCAAGTGGTTTTTATTAATACAAAATATGAGAAAATTATAAAGAAATATTAGATTAGCGAGAATACTTAATCGGCTTTCTATTATAAATTGGTGGTTTGAAGTTAACGTGCACCGTCTGCATAAATAACACTTATCCTCAGTTGGCAAAATCAGTAAGTAATTTTAATTTTAGTTAAATAACTTAAAATTCAGAAATTTTATTGACAATAGGATAAAAAATTGTTAGCTTAATAGTTATTAAGTATGTATTGGGAAAAAACAGACTTAATAATTTGTTTTTAGCTAGGTCTTAGGCAGTGGTCATTGGAAATAGAAGGATTGACTAGCTTGCGGCAACACTGCAAGCCAATTCGAGGAGGTCTGGGAAATGATAATGGCTGGCCAGAAAAAGATTCTTGTTTTGGGTGGGACGAAGCATATGATCGAGGTAGTGAATGCCGTGAAGCGAATGGGAATGTCCCCAATGGTTGTGGATAATATTGTCAATGCACCAGCAAAGGAATTTGCTGATGAATCATTTAATATAAATGCTGGTGACACGGAACGCCTGGCGAAAATAGTGGAGGAAGAAGAAGTGGCCGGCGTTTATATCGTATTCGAAGGGATAAATATCTGGAATGCCATTGCTTTATGCAAAAAAGCGCATTTGCCTTTTTATACATTGGGGAGTCATTTGTCGCCGATGTCCGATATGGAAACCTTTAAAGATATTTGCATGCGATTTCATATCTCAATCATTGAACAAGCGGAATTTACCGTCGAATTCGAGGAAGCCACTCATTCCCTCTGGGAGTTTCCAGTACTTGTGAAACCAATGAAAAACCATTGGGAAAAGCAGGGACAGCTTCTCCAAAAATAAAACCAAATTGTTTTCCAGTTGTATTTATACTTCCAATATCGATGCTATAATTATTGTTGGCTATTGATGCAAAGAGAAAAGGAAGTTTTAAATGCTGAAAAACAAAAAAATCGCATGGACCGCTGCCATCGGCTGGATGGCAATCATTTTCATCCTGTCGCATCAGCCGGCAAGTGTATCCAGCGGTCTCAGTTCAGGAATTACAGAAGCTATTCTTGGTTTCGTCTCGGCTATTATTCCAGGAGTTGAGACACAACTTGAAGGTTTTCACACTGTGGTCCGAAAAAATGCACATTTCATCGCTTATTTCATACTGGGAATTCTAATTTTGAATGCCCTCAGAAAAGGCCTTGATGTTACATTCAAAGAAATGCTGATCGCTTTTGCAGCTTCCGTGCTGTATGCAGCGTCCGATGAATTCCACCAACTGTTCATCGAAGGGCGAAGCGGCGAGCTGCGGGATGTGCTGATCGACAGCGCCGGAGCTGCTGCGGGAATTTTCGTCTTTTGGGGAGTCTGCTCTTTTAGGCGCAAGAAGAGAACCGAATAACGACCAACAGACAGACGAAAACCCGGCAGCCATGATGGCTGCCGGGTTTTCGTTTTGCTGTTATTTTACATATGTCTGGACAAAAGACGGACGCGGAAAAATATTCGGCTTTTTGTCGATACCATCTTTGGAGCCGCGCTTGGCGTGTGCACTGCCGTAAGCTTCGGATTGCTGCCAGTTTTTAAATGCCGTTTCGTCTTCCCATAAAGTCAAAATGACATATGTATCCGAGTTGAGTGGACGCAGCACGCGGATTGCCACAAAGCCTGGTTCTTTCTCGACAAGCCCTGCCCTGTTTGAAAAGCGTGATTCAAATAATTCTTTTCCTTCCTCAGTCACTGGAATGTTATTGAAGACTGCGAAATATCCTTGATTGATATCCCCGACCGCATTCAAAATTTCGTAAGCAGCAGCGCCGGGCAGTACAGTTGAACCCGGTGCCTCCTGAAGCAGCACCGCTTCTTCGCCTGCCGTCATGTAAATGAGTCTGGCATTGGCTAATTTTTCCATGATAGGCATTGCTTCATCTCGATGACCTTCCCATTTATACAATTCCATCCTCAGCACCTCTTCTGTTTGATTCGTCCAGTTTATCTTATCGTTTTTAAAAAAAGTATGCCAATCCGAAGGCTCTCTGAAGAGAAAACGGTTTACATATTCTTAACCTCTTTTTAACCAGACCTGAGTAAAATGGATTCTAATTATAGAACTGGGAGGAGACATTTATATGGGAGATCCGGTTAAAGTTCTTATGGCAGGCTCAGCGACGAAAGTTAAAGGCGGTATGACAACGGTAGTCAATGCATTTTTGGATCATCGTTTTTCTTCACATATACAATTGGTTTTCATTCCTTCCCATTCAGAAAAAGGGAGAGTCTATAATAGCTTCTACTTTTTAAAGAGCTTCGTTTTATTTCTGTATCACTTGTTATTTAAAGCTCCCGATGTTGTCCACCTTCATATGTCGGATAAAGGCAGTTTTATCCGGAAATACATCCTCTTTAAAGTTTCACAGGTTTTTAGAAAACCGGTCATCGTCCATGCGCATGGAGGAGATTTTCGTTCATTTTATGCCCGAATGCCGAATCTCCTGAAGCCCTGGGTCCATGACCTTCTTAAAAACGCGCAGAAAGTGATTGCTCTCGGAGGGAATTGGAAAAAGATCCTTATGGAAATTGAACCGGAGGCGGATGTTGAGGTGCTGATGAATGCCGTGCCCATGCCGGATTTCGATGCGCCGGAGCATAAGAAGGACTTTACAGTATTATTCCTTGCGGTAATGAATGAAAGCAAAGGCATACTGGACTTAATAATTGCAGCTGACAATATTTTCTCTGCAGGAGAGGCACAGAGTAAAAACCTGATTTTCGATATTGCGGGCGATGGTGAAATGCTCGAAGAAGCAAAGGGGCGCGTGAAGCGAAAAGGAATGGAACAGCATTTCCGTTTCCACGGCTGGGTGGACAGTGCCAAGAAAGAAGAATTGCTGCGACGGGCGGACCTGTTCGTCCTGCCTTCTTATTTCGAAGGACTGCCGATGTCAATTCTTGAAGCGGTGAGCCATGGCATTCCAGTCATTGCTACAGATGTGGGAAGCATCGATGAAGCAGTCGTCGAGGGTGAAAACGGTTATTTGATTGAGCCGGGAAATGTGAAAATGCTCACAGAACGTCTCAAATGGATACTGGATGATACCCGCATTGGCGAAATGAGAATGGCTTCCAGGCGCATAGCGGAGGAAAAATTCGATGAAAAAGAATACTTTCAACAGATGGAGAACTTGTATACAAATTGTTATTTGACCAGCAACTTCCATTACAATCGCAAAAGTTCCTGATTTTTCGGTGGAATAAAAGTAAAGGAGATGCTGACATTGAAAAAAATAATTATTGCCCCCAAAAGCCAATATGGCTATATTACCGATTACCTTCAAATGGTGAAACGGCTGGCTGCCAAAGGCCTTGCGGTAGATGTAATTTGTTTTGACGAGGGGCTGCCAAAAATTGACGCACCGGAAAACGTGGAAATCCTCTATGTGGCGAGAACGCGTTATAAACTGGTGAATTATTCGCGGCATATCTCAGCGATCGCCAAACGGGTACTGGCGGAAAGAACTGCAGTCAAATGGGTGGTGATCAGTGCCAATATTGAGCTCAGCGGCATCTTGCCGGGGCTCTTGAAACTGTTCACGCCAAATGTCCGCTGGATACTGGATATCAGAACTTGTGCGGTTTTTCAGGGAGCCATGAAAAGAAAAGTTTACGATTGGTTGGTAACCGCTTCCGCAGTATTTTTTGATAGAACGACCATCATTTCGCCTCTGGTGGCGGAAAGACTGGGCATCAAAAAATTCGATGTGCTGCCACTCGGTTCTGATTGCTATATTGATCTCGGCTCTAAGGTGTTCTGCAGACAAAGAATCGAGTTTTTATACGTGGGCAAATTTGATGACAGAAGAGTGGGCGACCTTGTCCGGGCATTTGATGCTATAAGCAATCAACAGAACGGAGAAGATGAGATGGTTTTTCATATTGTCGGATTCGCGGATCGCGAAGAAGAAGCTCAAATCCTGCGGGCGGAAATTGACAAAGCGGACCATAAAGAACAGATTATATGGCACGGGAAAAAATCACATGCCCAAATCAAAGAATTGTTCGAAACAGCCAGCATCGGTTTTTCATACATACCGAAAACCGAATTCTTCGATGTTCAGCCGCCGACCAAAACTTACGAGTACATTCGGAATGGCATGGTCTGCATTGCCACAAACACCCGCGCAAACGCAGAGATTATCACAGCTGCAAACGGTGTTCTGGTGAATGATGATGTGCCTGCTCTGGTTGCCGGAATTGAGTTGGCTCTGGCCCGTTTGGACATGTATGAAAGTTCAGTGATAGCACAAACAGTGGAAAAAAATGAATGGCAATATATCATGGGTGATTTTCACCGATTACTGGAGCAAATTGAAGCCAGGGAAGATGGCGCGGAACAGACAAAGAGAATCTGAAACCGGTGCCGTACAGGCAGGACAAATGAAATGAGGTGAAAGAATGGCTATATGGATCAATCAATATAAATATCAGCTTCTGATCGCATCTGCTGTTCTTGCGCTGCTGGTTTCAACAGTGATTAGAGAAGATGCCTTCATGTACTTTAACATTGCGATTGTGGGGGTTGTGGCAACTTATATATTGCTGAAAAAAGAAATTCTGCTGTTATTGACCATCATACTTATCTCAATATTTAATGAAGGCATTACTCAATTCAATGCAAGTTATATAATTTTCTATTTATATGGTTTGATGCTGGTAACCATTTTTACTAACAAGAATAAAAACAAAGCGCATATTTTCCTGACGGTTGCAGTGATAGCCGCTTTAACATTGAGTTTGGTGCCGGCAATAGTTAATGGCAATTCAATTCCACTGCTCATCGTGTCAGTATTGAAGCGTTTCGGCTTTTTTATCATTTTTCTATTCGCCCTCAACATGGTTGATCTAAACAAGTCCAATAAAAAAGTATTGGATACCTCCATCATCGTTCTGCTCCTGCTGAACTTCCTGCTGGCTGTCGGACAATTTATCGAAGGCAGTTTAACTCAGGATTTTATCACAGGGGCCATGGGACCGGGGACAACCGGGGTTTTCATCTATCTATTGATGTTTTATCTGGCGATTGCATCAAGCCTGCATTATCAAAAGAAGATTTCCACCATGACTTACCTGGCATTGGCGCTGGTGCCCATTATCTATTCGGCGATAGCGGAAGTGAAAATTGGTTTTGTTTCCAGTGCAATTCTTTTGATCATCTATTTGCTCTTTATAAAGAAAGGATTTAAAGCTTCGGTTATATTTGTAGCTTCATGTTTTGTAATTTCAGCGTTTTACAGTTATTTTATCAGCCTTTATCCTGAGCACGATTTTCTGAACGCGGGATTTTTGGAAAGCTATTTGGTGGAGCAATCTTACGGGGATGGAAATACGCTGAACAGATTTGGGTTTAAATCGACTGTCGATGCAGTCGTTTACTCCAATGACACAAATCAAATGGTCTTTGGAAAAGGGTTGGGATCAGGTAATCCGAGTGGATCCAGTATGTTTCAGGGGGAAGTTTTTAAGAAATATGACTTTCTGAAATACAGTTGGTTCCTGATGCCGTACTTATATATTGAAGCAGGTCTGCTCGGCACTGGTGTATTTCTGTTGATCTATATGATCCCTTTGTGGATTGCCATAAGACAATATTTTAAAACAGGAAGTTCATTGGCAGTAGCTGTTTTACTGATGGGGATTGTTAACGTGATGTTTATATTTTATAATGCTGGATTATTCACGTTCGGGGTAACTGCTGTCTTTTGGATCTACACAGCCATGCTGATCAGGGAAATGAATTTGGATGAGCCTGAAGAAGCCGACGAGAATTTCAGCGAGGAAAGGTAAATTCCTTTCATTTTGAAAAGTAAGGGGCTATTGACATTTTCCGGGAGGTGTTATAAATTAATTTAATGGCAAATTTCATGATGACAGGGTGTGCTGATTCGTGATTGGCAAATCCGTTAAAAGTCATCGGAGGGGTAATGAGGAAGATATTATGTGGGCATTAATCATATCAGTCTTCGCCTTTGTGGCAGCAATCGTTATTTCGCTGGGAAAAATCAGCGAGCGCGGAAACGATATAGCTGCCGCTCATCGCGAAGAATTACTTTCAAGAGAGACAGCAGAAATAGAAGACAGCAACGATGAGAAGAACTAAAATTCCATAAGATGATCGCTCGATGATTGGAAAGGCCCGGAATTGAAAAATTCCGGGCCTTTTTCTGTGTGTGAAATCCAGTGCAATTAATAGTCCTTTTTACTTAACTTAATAATTTTAACTTCTATTTAACGTTTTGGTAGTAACTTTTACACTATACATTATGAATGAAAGCGGTAATGAATAGGGTTTGGTGTTAAAAGACTGAAAATTAAGAAATGTTATTCAGCTTCAGAGGGGTGATGAAGTGAAATTGAAAAAGAGAATTATATACGACAGGTTTAAGAAAAATAAATACTTGATTCTTTTGATGATACTGCTTTCAATAATTAGTTCAGTAATCGTTTCCCGGCAATTCGACGAACCGGTTTACCGGGCATCAGCACAGATATTGATTGGAGGTGACAGGGAGAGTGCAGAGGAGATGGATAAATACTCCATACAGGATGAAATGAGATTTCTTGGTACTTACCGTGAAATCATTGAAAGCCCGATTGTCCTGTCAGAAGTTAAAAAATCAACAAATACTCATCTTTCAACAAATGAGATTAGAGATAGATTGACGGTGAAATTCACCGATAATTCCCAAGTTTTTTCGATTTCGGTCGATCTGGAGGACTATGATTCAGCCATCTTGCTTACCAATGCGATTGCCGAAGTTTTTGTCAGTGAAGCAGGACAGGTGATGAACGTCAACAAAATCACCATTTTGGACAAGGCAGTTGCGGAGGAAGATGGGATTCTCCTGAGTTCAGGTCCGGAAGTGAGCCTTGCGTTGGCCGTATTTTCGGGGTTAAGTGCAGGACTTGGACTGGCGTTCATTCTCCCGGAATTAAGTACCTCTGTAAACACTGTTGAAGATGCCGAAGAGCTGCTGAAAGTACCTGTTCTCGGTGGCATTTCTCCCATGAATAAAGTGACGAACACTATTGAAAGAAACAACTTCCTGGAAAGAAAACAAGTGTAGAGTAATTAATCGAATCCTTCAGGTCACGGAAATACACAGAGGCGGTGATTTAATTGATTACTTCAGGCAGCAGAAGCGAAGAAGAAATCGCACCAAATGCAGAGAATACAACAATGGAAATTACAGATGTATCCGAGGTTATTGTGCAGAAAAAACCGGCTTCGTATTATCCGCATATAAAGAGGTTCCTGGATATCTCGATTTCAATTATTGGAATTGCAGCCCTCTCACCATTGTTGCTATTGGTGGTGCTGCTGATCAAATTGGAAGATCCGGAGGGGGAAGTTTTATTCAAACAGCAAAGAGTGGGCAAAGACGGAAAGCTTTTCCATATGTATAAATTCCGATCCATGGTAAGCAACGCGGAAGCTCTCAAAGTGACGTTGATGGACAAAAATGAAGCTACTGGACCGGTGTTTAAAATTCGCTATGATCCAAGGGTGACAAGAGTCGGTTCATTCATCAGAAAAACAAGCATCGATGAATTGCCCCAGTTGATCAATGTCCTGAAAGGTGAAATGACTTTGGTCGGACCTAGACCAGCTCTGCCGGATGAAGTTGAAAAATACACAGATTTCGAACGGCAAAGAATTACTGTAACTCCCGGTTTGACCTGCTATTGGCAAGTGAGCGGCAGAAACAATATTGGCTTCGATGAATGGGTGCAGCTGGATCTGCAATACATCCGGGAAAGAAGTGTGCTCATTGATCTGAAATTGATATTCCGAACAGTCTTTGTGTTATTCGGTTCGAAAGATGCGTGTTAAAAGGAGGAGCAGCCAAGATGTTGAAACTGGATCAGGAAGTATGGAATTTCGATGACAAATGCTTTCGGAAAATGGGCAACATAAAGCTTGTTACAGCTAGAAAACACGAAATTCTTGAAGAATTCCGCTTCCGTCTGGCAACACAGATGAAAACACGCGTTTTTTTCCTGAATGCTCATTGCTTTAATATCGCGCAGAAAAATTCAGGCTATTTAAGAAATTTGAATGCAGCAGAATTTGTCCTGAATGATGGAGTGGGAGTCGAATTGGGTGCCCGTGCCTTTCATATCTCTTTCAGTGAAAATTTGAAGGTTACAGATTTCACTCCGGATGTTCTCGAAATTCTAAACCAGGAAAAAATGAGTTTGTATTTGCTTGGCGGCAGCCCAGGAGTTGCTGAGGAAGCTGCTGAAAATATCCTGAAAGAATTTCCCGACATTATTCTGTCAGGAACATCCAATGGGTTTTTTACAGATCCAATCGAAGTGCTGAATGATATCAATCAAGTTAAACCCGATTTGCTGCTTGTAGGAATGGGGGTGCCTGCACAGGAGGGGTGGATTTCACATTATTTTGAAGAGTTGGATGCCACGCTGATCATGGGGGTTGGGGCGTACTTTGATTTTGCTGCCGGCAATACAACAACAGCCCCGGCATTGATCAGGAAAATCAGAATGGAAGGGGTCTATCGAGTATTACTGGAGCCGAAAAGAATGTTCAAAAGATACGTTGTCGGCAACGTGCAATTCTGTATTCATATTTTTAAACTGTCAAGGCTGCATAACCATGGAACATAAAGTTGAAATAAAGATAAATCCAACCCAGTAAAGAGGATGACGATATGGGGTCTTTAAAATCAAAAGCAGTCAAAAGCGTGAAACATACAAGTTTGGCAATGATCATTACCAGTGTTCTCCAGATCGTACAGCTTATTGTCCTGGGAAGAATATTGGGTCCGGCGGTTTTTGGCATCATTGCACTTGTTCAGATTGTTATCCAATTTGCACAGATGTATATCGATATGGGCTTAAGTGATGCCATCATTCAAAAAGAGAAAATCAGTAAAAAGAACCTGTCCAGTCTCTACTGGTTTTCGATAATGGTCGGTTTGCTCATGTGCTTAAGCATGATAGCTGTTGCGCCGCTGATTGCGCTAATTTTTCAGCAGGAACAGTTAACAGGTCTCATTCAGTTGATCAGTCTCAGTTTTTTCATCCTGCCTTTTGGATTGCAATTTCAGACCATTGCCAGCAAACAGCTGGAATTTGACAAAATTAGCCGCTATGAAATCGTGGGTTCTTTCATTGGTGTAGCAGTGACGCTTTCCACAGCGGTTCTCTTATCAGCAGGAGCCTGGTCATTGGTTTTTGGACATATTTCTTCCTCACTGATCCGGACGATTCCGTGGGTCATCATCGGTTTCAGAAATCCGGAAACCCGTCCCAGCCTGACGTATTCCTGGAATGGCATCAAAGAATATGTGATCTTTGGAATTTACCGTTTGGGTACCACCACGATTAATTTCTTCAACACAAAGGTGGACCAGATCCTGATCGGCATAATGATGGGCCCTCAAGTTCTGGGTTTCTACAGTATGGCGATGAACTTGATCATGCAGCCAATTCAAAAGTTGAATCCTATGATCAATCGCGTAGCCTTCCCGGTTTTTTCGAAAATCCAAAACGACCGCGGTCGGCTTCAAAAAGGATACCTGTTCATTATTAAACTGATTATGGCAATAAACGCACCGCTTTATGCAGGATTAGCAATCCTGGCACCATTCGTCATTCCGCTGTTGTTGGGTGAAGAGTGGGCAAGCATCACAGTGGTCGTGCAGATCCTCTGTGTCTATGCGCTTTTCAAGGCACTTGGAAATCCGAGTGGCAGTCTATTGATAGCTGCCGGCAAAGTGAAATGGAGTTTTTATTGGCAGTTGTTCCAATTATTTATCATTCCGATCGTTATTTATTTCTCCAGTTTGACTGGAAGCATCGTCATGGTCGCACTGGCGATGACGGGATTGAGGTTTGTTCTATTCTTTGTGAACTATGCGATCCGTCTCCGCTTTGTTATTGGAAATTGTTTGCCTGAGATGCTGAAATCCATTTTCACACCGATTGGACACAGCCTGATAATGATCGCCATATTGCAATTTGTCATAACGCAAATTGAAAGCTTTTCATCTGCCAATATCATTCTTATTAATATCCCGGCAGGCATCATTATTTACATGCTTCTGATACTTGTTTTTCAAAAAGAGCTCGTCAAAGAGATTAAAGGTTTTTTTACAAAAAAAGCACTGATCTGACTGATTAAGAATTAAGCGATGAGGATGGGGTGGACTGTATGGAATCCAAAGTTAGTGTCATTATTCCAACGTATAAAGGAGCGGGAAATCTGCCCCGTGCCATTGACAGCATTATTGATCAGACTTACAACAATGTCGAAGTGATCGTGGTGGATGATAATGATCCTGATACAAATGGACGGCGTCAGACTGAGGCGGCAATGCAGAGTTATCGGCAATATGGCAATGTGAAATACATTAAGCATTCCATGAATAAAAACGGTGCAGCTGCCCGCAATACCGGCTTAGCTGCATCCTCTGGCGAATTTATCTGTTTCTTGGACGATGACGATTTTTATCTGCAGGACCGCATTGAAAAATGCTTGAATCTGCTGTTGGCCAGTCCGCGCTATGAGGGGATTTATTGTGGAGTGGTTATCACGAATAAAGGAAACTTTGACCGTATTTTAAAACCTGAAAGCCCTTTGGAACAACGAGATCTATTATTGGATGGTGACCGGTTGGGAACCGGCAGCAACCTGTTCCTGAGCCGAAAAGCGGTGCAATTTGTGGAGGGATTCGATGAAACCTTCATCCGCCATCAGGATTTAGAATTCATGCTCAGGGTTCTGGAGCATTTCAAGGTGTTGAACCTTGCGGAAATCCTGATTGTTAAAGCCACGAACGGCGTGAACAATGTGCCGGATTATGGGAAGTTGAGGAAAGTGAAAGAGCTTTACATGCTGAAATTTGAAAATGCGATAGAAAGATTAAGCCCTGCAGACAGGAATCGATTCTATGTCCGGCAATATGAGGAATTATTCTATGCGGCACTTAAATCCGGCAAAAAGGAATTTATTGTCCAAAGCCTGCGGGAATTAAAATTATTCAGGGATATCACTTTTAAAGACCGAATGCTGGTCATGATCAGCGAAAAGCGTTTATCGAAAAAAAGAGTGTATAAAACGTTGCGGCCGGTTTATGACAGTTCAAAAAATCGGGCAGTCTCAAATCAATTGCAAAAGCATCTCGATGCATCAGCAAAAGAACGGATTTTTAATGTGCTTGGCAGAATGAATTCAAACACAAAAGCATAAAAGAGCTTAGCGCATCATTAATTTTCTGAAATATTAATCATTTTAACCTGTCTTTAACTATCGAATTCTAAAATATACCTATCTGCTGACCAGACAGGGAACGGAGGCGTAAAGATGATATTGATCACTGGCGGTGCAGGATATATTGGCAGCCATGCTGCAGTGGAATTATTGGACAATGGCTATGAAATTGTAGTTCTGGATTCACTGGTAAACAGCAGTTTTGAAGCTGTATTAAGAATTAAGGAATTGACTGGAAAAGAGTTTGAATTCTATAAAACGGACTTGCTGGACACAGAAGGTGTGGAGCGCATTTTTCGCAGACATGATATCAAGGCAGTGATGCATTTTGCAGGATTGAAATCAGTTAATGAATCAGTTTCTCTTCCTTTATATTATTTTGACAATAATATTTCGGGAACTCTGAATCTCTGCAAAATAATGAACAAGTTTAATGTCAAGGAGCTTGTCTTCAGTTCTTCAGCCACCGTCTACCAGGCGCGAAGCAATAGACCGGTTGATGAAAATTCGCCTCTTGGTGCAAGCAACCCTTATGGGCGCACCAAACTGATGATTGAGGAAATCCTGCATGATCTATACAAATCAGATCCATTCTGGAAAATAGCGATACTGCGCTATTTCAATCCGATTGGAGCGCATCCGAGCGGAAGAATCGGAGAGGATCCGACGGGCATTCCCAATAATTTGATGCCTTATATTACCCAAGTCGCCGTCGGCAAAAGACCTGTCCTGCAAGTTTTCGGTGAAGATTATGAAACGAAGGACGGCACCGGTGTCAGAGATTATATCCATGTCACAGACCTGGTTAAAGGCCATCTGAAAGCGCTCGAATATCTCACAGGACACCCTGGAATTGAAACCTTCAATTTAGGAACCGGCATCGGCTGCAGCGTGCTCGATCTTGTAAAGGCTTTTACTAGGGTATCGGGTGTTGATATTCCCTATCAGGTTGTTGAAAGGCGTGACGGAGACCTTGCAATCTGCTATGCCAATCCTGAGAAAGCCGAAAAACGGCTGTTATGGAAAGCGGAAAAAAACATATTGGAAATGTGTCAAGATGCCTGGAAATGGCAATCGATGAACCCGAATGGCTACCGTCTGATTGACAAAGAAGTTGAGTTTTCTGCAGAGCTAAAATGACCGCTGAAAAGTGTTGAGGAGGCTTTATATGAAGGAGTTTAATTTTATCAATTTTTTTGCTGTGATTAAAAAAAGAAAAGGCATGATTTTCATTATCGCCTTTCTGACCGTCATGCTCGCAGGTGCAATCTCTTATTATGCATTGACACCGATCTATGAAAATTCAACGCAGATCCTGGTAAATCAGGAGAGATTGGGAAATGGCACGATCAGCAACCAAAATATTGAAGCGGACCTTCAATTGGTCAAT
The DNA here is from genome assembly GCF_049262615.1 of Planococcus daihaiensis. Lineage (GTDB taxonomy): Bacteria > Bacillota > Bacilli > Bacillales_A > Planococcaceae > Planococcus. The sequence goes on along the minus strand of NZ_CP175504.1, from coordinate 664,763 downwards.
ACCTATAGTGTAATCATTAAAAGTAAACGAATTATGGATAAAGTGATCGAGCAATTGTCGTTGAATACTACAGTAAATGCCCTAAATGAAAATATGACCGTAATTTCCGCTTCCAATTCCCAGGTAATTGAAATTACCGTACGAAACCCCGATCCGAAAACAGCGATGGATATAGCAAATACAACGGCAACGGTTTTTGAACAAGAAATACAGCAATTAATGAATGTCAATAATGTTTCCATCCTGTCGACAGCAGGTTTAAGTGATAGTCCGACACCTGTTGCACCCAATCATATTCTGAATTTGGCAATCTCAGCAGTGATTGGTCTGGCACTGGGGATAGGCATGTCCTTCATGTTGGAATACGTGAATACGACAATCAACACTGAAAATGATATCGAAGAATTGCTCGAAGTGCCATTGCTGGCAGTAATATCACCAATACCGAATAGAAAACTGTCAAAAGAAGATTTGCAAGTGATATTCAACGAATAGGAGGCGTGACGCATGAGAGCGAATAAAAAAAAGGGTCGAGATTTTAAAGGACGCACATTAGTAACAGTAATGGCGCCACATTCGATGGTGTCGGAACAATTCAGGACATTGCGCACCAATATTGAGTTTTCTTCTCCGGATAAAGAAATCCGTTCTATTTCGGTGACTTCCGCATCCGCTTCAGAAGGCAAATCGACCACAGCTGCGAATCTTGCCATTGTCTATGCCCAAACCGGAAAAAAAGTTTTATTGATTGATGCGGATATGAGAAAGCCGACCATGCATTATACATTCGGCACAACGAACCGCAAGGGGCTTTCGACCGTGCTGACAAGACAGGAGCGCTTGGAGTCTGCAGTTAATAAGACAAGGATTTCAGGGCTGGACCTTCTGACTTGTGGTCCGATTCCGCCTAATCCAGCAGAATTGCTGGCTTCGAACGCCATGGATTTATTATTGGCGGGATTGAAAAATAATTACGATATTGTAATCGTTGATTCCCCGCCGATTCTGGCTGTTACGGACGGCCAGATTCTGGCAAATAAATGTGATGGCAGCATTTTGGTTCTGAAGTCAGGAAAAACAGATAAGGACTTAGCCTTAAAAGCAAAAGGGAAAATTCTCGCTTCGAATACGACCCTGATCGGGGTCGTGCTGAATAATCTGAGCGTACCAAATAACACATATACCTTAAACTAATTTTAAAAATGTATCCCTGAGAGCGATCGTATATTTCTCTGAGAGATTGGAGAGGAGGAAGCATTGTGAAAAGCGGGTTAAAGCTCAGCAATTTTCTTGCCGTTCATTATAAGGAGAAAAGCAAACTCAAAATACTGCATTATAATGCGGTGGATACCGAGATGAAAGAAGAGCTCCATGCAAAAGGCTTCACGAATTTCCTTGGTATATTTATCGGAAATGAAGCCTCCAACAATGCTCAGGAGCTCTATCCGGAAAAAGATACCAATTTAATCTATAAGAACAATGCCGATATATTGATTTTGGAAAATGCAAACTTCTTACATGTAAAAAAAGCAATGCGATCCGGGGCAGAAAAAATCATCTTGAAACCCCGCAACGGACTGACCTTATTGGAAGGTATTGCACTGTCCGCGCTGCATTCGTTGCGTGGCAGAAAATGGGGAGTCCAATTCCATCGGTTTTCAGATAGCCAAGGTCAATTTTACAAAGCGATAATTTTAACGAGGTTGCACGAAAAGGAACAAGAAGCCCGTTATTATTTATCACCCGCCATTGGTTTCGACAATTTCTTTCTCACCTTGAATAACTCAGGCATGCGGTATGTAATATTGCGCTGGTTTGAAAATATCCCGTTTTTGGATATTAATGAAGATGTGGATCTCCTTGTTTCAGACGAAGATCTGGAGGAAGTCCAAAATTTACTGGATGAACGGATTGGCATTTTGCCATTTGATGTTTACAGCGTTTCGGGCATGAGCGGAAGCAGTTTTCGATATGTTTCCTATTATCCCCCCTATCTTGCGGAAAAAATACTGAATCATCGGGAAGTGTGGGAAGGAAAGTATTATGTTCCGAGCAGGCTCCATTATTTCCTCAGCTTGCTGTATCACGTGGTATACCATAAAGGCGAGAAATCAGGAATCGCGTTCCAGGGTGGAGAAAATGGAGACGATTCTGTAGCTGATCATGATTACCCGGGAATTTTAAGTGCACTCGCACAGGAAAATCAGATTCATTTAAAAGAGATGAATTTGAATTACCTGCACAACTTTTTGCAATTGGTGGGCTGGTCTCCGGCAACAGACACTATCAGAAAGTTGAATACCCAGAATGATTCCTGGCTCGAATCCATCATCAGCACCAATAAACTCGACTTTGAAAAATCCGGCGAGTTGATGGTTTTCATCATACGTGAGTGGGCAGTGGAACACGGTCTCTCGGAATTCATTTTGAATTATTTAGAAAAGGCGGGGCTGAATCAAGTTGCTCAAGTGGAATTTACAGCTGAACAACAGAAAATTGCTGCGCAAAACCTCCGAGGAGGCAATTGGGGCAAGGGACCTTGGCCTGTTAGCGGAGGAAACCCGGCGATACTCCTTATTATGTATGATTATAATCCAAAACCCATCAGCAAAAATTACCGGAAGAAATACCCGCATGTTACAAATGAACATTATCTGTTGAAAGAAGAATTGCGCAGAGAAATCAATTCCAGCCTTCCCCTAAACGAAAGGTCTAATCCAATCCACAGTTCTGATGACGAAATCGAAGCACTCGATTATATTGAAGCAACGGCTCCGGAAATCCTCGAAACAGTCAAAAATACTGTCATTGCCTGGGATTGTGCTTACAAAACACAGGAAAAAGTATTCAAAGATGTTTCAGCGCATAAGCGCAGAGCAAAGGTGGAGCTGATTGAATATCAGGGGAGAAAGGCGATAAAGAAAACCTATAAAAAGGGGAAGGAAAGATTTCTGGAGAGGGAGATTTACGCTTACGGAGAATTGAGCAAAGAATGTTCATTTATTCCGCCCCTCTTGGACCACGGAGAAAATTACCTGATCATACCCTATTACGAGAAGAATTTATTGACTGAAAATGAATTTATTAAAAATCAATACCTCAAAAGGTATAAAGAGGAAATCTTTGAGATCATCACGTTTTTCTTCGACAAAGGTTATGCCATGATCGACTTCCATCCTGGCAATATACTAATCACAAAAGAAGGACTGAAGCTGATCGATTTCGAGTTTTTGTATAAATACGAAACCAAACCTCTGAATATAGAAGATTCGTTTGATTTGAATGGATTTCCAGAAGATTTTGCTGCCGATCTGCCCTATGAGGTTGAAGCTTCGGAAAGAAGGGAATTATGGAATAAAATCCTATACTAGAAAATCATGAGTATCTTGGAATTGGAGGGAAAAATAAATGAAAAAAATCAGAAAAGCAATTATTCCAGCGGCAGGACTGGGGACAAGATTTTTGCCGCTAACGAAAGCGATGCCGAAAGAAATGCTCCCGATTATCGACAAACCGACAATCCAGTACATCGTAGAAGAAGCGGTGGCATCAGGTATTGAAGACATCATAATCGTCACGGGCAAAGGGAAACGGGCAATAGAAGACCATTTTGATAATAATTTTGAGCTTGAAGAAAACCTGATCCAAAAAGGGAAATTCGATTTATTGGAGAAAGTGCGTGATTCCTCCAAAGTTGAAATTCATTATATTCGGCAAAAAGAACCGAAAGGCTTGGGGCATGCTGTCTGGACCGCGCGTAAATTTATCGGGGATGAGCCATTTGCCGTCCTGTTGGGAGATGATATCGTCCGATCCGAGAAGCCTTGTCTCAAGCAATTAATCGATCAATATATGGAGCTCGGCTCTTCCATCATTGGCGTACAGCCTGTTGAGGAAGACGAAACTCATCGTTACGGAATTATAGATCCGACTTCGGTGGATGGGCGATGCTACAAAGTCCGCAACTTTGTAGAAAAACCGGTTAAAGGAACGGCACCTTCCAATCTGGCAATCATGGGGAGATACATTCTTACTCCAGAAATTTTCCAATTCCTTGATAAGCAGGAAGTCGGCGCAGGCGGAGAAATCCAATTGACTGATGCAATCCAAGGATTAAACGAATTGCAGAACGTCTATGCTTATGATTTTGAAGGGAAAAGATATGACGTGGGAGAAATGCTCGGATTTATCCAAACCCAAATGGAATTTGCTTTGGACCATGAAGAGTATGGCAGTAAAGTGGCAGAAATGATGCAAAAACTGCTCCGGGCCCGGTCGACTTCCGCATTACTCTAAGCGATGGGAGGTGTTGAGATGAAAATTGCAGTCATTGGTACAGGCTATGTAGGTTTAGTAACCGGCGTAACCTTGTCGGAAATTGGTCAGGAAGTTGTCTGCATTGATATTGATGAGCAGAAAGTGGAAAAAATGAGACAAGGCATTTCGCCTATCTACGAACCTGGGTTGACGGAAATGATGCAGCGAAACCTGAACGCCGGGCGTCTGTCATTTACTGTGAGCCATCGTGAAGCGCTGCGGCAGGCCGATGCAATCTATATCGCTGTGGGAACGCCTGAAAATGAAGACGGTTCAGCGGATCTCAGTTATATAGAGCAGTCTTGCAAAGACATTGCATGGAACATTACGCGCGATACGCTGATTGTAACGAAAAGCACGGTTCCGGTAGGCACAAATTACAAAATTCGTGATCTGATTCGATTGCACCTGCTTCACGATGTCCAGGTTGAAATTGTTTCGAATCCGGAGTTTTTGCGGGAAGGTTCTGCCATTTATGATTCATTCCATGCTGACAGAATCATTATAGGAACCGAATCGGACAGAGCTGCAGCTATTATGGAAACCATCAATACTCCATTTAATGTTCCGATATTCCGAACGGATATCAAAAGTGCCGAAATGATCAAATACGCCTCCAATGCTTTTCTGGCCACCAAAATCAGTTTCATCAATGAAATCTCCAATATTTGCGAGTTATTGGGAGCGGATGTTGAAAATGTCGCCAAGGGAATGGGAATGGATAAACGTATCGGTTTTCAGTTCCTGAAGGCTGGTATCGGTTACGGGGGTTCTTGTTTCCCGAAAGACACCAAAGCGCTGATTCAAATCGCCGGGAACCTGGATTATGAATTTCAATTGCTGAAAGGTGTAGTTGACGTAAACATCAAACAGCAGGGCCTGCTAATTAATAAGTTGAAGCGTTGCATCCCTGATGTAGCTGGTAAAAAGATTGCGGTGCTTGGCCTCGCCTTCAAACCGGAAACGGATGATATGAGAGAAGCCGCTTCAATCATTGTGGCAGATGAGCTTGTGCAACAAGGTGCCAGAGTGGTGGGCTATGATCCGATTGCTATGGAAAACGCCAAAGCCGTTTTAAATCCCGAAGTGGAATACGCAGAAACCATTACTGATGCAATCAGCGACAGTGATGCTGTATTGATTCTCACAGAATGGCAGGAAATAAAAAACTTGTCGCCTGCTTCCTTTAAATCAATGATGCGGCCGCTGGTCATTGATGGCCGGAATTGTTTTTCGCTCCAGGAAATGAAACATCATGACATAGAGTATCATTCGGTTGGCCGGCCGCCAATCAATGAAAGTATCCCATCAGTGCTGGCTTGAAGAGCTATGGGCAATAATAAAAAAGATCGGAGAACGCGCAGATTTGTGCGTTCTCCGATCTTTTGTTCGTTCATATGCCTTTCAGAGCTTAACGGGCGCTGTCGCTTTTCTTTGCTGTCCAGACTCCAGCGGCCCAGCTCTTCGGGTCATAAGTCACTCTAATGCTGCTCCTGCATCGCTTCGCTAGCTTCGTCGCAAAGAGATGTCCCAAATTACATTTGGTCCATCTCTTTGCTGTCGCTTTTCTTTGTTATCTAGGAATCGTCAATACCTGCCCAATGCGCAGGAAATTGACATTTGTAATATTATTGGCGGCTGCAATTTTGGCAACGGTCGTGTTGTATCTGACCGCAATTCCATATAAAGTATCTCCGGCTTTAACTGTGTACTTAACGCTTGTGGCAGGAGGCGGAGTTGTGCTTGTGCCCGGGATGATCAGGACTTGCCCGATGCGCAGCAGGTTGACGTTCGGTAAATTATTGGCGGCTGCAATTCTGGCTACGGTCGTGTTGTAACGCTGGGCGATTGCATACAGGGTATCTCCAGCTTTCACCGTGTATTTTGTTGAAGTCGCAGGAGGCGGAGTGGTGCTGGTGCCTGGAATGATCAGGACTTGCCCGATGCGCAAGAAATTGACGTTTGGAATATTATTGGCGGCTGCAAGTCTGGCAACAGTCGTGTTGAAACGCTGGGCAATGCCATATAATGTGTCACCCGCTTTAACGGTGTAACTTGTGCCGCTTGCAGGTGGTGCAGAAGGCAATTTCAATAATTGAGATATTGTCACAAATGAATAGCCTTTCGCTTTTAACTGGGTGATGATATTCGGCAATGCAGTCGGGGTACCGGGTGCGCCTGCGCCTGTATGCATCAGAACGATGGATCCGGGAACAATATTATTCACCACTTTACTGGTGATTGTAGCAGCGGAATCACCGCGCCAGTCAATGGTATCGATATTCCAGTGAATGGTGTAGCCATATCCAGCTGCACCAACTCCCGCTAGTACGCTGGCGTTAGTGTAACCGTAAGGCGCTCTGAAAATAGGCTTGGTCGATTTGCCGGTCAAATTTCGTATAATCGTTTCAGTACGGTCGAGCTGTGATTTCATTTGAGCGGCTGTCAAGGTTCGGAAATCCGGATGGTTATAGGAATGATTGCCGAGCTGATGCCCCTGGTTTGCAATATTCCTGATTCCTTGCGGATGATGCTCTGCTCCGGAACCTGTAAGGAAGAATGTAGCTTTCACATTATGGGTGGAAAGGGTATTCAGGATTCTGTTGATGTTCGTTCCATCAGCGCCATCATCAAAAGTCAGGGCCACAACTTTGCTGGTGGTGTTGCCTTTCGTTATAAACGTTGAATTGGCTGCGTCTGACTGGCCACTGAATGAAAACAAACTGGTTAAAACCAATAGCATGGCTGCTGCAATTTTGAAAATTCTTGTGCCCACAATAGTCACCCCTTTTTTTAGTTACACTAATGAAAAGCATTAGCGTATGTATAAAAAATGCGGGCAATATTATCTATGTAATTGCATATATCTCAGAAGAAAAAGAGCACATTAGGTTAATTTCATTATATCACAACCTATTTGAATTAAGGTAAAATAGTAAGATTATTCAGATAATTATTTTTCGGTTGAATAAACCAATGAATATGTTTTAAGTGACAAAAGTTGGGTATAAAGCTTGATTTATTGTTACAAACCTTGTAATATAATTGTAATATAAACCGTATAGAAATTTATTGATATCTAATTTCATGAATTTTACTTAGCTGTACTTACAATTACATTGAAATTGCAGCTGTGTCAGGGTGACACAGCTTTTTATTTTTTGTAAGAATAATTTTACTGGAGGAACATTATGTCCTTACGTGTTCTAATACTGATTTTCCTGATGATTTTAATTCCATTAACTGCAAATGCGGCTGAATCCGTAAACGATTTTGAAGTTGAATTGCTGCCTGCAGAAGGTCAGCAAAGTTTTTCTGAGGGCTATTTTAATATCGACGCCGAACCTGGCCAGAGTCTATCCTTAACTTTACGTATTACAAATACGACTGACGAACCAATCGAATTGCATGCGGAAGTGGTCGATGCATGGACTGCGGCAGAAGGCGGGATTCTATATGGCACAGATCCTGATTCTGATGGAGAAAACCGTCTCCGCTTGTCGGAGCAGTTTGATGTTAAGGAAACCATTACCATTCCTGCTCATGCTGAAAAAGATGCGCATTATCACTTTGATATCCCAATGGATGCAAGCGGCACGCTTCTCACAGGCGTCATGCTGACTTCTGAAAATGTGACTGAAGACCTGGGCATGGCGTCGATAAATGAAGGCGGAAACAATTATACTTATGAACAGGATGGCCAGCGATTAGTGGCAGTGAAGGTGAATTTGCCGGATAACTCAGCATCTGGTTTTTCACTTGGGAAAGCGAAGTTTGACACCGTTCAAAATCAGCTGACGATGAAAATATTGAATGGCAATTCCACGGTCCTTGAAAATGTGCAGGGTACGTACACGATTATGGACAAAGAGGGTGATACCATCCTTAATGGAGTTATTGATTCTTTCGCAATGGCACCGAAATCAGACATACGCTTTCCAATTGATCTGAAGGGGCATATTTTCGAAGAGGGCAAATATGTGCTGATGATTAAAGGCAATGCAGACAAAAAGGAATTTTTTGCCGAAGAGAAGTTTACTGTGTCTGACGCTCAGCAGGCAGCAGCAATTGTCGAAGAATCAATTGAAACTTCTTCTGCTGTATCGGGCGGCAATTTCATGCCGACAATGGCTATTGCGCTGGCGGCTTTATTTTTGCTGCTTCCATTATTCATGAAAATTATTAAGCGGAATGAAAAAAGTCCCCATCTGAACTTGTCTGATAAAAATAATTTGTAGAAGATATTGCTGCACCTGACTTGTTCAGGTGCAGCATTTTTTTTTTGGAATTTTTTCATCCGGAAATTTGGGTTAATTTTAATAAAAAATTTTGAAAATTAAGGTAAACTGAAATAAAGGGGGAATGAAAAATGAATAAAGAGCAATTGGTGGCGACCTTTTCAATCGTCGGAGCGGACCCGAAAACTGGCGAAGTGGGAGTTGCGGTCCAATCGAAATTTCTGGCAGTAGGTGCAGTTGTACCCTGGGCAAAAGCAAATGTCGGGGCGGTAGCAACTCAATCTTGGGCGAATACGAAATACGGACCTGAAGGGTTGGAACTTCTTGAAAAAGGGCTTTCACCGGAAGAAGTCATCGCAAAACTGGTGGCTGACGACCCGGGCCGCAACCTGCGCCAGGTGGCGGTTATCAATGCAGATGGCGAAGCAAGCGCATTTACGGGTGAGGAATGCTTTGACTGGGCAGGCCATAAAATCGGCAAAAACCATTCAGCACAAGGCAATATCCTCGTCAGCGAAGAAACGGTGACAGCGATGAGCAATTCGTTCGAACAATCGACTGGTCCACTCGCCGAACGCCTGATCAAAGCATTGGCCGCAGCCCAGCATGCCGGCGGCGATAGCCGTGGCAAGCAATCCGCGGCAGTATACGTCGTGCAGGAAGGCGCAGGCTATGGCGGCTATAACGACGTCAAAGTGGATCTGCGCGTCGACGATCATCCTGAGCCGATCGAGGAGTTGTTGCGCTTGTATGAACTTCATGAAGTTTTTGGTGAAAGCACCGACGAGCAGCTGGAAATCGAAGGTGAGCTTTTCGAGGAGATTAAAGAGCATCTCGTGCGCCGCGGCCTGCTCGATTCCGCCGATCACCCCGGCTACAATGACACCGTGAAGGAAGCGTTGAAAACATTTACCTTGCGCGAAAACTTCGACGACCGCTGGACAGAAGAGCGGCTCATCGATGAAACTGTGCTGGAGCATTTGCGGAAGGAATAAAGCGGTTTAGATTATGGCAAATTATGATGGGAGTGACCGGTTGGCTAATGGGCTGACCGGTTTTTTTGTGCGAAGGTGTAATTTGGGGTTGTATTGAGAAGGGCAGAAGAGGTTATATGGAAATATTTTCTATAATTATTTTCCTGATATCAGGAGCTGTGGCTGGAGAGTTTCGGGGTGCGGTGTGAGAGCGTTGAGGTGCGGATTAAACGGTTTGGGGTGCGGTCTGAACCATTTGGGGTGCGGTTAGAATAAAATCAGTCGAATTCATGATGAAGTAAAAATTTAATGTTTAATATTTCCACTCAACGTTTCGCCAGTTGCGCTAAAAATAAAATATCCAATACTCACACGCAACGCATCGCTGCAGACACAAAAATAGGAGCCCTCCGATCGGAGGGCTCCATCCATCTTGCACTTGAATTTAAACTTGAACTTATTTTTATTTCACTTCTTTGCGTCTGAACTTCGCTGACACTTCATAAACAATCGGTACGATGACCAATGTCAGTAAAGTGGAACTGATCAAGCCGCCGATCACGGTGATCCCAAGTGCCTGCGAAATCAAGCCGCCGCCATCGCCTTCTGCACCAATGGCGAGTGGAATCAGCGCGCCGATTGTCGCCAGAGCTGTCATCAGGATTGGACGGAGACGCGTAACGCCGCCTTCAAGCAGGGCTTCACGAGTGGAGAGTCCTGCCTGTTCCATGTGAATAACCCGGTCAATCAGGACAATCGCGTTAGTGACCACAATGCCAATCAGCATCAGGACGCCGATCAATGCGTTGACGCTCAATGCTTCGCCAGTGACCCATAGTGCTACCAATACACCAATTACAGTGAATGGCAATGAGAACAGGATGGCAAATGGAGCCAGTGCTCCACCGAATGTTACAACCAATACAAAGTAAACGATGGCAATGGCTGCGAGCATCGCAAGCCCGAGCTGTGTGAACGATTCATTGATCTGTTCGGTGATGCCGCCGTGGTCAGTGGTTACACCGGATGGCAGATCGAGTTCTGCAATTTGGTCATCAATGTCAACTGTGATTTCAGCTGCGTTATTGCCGAGCACTTCTGCTGTAAGGGAAGCAAACATCTGGCCGTCTCTGCGGTTGATCGTATCAGGAGATCTTCCTTCTTCGACGTCCATCACATCACCGACTGTCACTGTAGTGCCCAGTGCCGTTGGAATTTCAACATTCGTTACATCTGCAATGTCATTGTACTCGGTTTCTTCTGTTTCAATATAAACGTTGATTTCATTGTCTTCATGCTCCACTGTCGTCAGGACAGGAGCTTCGCCGACATCGCTTAATGCCATGCCGATTTGGGCTGCAGTCAAGCCGTTTTCGCTCAAGGCTTGCTGATTTGCCACTAATGTAAATTGATCGTATGCTTCAGTCAGACTCGACTCAGTATTTTCCAAACCATCATGGTCTTCCATGAACGGCTGGATTTGATCGATGGCTGCCTGGATGTCTTCGATATTATCGCCGTAAACGAACAGTTCCAGTCCGCTTGCGCCCATAGCGGCAAAGTCCATGCTGTTCCATTCGCCGGATTCAGTTGAAGCATTCAAGTCCTCTATCAATTTCGTGCTTTCATCGCTGAAATTTTCAAAGTCGGAGTCATATTCGATATAGAATAAAGCGGAATTATCTCCGCCTCCGCCCATCGCTGCCATCGGGTTGCCGCCGCCAAGCGAGTATTGGTAAGATGTGACGCCTTCTCGACTATCGATTTTGCTTTCCGTATCCAGTGCCACAGCTTCGACTTCTTCACGCGTCTGGCCCGGTTCAGGGCTGTAAGTTGCCATGACCATCTTCTGCTCTTGTTCCGGCAAGAAAGTGACGCCGATAACCGGGATCAGGAACATACTGGCTGCTAGAAGGACAGTTGCCCCGCCGAACGTAATGATTTTATGGTTCAATGACCATTCCAAAATGCGTTTGTAGCCGCCACCCATTTTACCGGGTTTATGTTCTTTCTTCGCGGCTCCATTGCCATCGAGCTTCTGCAATTGCTTACGGTACATCAAATGCGCCATCATCGGCACAATTGTTACTGCAACTAATAAAGAAGCAGATAATGCGAAGACCATTGCAAGAGCGAATGGCAGGAACAATTCGCCGATTTGACCGCTGACGAGTGCTAATGGCAGAAATACCGCAATCGTTACGACCGTTGATGAGAAAATCGGAAGGAACATTTCGCGTGTCGCTTCACGGACCAACTCTTTGCCGCGCAACTTTTCGCCGCGCAAGCCCATGCGCCGGTATATATTTTCAATGACGACAATCGAGTCGTCGATGACACGTCCGATCGCCACAGTCAATGCGCCGAGTGTCATGATATTCAACGTGATATCCATTTGGTTCAATAAGAAGATCGCCATCAATAATGATAAAGGAATTGAGATGATGGAAATCAATGTCGTTTTAAAGCTGCGCAAGAACAGCAAAATGATTACGACGGCAAACAGGATGCCGAAGAAGGCTTTGCTGAGCATTGTTTCGACTGAATGCTCAATCGGTTCGGCCTGGTCAAACGTTGTCGCTACCGTTAAACCATTAGCTTCTTCAACATCGGCAATGATGTCTTTTACGGCATTGGCAACTTCGACCGTATTGGCATCCGGTGCTTTTACAATGGAAATGCCGATCGACTCTTCGCCGTTTGTACGGGAAATCGATTCCGCTTCACTGACAACTTCAATGTCAGCCAATTCGCTGAGCGCGATGGTTGGAATCGCTCCAGCAGCCGGTGCTTCCGCTGATGGAGGTGTTGGCGTTTCTGGAACTTCCGGCGTCTCGCCCGGTGCACCAGCCCCCGGAACCTGTGGCTGCTGCGGCATCGCTGGAATCTGCAGATTGCGCAGATCATCAACCGTTGTAACATCACCATCGATAACCAGGTTTTTCAGTTCTCCGCCAAACTCGGTCAAACCTAAGGGGAATGTCAAATTGGATCCTTGAATCAATTGCTGGATCGTTTCCTGCGTCAACCCGTATTGGGCTAAGGCTGCTTCATCAAACTTCATGGTCACTTGCTGGACGCGCTGGCCGGAAACTTGCGCATCCGATAAACCTTCGACGCCTTCAAGTGCAGGAAGGACATTTTGTTCCACGCTGGCAGTTAATTCTTCCAAAGAACTTCCTGAATCACTGATGCTCAGTGTCAAAATCGGGAAGGCATCTATACTGAGCCGGGAAACTTGTGGCTCGTTGGCAGCTTCCGGAATTGAAATTTGCGACAATGCATCTTCCAAATTGCGTGTCGCTTCATCCATATCCACTTCAAAAGCGTATTGGACTTGAATGGTCGACGCATTGGCCATGGATGTGGATGTCGTTAATTCCACGCCATTCATGTTCTGGATGCGCTGTTCCATTGGAATCGTGATTTCTTCCATGACTTCATCGGGTGCGGCACCCGGATATACTGTGACTACTGTCACTGCCGGCAAGGTAATGCTTGGAATCGACTCCTGTTTCATTGTCAATCCGGCATAAAGTCCTGCCACGACGACCATAATGGTCAAAATCCAAATGGCGAACTTATTATTTAATGAAAAATCGATAACTTTCTTCAACTATGACACTCCTCAACGATGATTCTTCAATAGAAGAATTTCTTTTTCAATTTGTTTTTCCTGCAGCAGGTAATCGGTTAGCGCATCAACCAGAAAATTACGCGGTTCATCCTGTTGCAGTTCTTCCCGCAATAACTCGAGTGAACCCAGCAATTGCGCAGTGTTTTTTGAATACAGCTTGATCTTTGTCTCCATATCGGCAAAGAGGCTTTGAATGGATAACTCGTCTTCCTCCGCTTTGTCTGTAAACACCGCTTCCATAGCACCAAGCTGTTCCACAATCGCTTCCATGGAGGAGGCGATAAAACGGCTCAATCTGGCGATGGATAATTGGCGGTTTTCCAGGATGATGGTGATCATATATTCTTTCAGAATACCTTCGACCACAATCGTCAGATCTTGCAGAAATGGTTCGATGTCCGGCCCGAATGCTTCCAGCAGGCTCTTGCGATGAAATTTGGAAGATGAGCTGCGCATCTCCTGCATCAAAGCAGTCAGTTGTTCGTTGTCGTCCGTTGGCATATCCTTGAAAACCATGATGAAAAAATCACGATCAGCCAGTACGCTTTCGAGTTCAAAAGCCAATTTTTTTGCAAATGCATCCTTTGGATTGAAGTCTCCAGAAACATCGAGTCGCTCCATTCCAGCCAGCGTTTCTGACTGGTAACGTTCCAAAATGCCGACGAGCAAGCTTTCTTTGGAATCGTAATGCTTATAAAACGCTCCTTTTGAAATTTCAACTGCATTGGCGATCTCTTGAACCGAGGTTTGGTGAAAGCCTTTGATGGAAAACAGATGGACGGCGGCATTCATCAATTGTTGCTTTTTATCCATTGGGTTCCTCCTTGTAACTAGTTGGTCATTAAAAGTGACTGACTGGTCATTAACTAAATCATAGGGTTTTCTGCCTGCAAAGTCAATTTGGCTGCAGCTGAATTTTAAGTAGATATTGTGACCGCTGTTCGATCAGGTGCCTATATTGAAATAAAGATTTCTTTCTATTGCCGATGCGGGATGTTGCGGCTTACTATCAATAATCTTCCACCGGGACGCAGAAGGAACTCAGCGTCCCGGCGTTTTTAATTTCCCGGGAAATATAGAGGCATTACTGCGAAAAATAACTGTGTCAATAAATTGATTTTTCAGTTAATTTTATGAATGTGATGTGTTTATTGACTAAAACAAAGTGGATATTTAATGGAAGAAAATCGCCTGATCACCAAGTGGTTTGTAAACACCGCTTCCACTATTCTAGGCTTACCCGGGAATAAACGAACGTTCAGAAGGAATATGGAATGGAAACTGGCAATGATTATGAAGATTTTAATGCAGTTGAAGCACAATATGCACCAATGATTTCAGCGCTCATACGAAAATTGCATATCTACCGCGATCACGAAGAATTCCGGCAAGTCGGGAAAGTCGCGCTGTGGCAAGCCTGGAGCCGATTTGATGGAGACAAAGGAGATTTTACACCTTTCGCTTTCAGAACCGTGCACGGGGCAATGCTTGACGAATTGGCTCGTGAAGGCAGATACGCCAAACTGTTCCTGTTGTCGGAAGGAGAGCATTTTGAAGCTTTGGAAATGCCGGAACGGAATGAAAACCTTCCGGAATGGCTGGCGGAAATCGAGTTGAAGCAGAAGGAAAGAAAGCTGCTGATCGAATTATTTGTCGAGGACAAAGGCATCAAACAACTGGCTGCGCTCTACGGCATTACGGTTGCCGGTATGAAAAAGAAGAAAGCGAGGTTATTGGAAAAGATTAAGGACAGTGAATCCTTTCAAAACAGGGATTAATCCGATAAATATAATTTGTGGAAAAAAGTTTCACGGTCTCTGATTTACTGTATAATAAATTCCGCATAAGCCCATTTGAAAGCAGGTGCTGAATTTGTTTGAAATGATGACCGGCATGATCAATAATATATTTTTTATCATTTTCCCAATTGTGCTTTATCAAATGCTGGCCGGAGCAGGAAAGCGCAATTTCTTTGTCGATTATCGTGTTACGATGACGATTTTGTTTTCAATTTCCATCATCTTATGTATGGTATTTCCTTATCAATTCCTGACAGAGGACTATATATTCGATTTACGCCAGGTTCCGATGATTGTCGGTGCACTATACGGCGGGCCTGTTATCTCGGCCGCGCTGTTTCTGGTATCGGCAATCGGCAGAATCATTATCGGAGGGGATGGCATGTATATCGCAATCCTCAACCAATTCGTCATTGCGGCCGGGGTTCCATTCCTTCGCCCGGCCTATATGCGAATGCACCGCGGAATGAAGGTCGCAACAGTTTTTGCTATTTCCATTCTGTCCTTAATGTTTAATATGTTTGCAGGCAATTTACTGTTCGGTGATCCGATACACGATATCATCGGTATTTGGCTCATGCTGATGCTGAATCAGGGAATGATGATTGTATTGACAGCTTTGTTGATCGAACATATCGTGCGGCAGGAACTCATGCTCAATACATTGATGAAGCATGAAAAATTGGAAAGCGTCAGCCATTTTGCTGCGGCCGTTTCACATGAATTGCGGAATCCGATACAGAGCATCAAAGGTTTTATTCAGCTGATGCAGATGTATGATTACAGCCGTGAAAAACAACTGGAGTTCCACGATACGATTTTGAGCGAAATCAATGCGGCTGAAGGGCTGATCGACGATTACCTGATCTATGCTAAGCCGGTTTACGGAAAACTGGAACAGATGTCCGTGAGTGATGAAGTTTGCGGGGTCCTCAAAATCCTCGGTCCATACGCAAACAG